>JBIIZI010000007.1:0-27220 GCA_044346375.1 Crocinitomicaceae bacterium | reverse complement strand
GCTGTTTATGGCACAGCAAGATGTTGTAACAGTGCATCCTTCGCCTCAGGCGGGCTTTGCGATCAGCCCAGAAAAGGTTGATGTTTGCCAAAACGAGGCTGTTTTTACCGATTTGTCTGTAGATGCTGCTACCTATCAGTATTTTGTTGAAGATTATGCTTTCCAATACAATACGGCCAATTTTGTGCATGCGTATCAATCCGGGGGCACAGACTATCCGTATCAGGTAGTTGCCAATGCGTTTGGTTGTACAGATACCGCCTATGCAAGTATAGAAGTTGAGCCATTTAGTATTTATGCCCCAAATAGCTTTATTCCAGATGGCAATGGCCGCAATGAAATTTTTAAAGTAGTCACTGCATTCGAGGTGAGCGATTGGTCATTAGAAATCTTCAATCGTTGGGGTGAACGCGTATTTGTGAGTCAAAATGCAAGCGAAGGTTGGGACGGCACCTACAACGGATTTGAGTGTCAAGATGGTTTATACAACTACGTACTTAAATTCAGGCCTTGTCATGAGCCGTATATCCGCAGGCAGCGCGAGGGTGTTGTGCATTTATTGCGCTAAACGCAATTAGGAAGTCCGCAAGACGAAATTTTGACCTAAATAAACTTTTCGGACCTGTTCGTCTGCGGCCAATTCTTTGGCTGTGCCAGATTTCAAGATTTTTCCTTCAAAAAGCAGGTAAGCTCTATCGGTAATAGAAAGTGTTTCTTGAACGTTGTGGTCGGTAATTAAGATGCCGATATTGCGTTTTTTAAGTTCTGAGATAATGGCTTGGATGTCTTCTACGGCAATTGGGTCAACACCAGCAAAGGGTTCGTCTAGGAGCACAAATTTGGGGTCAGTGGCCAGTGCACGGGCTATTTCGGTGCGTCGTTTTTCACCGCCGGACAGACGGTCGCCGAGATTTTTACGGACATGACCTAAGTTGAACTCTTCCAGGAGACTTTCTAACTTGGCTTGGCGATCAGCTTTGTTGAGCGGGCCCATCTCGAGAATAGCCATTATGTTGTCTTCTACACTCAATTTCCGAAAAACAGAAACTTCTTGTGGCAAGTAACCTAGGCCAAGTTGGGCGCGCTTGTACATCGGAAATTTGGTGATGTCGGTGTCGTCTAAAAATACGTTGCCGGTGTCGGGTTTGACTAAACCTACCATCATGTAAAATGATGTGGTCTTGCCAGCGCCATTTGGGCCAAGTAAACCAACGATTTCTCCTTGATTTACTTCGACACTTACGCCATTCACGACGGCGCGTCCGCGGTAAGTTTTACAGATGTCGGTAGTGCTGAGTTTCACAAATCGAAATTACTAAAAATTTAGCGAGTATCGGGCTTTGATCCCAAACGGGCTCGTACCGGGCATTTGATGAGTAGCACGGTATAAGACATCGATCCTGATCACTTTAAAAATGTTTTCAATACCAATGCCAACCTCCACATAAGGCACTCCGTTAAATGGCCTCACAAAGTCAGGTATGATCAAGGCTTGATTGTGCTTGGGTGAAAGACTACCAAGCATGATGCGTTCGGTGGTAATGAGCCTTATTTTACTTGCCTTCAGCAGTGGAATACGATCGAAAAACAGACCCTCCCATCGGTTTTCTGCAAAACCAATAACGTAGCGGTCGCTGATGAATTCTATGAAATTTACCATGTTAAAGGTGCTGGTAAGCAGCCACAAAGACTGATTGCCTTCGTGTACTTTTAACAGTGGGTAGGCTGCCGTTCCGTTGATATAACCTAGGGTAAAACCGTAGCGCATTCTGCCGAGTACGCCTAGTTGCGTATTGTGTTCAAATTGGAACTCATATTTTTGATAGCGGTAGTTGCTTCTCAAAATATCCTTAAATCCAAAAATTCCTTGAAAAGACAAGATGGGGTAGGGCGAACGCAGTGCTGTTCGATCGAAGGACCCGGAAAGAAATTCTTCGTCTTTGGTCCAACGGATGCGTGTGGTGAGTTCGGTTGCGGTCAGTTGTGAAATCTGAATGGTATCGAATCCGCTTAATTGTTGATAGGTGGCTAAGCCAAGAGGTGTGTAGTTTTTCCATTCAATTGCCCCGTAAAGGATGAGGTCTTTTTTGATGTCTTTTTCTAGACTCACCCCAGTTTTTTGCACAAACGTGAGTTTGTCGAAGGGGGCGGTACTGAGAAACGTCACAAACGAGGTGCCCATAGAAGCAGCTGTAGGTGCTTGCCCAATTTGCTCGATGTCGTAGTTGTAATAGGCGGTCAGCATGCCGCGTTTTTGAGGGGTAATATTGTAGCGCAGCTTCAGGTTATACTTGAATCGTTCATCACCAAAGCCATAGGCAAGTCGCCCACCGAGCTCAAGTCTTTTTGAGAACTCATTGGAAGTACGCAGGGCTAAGGCTACTCTTAAATTTTCTACGGGGTTAGCGCTCACTAAAGAGGCAACAGATCCGAGTTCTATTTTGTGAATAGGCCAATAGCCTGTGCTGGCCAAGTAGGTGAGCTTGCGCATGTTTTGATAAAATGGTTGCGCCTCAAGGGAGTCTACCATTTCTTGGATTCGGAGTTCTTTTTCGTTTAAAGTTATTGGTCTAAGTGCAGCCCATTCTTGTGCGCTGCGTTCTTGGGCGTTGTTGAGCACATCTACGGTATTTGAAGAGCGATAGAAGGCCTCGGGCTTTGGCTCGTTGATGATAAAATGGCTGCGTTGGCTATACTTGCGCCCAACCAGGCCTAAAAATTTGGACTTTTCTGTTAATTTAAATGAAAGCACCATTTTTTCAGAAGTGAGCATCCAAACTTCCTTTTGTACTTGTTCAAAGGTATGTTCAAAGTAAAACTCTTGGATATAATTGAGATTTGCACCAGACGCAATATTTGCCTCAAATCTTTTAATTGCGTAGGTGGTGTCGTGCACCCACATGTGTCCTTCAAATACGAGGTCTCCTGTCCTCTTCGGCACAAAACGAAGTTTGTAACACCAATCGGCTCCGATAAAGGTAGAGTCGTCGAGGTAAAATTGATAATAACTGCGTGCAAAAGGCGCTAAAGGGCTTATGAATGACTTATTAAATAAATCATAGATGTTGTCATAAATGTTGAGCTCAAGGGCCATGTCGCCAAGAAACTGCGTCGTCTGCATGTTTTCTACCCCTGTAATATGCGAGGCCTCGACTTGTTCTTTCTTCAGTTTAGGATCTTTGAGATAGTAGAAGTCCGAAACACTTTCGGATAAGATGACTGGCAATAATGATTTCTCGCTAGAGTCGGTTTGAAGGTAGTTTTTGACAATTGATAATCTGTCTACAAGCGGATTATTGAGGAGTCCGGAATCTAGGTTCGAAGCATCGAGTTGAATTTTATTGTAAAGATGATATTGATAGGCATCGAGCTTTTCTTTGTTGTTCACATCTTTATATTGGATGATGCGTCTGTGCAATTGTGCGCCACGAGTTTCGAGCGGCGCTTTTAAGAAGATTTCGGCAATTTCTTTGTCTTGGGTTTGCATCTTGACCTCCAAAACTTGGCTCTGGTCTTTTTTAATTTTAACCCTTTCGGTTTGAAAACCGAGAAGTCTGAAAACGAGTGTATCGGTAGGGTAGTAGGTGCTGATATTGAACTGACCAAGTGAGTCGGATTTGGTGCCAATCTTGCTATCCAAGAATTGAATTTGCACGAAACTGAGAGGATCTCCTTTTTTGTCAGTTACTGTTCCGCTGATATTCGTTTGTTGAGACCATAACGCTAGGAAGCAACAATTGAAAAACAAAAAACTCAGCGAACGCATTAGTCCTTTTTATTTCTTTCGACGCGCTTAGCAACTAAAATACTGACTTCAAACAAAATATAGATCGGAATGGTCACGATGACTTGTGAAATGACATCTGGCGGGGTAATGACAGCAGCCAAGATGAGGATGACGACGATGGCGTGTTTGCGGTATTTGATTAAAAAATCAGGGGTAAATAGTCCGATTTTGACCAAAAGGAAGGTGACAATTGGAAACAAAAAGAAAAGTCCGGTGTAAAAAACAGTGGAGAGAATGGTGCTCATGTAAGAGGCAATTGTGACGTCTGTTTTGATTTCTGGTGTGATTTGAAAAGCACCAAAGAATTGCACGCTAAGCGGCGCTACCACATAGTAACCAAATAAAATCCCTAAAAAGAAAAGAAGACTAACATAAAACACGATGCCTTTTGCCATTTGTTTTTCAGTTCCTTTGAGCCCTGGCTTAACGAAAGCCCACAACTGATAGAAGATGTAGGGGAAAGCCAAAACGACCCCGCCCATCATGCTCATCATGAGCGCATAAGAGAACTGACCAGCTAGCGTAGTGCTTTGAAAGTCGACATTGATTTGTTCGACACAAACGCCCAAATATTGACAAAGTAATTTAAAGGTAATGAAATCGGGGTCAACCATATTGAGAAAAACATGCTCCATGATTTCGCGTTGGTAGATCCAGATGACGATAGAAAAAATAATGACGGCAATAGCGGCCCTGAACAAGCGCCAGCGGAGCTCCTCGAGGTGATCTAAAAACGACATTGGCTGATCCTCAGACATGCCGTAAAATTAGCGATTTATTCCGTAAATCAGGATGAAAAGAAGAACGTAAATTGTTTACGATCATGTATTGCAACTTTGTATCATCAAAACAAAACGCCATGAACAAAAGATTTGCTATTCAACACATTTGGTTTAACAATCAAGACGCAGAGGTTACGTTAGTAGGCCGCATGCAAGACGACGTCTTAACTTATGAGTCTAAGTTGCTCATTAAGATGTCAGAGCTCAATGGAGTTATTTCCAAGCTTCAAAAATTAGCAGGAATAGAAGCCAGCGAGTATATGTGTCGTTATGAATTAGGATTTATAACAGAATACGAAATTAGTTTCCCAGATAGCACACAGTGTTATTTGAACCTGGATGATATCTTAGGAACCAATCAGAGTTTGGTCAAGAAAATTGTAGCGTAAGCTGAATTAAGGCTGGATATAAACGGTTTCTTCGTTGACTTTTTCAGCTTCAATTTTGATAATGCCTTGTCCAACTTTGTTGCCTTTCTGAGCTTTGATATCCAATACCGCAACACCTGCTTGCCCGAGTTGATAGAGTTCGTTGTAGTTGAAAGTTGCCAAACCGTTTACATTAGTGTAGGCGGTATCGTAAACAGCAACTTGCTGAGGCGTTTGTTGTGTGTTGGTACCGTACAAAACAACCATGGCGTTTGATACACTTGCGTTGGTCTCGTCTTTGACGTAAATGTGCGCAATAGTATCCATTTTTTTACGGCAAGAACTTAACGAAACAAGCGAAGTGGCAGCCAATGCGATGATAAGGATCTTTTTCATGGTGTTTAGTTGGGTAGGTAAATGGTTTCAACAGCAGTTGTGTGCACTTTGGCACGTGTATAACCGTATGCTGTTTTGTTGTTATACTTGACGATGATATCAAAGTAGCCGGTTTTGTTGGCTTCACCTGCAAGAGAGAAGTATTGGTCCATGTCAAAGGAAGTAAAACCGGAAGAATTGGTGTAGGTGGTATCTACGTAGGCAAAGGTAGCTGGAGTAGATTGTTGGTCACCGATGATAATGACCTTAGCGCCGTCGATGAGCTGATTAGAAGACGAGCGGACAAAAACCTTAATAATGGCAGGGTCTTTGGGCTCACAACCGCCCAAAATAAAGAGCAGCGAAAGTGCGAAAAAGCTGGATAGTATAGTTTTCATAGGTTTTGAATGTCTCAAATTTACATTTTAATTTTTGAATTTTAAAACTTCAATGCGAAGGGTTTATTGTATTTGTAGTAAGACTTGATTGCGTTCCTGTTCCGTAATTTCTGCAAGTGCTTCGCCGGTAAGCCCAAAATAGAAGCCTTTGACCTTGATTTGCATGACGCCAATTTGTCCCGGTTTGTAAAACGAACTGAGGTCAAATTTTGCTTTGCCGCTTGCATCGGTCAATGTGCTGTCTTCCACTGCAATAGCATTATGAGCGGTGTCTGTAGGTTCGGCAACCAACCACACCTTGGCCCCAGAAATGACTGTTCCGTTGGTATTGACAACTGTAACTTCTAATGTTGTGGGCGGGGTTTCTTTACACGAAACTAAAAAAAACACCATTGAAATCATCGATATAAATGCGATGATAGCGATATGATGCAGCTTTTTTTTCTCGTACATTTGCATGAATACCATGATTTTTCGTTGTTAAACAACTAGAAGGGTCAAAAGGTTACAACAGAACCGCTTAAAAATGAATATTGAAGATTTATCGCTCGAATTAAATAGTGTCCAGCTTTCGGACGAACAAACGCTTGAACAATTCCGGATCCGTTTTTTAGGCTCTAAAAATGTCCTCAAAGATTTGTATGCAGCCATTAAAGACATCCCGAACGATCAAAAGCGCGCTTATGGTCAGCAAGTCAACGCTTTAAAGGAACGCGCCGAACAAGTGTACCACGAGGCCAAAGCGGCCCTTACCCAAACACAGCTTGTTGGCCCTGAAGAAGACCTCACGCGTCCTGCCGGAGACGCTAAAGTTGGGGCGCATCACCCGCTTTCTTTAATCCGTCGAGAAATCATCGAAATTTTCAATCGCATAGGCTTTGTGGTTTCAGAAGGCCCAGAAATCGAAGACGACTGGCATAATTTCAGCGCTTTGAATTTTCCGCCAGAGCACCCAGCCCGCGACATGCAAGACACCTTCTTTATTCAAAAAGGTGAAGAAGAAATTGCTCTTCGTACGCACACGAGCAGCGTTCAGGTGCGTGTAATGGAAAACCAAGCGCCGCCAATTCGCACTATTTCTCCAGGTCGCGTTTACAGAAACGAAGCCATCTCTGCACGCGCTCATTGCTTTTTTCATCAGGTCGAGGGTTTATATATCGATAAAGATGTCTCTTTCGCCGACCTCAAACAAACATTACTTTATTTTGCTCAAGCATTATTTGGTCCGCAAACCCAAATCCGAATGCGCCCCTCTTATTTTCCATTTACCGAACCCAGTGCAGAGGTCGACGTCTCTTGCTCGTTGTGTGCTGCAAAAGGCTGCAATGTATGCAAATACACCGGTTGGCTTGAAATCATGGGCTGCGGAATGGTAGACCCTAATGTTTTAGAAGCTTGCGGCATCGATTCAAAAGCTTATTCTGGTTTTGCCTTTGGAATGGGTGTGGAGCGCATAGCTCAGCTCAAATATCGCGTTACCGATTTGCGCTTGTATTCAGAAAACGACGCGCGTTTCTTGCGTCAATTTAAACCTGGAATGGCATGAGTTGGGTCCCTTTTCAGTCTGAAGCCCAGTGGCACGAAATCCTAGCGGCGTCGCAAGTTAGCCCGCAATTGATATTCAAACACAGTACACGCTGTTCCATTTCTTCCATGATCCTGAGCCGTTTTGAAGGCAGCGAGCTCTTTCAAAAATCCGACATAACCTGTTGGATGCTCGATTTGATTGCCTTCAGAGAGGTCTCTAACTTCGTAGCCGCAGAAACACAAGTTTGGCACGAATCTCCACAATGCATCGTCATCGACAAAAGCAAAGTAATCTACGCAGAAAGCCATGGCTCTATTGATGCAACATCCATACAAACCTTGATGCTCGACAAATGAAAAAAATAATTATTTGGGTTTTGGTGCTGGGCCTGCTCGCCGGCTTTTTAGCGCCGTTTATTAGTTCTTCAACAGACGAAAACAGCCAAGCTGCTACTTTTGGCTTTAAAGAAAACTTAGCGACCACCTACGGAAAAACCATTCCGGTTCCAATTAAAATCTCAGCGAATTGCAGCAACTTGGTCTTGAAAATCGCCGATTCTATAGTACTTGATGTCAAAAAACCCAAGAAAAAAGAGCTCTATTTCCTCGACACCAAGGATTTCAAAACAGGCGCGTTTCTGCTCGACTTACAAGTGACCGACGCCAATGGCAACACCTACACAGAGCAGCGCAATTTGCGCATCTTGTCCGATATCAAACCCGAAAGATGGTCTTTGAAATTAGGTACGTCGTATCAGCACAATACCAAAAATTACACGCAAGGCCTTACTTTTTGGAACGGCGAGCTTTACGAAGCCACCGGCGACCCCAATCAGGATGGCAGTTCTATGGTCGCTAAAATCAACATGAATACAGGAGAAGCCCTTCAAAAAGGAAGTATCACTTTTCAACAAAAACTAGACGCAAGCAAATTTGGAGAAGGAATCGCTATTCTCAACGATCAAATTTATCAATTGACCTGGAAAAACCAGCAGTGTTTTGTCTATGACCTTCAAACTTTCCAATTGAAAAAAGAATTGAGTTATTCAGGCGAAGGTTGGGGCTTGTGCACCGATGGTAAGCAGCTCATTATGTCCGACGGAACCGAACGCCTCACGTTCAGAGACCCCAATACCTTTCAAACGCTTCGGACACTTGAAGTATATACAGACCAAGGTCCGCTACCTCAACTCAATGAGTTGGAATACATTGATGGCCTCATTTATGCTAATGTGTACACCACCAATTTTGTGGCGGTCATCGAGCCTGTACTAGGGCGCGTTATTGCACTTATAGATGCAGGTAATTTAGTAACGGCAGGAAAGGGTACTGGCGAGGTATTGAACGGTATTGCCCACAACCCGCAGTCAGGTAAAATTTATATGACGGGTAAATACTGGCCAAAAATGTTCGAAGTCAGTATTATAAAATAATTCGCAATGGAGAATCAGCGCAAAGATTGGTCAGAAATCAAAAGCAATGATAGCTGGTCCATATTTAAAATCATGGCCGAATTCGTAGAAGCCTACGACAAAATGGCCAAAGCCGGGCCATGTGTCGCAATTTTTGGTTCAGCCAGAACCCAACCAGAACATCCGCATTATTTGCAAGCCGTTGAAATTGGCGAAAAACTTGCGCGTGCAGGATATGGCGTTATTACAGGTGGCGGCCCAGGTATCATGGAAGCTGGCAATAAAGGTGCTAAACAGGGCGAAGGCGTTTCCGTAGGCCTAAACATCGATTTACCCTTTGAACAGTTTCACAACATTTACATCGACCGCGACCACTACCTAGAGTTTGATTATTTCTTTGTGCGCAAAGTGATTTTTGTAAAGTATTCACAAGCCTTTGTGATCATGCCTGGTGGTTTTGGCACCCTCGACGAATTATTCGAAGCCATGACCCTCGTTCAAACAAAAAAAATCGCAAAAAGGCCAATTGTCTTGTTAGGGACAGCCTATTGGAGCGGCCTTTTTGATTGGGTCCGAAATGTCCAACTCAAAGAAGGATACATTTCAGAATCCGATTTGTCCTTGTTCAAAATCACCGATTCTACCGATGAAGCATTGCAGTTTATCGACGACTTCTTTAGTTCTCATGCGCTTTCTCCAAATTTCTAAGCATCTTTGTAACACACTTACCGCTATACTATGTTGGATAAAATCAAAAGTACGCTTAGGTTGATCATACCATTTGTAAAGACCAAACACTTCTGGAAGCATTTTGGACTGGTCATTTTATTCTACCTCGTCATGGTATTTGCAACCATACTTTATTTAGATTTTGCTACCAATCACGGCGAAAAAATAGCTGTTCCCAATTTTGTTGGCTTGTCTGGCGAAAAAGCCAAACAACGCATAGAAGACCTCGACCTAACCTATCAAATCTTAGATAGCATCTACGACCCAAAACTACCAGAAGGAACCGTTGTAGAGCAACTCGTTGAACCAACTTCACTTTCGCAAGTTTACGTAAAGTCTGGCCGAATAATTGGTTTGAGATTGTCCAAAAGAAACCAACTTGTCGAAATGCCGAGTTTGCTTCACAAACAAATTCAGTTTGCCCAAAGTATCCTAGAACAACGCGGCTTGCGTTTCATTATTCAGTACCAACCTACCGCCGAGGCCAACGGTTCGGTCCTCGATCAACGTTACAAAGGTCGTCGCATCAAAGAAGGTGACCGCTTGCCAATTGGCGCAGTAGTAACCTTAATTGTGGGTCAAAACGACGAAGGCGAGCCAATTGCCTTGCAAAACTTCATTGGCCTTACAATGTCTGAGGCGCGCTATATTTTTGATACGCTCGGCGTAAGCTCCTACTCGTTCATTTGCCCAGATTGCCTAACGAGCCAAGACTCGGCAGCGGCCCGAATTTTTTCACAATCGCCAGAATATATTGAAGGAACTACCGTTTTTAAGTCCACTCAATTTATCCTCTCTATGCAAAAAGGAGGAGACGGACAAAACCCTTAAGCCATGACGCGTTTCATAATTCTTTTTTCAATTGCTTTACTTTCGACCTCACTTTGGTCGCAAGGTTTCGAAAAAGGCCCCATTACCAGAAATTTTGAGTTAAGTAACATTCGCCAAGTACTTAAAAGCACTGCCCACAGCATCGATAGTACTTTTTACTACACCTCAGATACACTTTCCTTGCCTTTTTTTGATGAGTTTTCTACGGACAAATTCCAGAAATATACTGCGCAATACAACGATCCAGGCGTAAGCTCCACACTTTATTACCAGCTACTCAATCCAAATACTTTAGCTGCGCTTAGCCCAAACCAAACCTTTACTGATCAAGCAACTTTCCGTCGCACATTTGACATCGCAACCAGTACATTTACCGATACTAATTTTGCAACCACAGCTGTTAAAGTCGCAGATTTCTCCGCTTTTCCGCTCGCTTACCAGACCTTAAATTTATATCCGCCATACTATATATACGACACCATTGGCGTTCCTGATACGCCCGACACCGTTTGGGTACAAAATCCAAGTTATTTCCAAGATTCAGTGCGCATTTTCTTTGCAACACTCAACAACCCTTCTGCACTTTGGCTAGATGATCACGCTTATCTCAACCGCCGTTTTGGGGTTGCACCGCGTTCTTTGGGGGTAGTGACTTTTGATGGCCTAGATGCTGCTGGTTATCCTTATGCCATTGGCACTTCAATTACCAACACCGCCGATTTTTTGCATAGCAAACCACTCGACCTCAGTGGCTACACCGCCAGTGACTCTTTGTATTTTTCATTTTTAGTTCAGGCAGAAGGTTGGGGCGATATTCCAGAAGCCACAGACTCTTTGCGCTTAGAGTTTTATGCCAAAGACCTCGACCAGTGGTTTCATGTATGGTCAATGGCGGGAGACACCACAGCACCATTTAAAGTTGTTCATATTCCTGTTTTAGCAGCCAAATACTTCAAGAAAGGTTTTCAGTTTAGGTTCAGCAACTACGGTGCCTTATCAGGCGCTTTAGATCATTTCCACATCGATTATGTCCATTTGCGTCCGCAATCTAATCAAGCCGATACCTTATTCAAAGATTTTGCCTGGGTTTACCCTATGAATTCCTTGCTCCAAGACTACACTTCAGTTCCTTGGGATCACTACAAGAACACCCCCAAACCATTTAGAAACGATTTTCCGATTGGGGTCCACAACGGCAGTACAAGCCCAGAAAACAATCAAATTGCAGGTCAGTTTGTGGTGGAGTATGCTGGCGCTCAGGTCAATCAGTTTAGCATTCCAGGGAGCCAGTTGTCTGCAGGCGATTTAAATTATGAGCCCACCACGACCTACTTTACCACGCACAACATTAGCGCTTTTGGTTCTTTCCCGACAAATATGGGTGGAGACCAACAAGCTTTTCGCGTGAAGGGAGATATCAGTGTGCAGTTCCCAAATCTAACGCTCAATGACACCACGAGCTTTTATCAACCTTTCTTCAATTTTTATAGTTACGACGACGGCAGTGCAGAGGCAGCTTTTGGCCCGACAGGCATGCAAGCGAGGTTAGCTGTTGAATACAACGCTTATGAAGCCGATTCATTGGTAGGCGTTTCATTTCACTTTGTTCCTTCTGTTACGGATGTATCCTCTAAACTCTTTTTGTTGAGTGTCTGGAGCAATGAAAATGGCCAACCAGGAACGCTTCTTTATGAAGACGACGTCTTTTTTCCACGCAGCCCGCTGTATGGAGAAGAGCGCGGGATTTTTGTCCCGTATTATTTTACTGATACTCAAAAAGTGGGTGTTCCGACGTCCTTTTTTATTGGTTGGCGACAACTAGATGCCGAACGCCTCAATCTAGGCCTTGACCGCAATATTGATCACTCAGACAAAGTAAAATATAGTGTAGACGGCGGATTCACATGGTACACCTCTCCTTTTGAAGGTTCAGCCATGATTCATCCTATCTTTTCAACGGCCTTAGATGCCAGTCTTGGCTTCGCTCAAAATAATGTGGAGGCCTTGGATTGGTTGGTTTATCCAAACCCGGCAAGTCAAGCATTTACAGTTGAGTTGCCAGCTTCATTGCAAGGCACACCAATTTGTTTACTTGATGCAGTAGGCAAGGTGCAACAAACACAAACTACAACAACATTCGATGTCAGTATGTTACCAAATGGGGTCTATTTCTTACAATGTCCTCAGACGCAGCTCCGCGTACTCAAACTGGTCGTTAATCACTAATGAGCGAAAATTTAGAAATTGAAGTTGAAGAGGCCGACCTCTTTGAACACCATAGATTTAAGGCCGACCCCGGACAGGAGGTTGTGCGCATTGATAAGTTCTTACTCGATCGGATGGCCGACACCTCCCGTAGCAAAATTCAAGTTGCTGCAAAAAATGGCAATATACACGTCAATGGTTCGGCAGTAAAGCAAAATTACCGTGTCAAGCCCGGTGATGACATCGCAATCGTTTTGCCATATCCTGTTCGCGAAATCGAACTTATTGCCCAGAATATTCCGATTGTTGTGGCGTATGAAGACGACGATTTATTAGTAGTCAATAAAGAAGCCAACATGGTAGTGCATCCGGGTTATGGTAACTATTCCGGAACGCTTGTCAATGCATTGGTTTATCATTTTGACAACTTACCAACCTTGCCAAAAGATTATTTCGGAAGACCTGGTCTGGTACACCGCATTGACAAACACACTACCGGTTTACTCGTGGTGGCCAAAACTGAAAATGCGCTCAATGATCTAGCCAAACAGTTTTACGACCGAACTACCGAAAGGCGCTATTATGCACTCGTTTGGGGTGATATCAGCGAAGATGGCACAGTTACCGGCCACATCGGCAGATCGCTCAAGAACCGCAAAGTAATGACGGTTTTTCCGGATGGTGCTTATGGCAAACCGGCCGTAACTCACTACAAAGTGTTAGAGCGTTTTGGTTACGTTACCCTCGTAGAATGCAAATTAGAAACAGGCCGTACCCATCAAATTCGTGCACACATGCAATTTATTGGCCATCCCTTGTTCAATGACCTCGAATACGGCGGCGATCGTATTCTTAAAGGCACCAAATCTACTGCCTACGAAAAATTCATGACGAATAATTTTGCCCTGCTTCCGGGTCAAGCATTACATGCCAAAACATTAGGTTTTATACAGCCAAGAACAAAAGAGTATCTGGAGTTTGATTCTGAGCTTCCTAATGGTTTTCAGCGCTTATTAGAACGGTGGCGAACCTATTGTTCGGATTTTAAATAAAATTTCTCTATTTTTGCTTTCCTTGGTTGCTTACCAAGCTAAAACTACGCTTTATGAAACAATTATTCATTGCCGCTATTCTATCCTTGATGACCGCATCGGTGAGTTTTGCTCAAACCCTTCCCGATCCAAAGTTCGTTCGTCAGGCCAATGAAGTATTTATCTCTGGAAACTACTTTGAAGCCATTAACGTTTGTCAAGATGCCTATAAAAAATTAGGAGCACGTGGCTCTTTGCGCCAAAAAGGCGACATGGCTTTTAAAATTGCAGAATCTTACCGCGCAATTGAAATCTACGATAAAGCCAATGATTGGTATGGCACCTGTATCGAACTCAAGTATTTCGATGTTGTACCCGAAGTATATTACTACAAAGGCGACATGCAGCGCATGATGAAAGACTTCGATAATGCCATCAAAAGCTACCGTGAATTCAAGCGCATTGCTCCTAAGTCTCGCACCAAAGAAGTAGATGACGCTATCATGGCTTGTGAGAAATACAAGGACTTCGATGAATTCGAAACGTCAAGATTAGTAGTGAAGCCAGAGGTTAAAATCAACACCAAACAAATGGATATGGCGCCCACCTTCATGGACAAAAAAGGTAAGGTTGTTGTCTTCAGTTCTTCTCGCGATGAAAGCACTGGAACCAAAAGAGATCCCATTTCTGGTGAAAAATACATGGACCTCTACATCGCTGAGTACGATGTAAATGGCAATCCAACGAGTGTAAAATCTCTAGACACCAAAGGAGTTGTCAACACTACAGCCAACGAAGGTTCAGCAACTTTCGATTCCAAACGCAAAAATATTTATTTCACGCGTTGTCCTAATGCCGAAAAAATGGACCTCGGTTGCGAAATCTGGACAGCTACTATGAGCGGTCAAGACTTCGATGACCCTAAAAAAATATCACTTACAGTTTCTGATACTATTTCAGTGGGTCATCCTTGTTTGTCATCTGATGACCAAATGTTGATTTTCGCATCGGACATGAAAAAAAGTCCGAATGGAGAAAAATCTTTCGGTGGCCGCGACCTCTGGTATGTGACATTCGACAAACGCACCAAAACCTGGGATTCCATTCCGCACAACATGGGTGCAATGTTCAACACTGCCGGCAATGAACTTTTTCCTTCACTCGGACCAAATGGCCAATTGTATTTTGCGTCTGATGGCTTACCAGGAATTGGCGGTCTTGACATTTTTGTAGCTGAAGCAGTTTCTGGTGAAACCAACAAATGGACAGGCGTTAAAAATATGGGTTACCCTTTCAATTCGCAGGGCAATGACTACGCAATGTCTGACTTCGATGGAAAGTCTGGTTTCTTTACCTCTGAGCGCAAAACAACCAGCAACCAAGAATATGCACCAGAAATTTGGAGTTTCAACACGCCTCCAAATCTATTTGATCTGCGTGTAACCGTATACGAGTCGGGTAAGAAGTCTAAAAAATTAGCTGGCGCTAAAGTATACGTGACTATTTCAGACGGCACAAAATTAGAAGGCGTTACCAAATCAAATGGCAAAATTGCTTGGGATGTCATGCCTGACAAAAAGGGCCGTTACATCCTTGCTGGCAAAGAATTCACTTTAAAGGCAGAAAAAGAAGGTTATTACGAGGACAAAAAAGGAGCTAAATTCTCCACAGTAGGTTTAGAGCAAAGCCAGAGCTTCTTAATTGAAATGCCTTTATTGCCAGTTGGTGAAATTCGTACGCCAGAAATCCGTTACGTATTCGACCAATGGGTATTTATCAACGATGCAACTTGTATGTCTTTAGACTCCCTTAAGTTCTTAGATAGCATGCTCAAAGAATATCCTAATGTGACCATCGATTTATTCTCGCACACAGATGCACGTGGTGGCGACGCACGCAACCAAATGCTTTCTGAAAACCGTGCTAAAGCAGTTTACAAGCATTTAGTAGAAACTTGTGGCATAGATCCACGCCGTATTCGTCCGGTTGGACGCGGAGAGGCTGAGCCTGCAACTTGGATAGACGAAACTGGAAAAACAGTCATCCTCACAGAGGATTACATCAATCAGTTCAAAACATCCGATAAAGCTAAGTTTGAAAAACTACATACCATCAACCGTAGAACAACCGCCAAGATCACCAGTACAACTTTTGATCCAAAGACGGCTCCTGCGGCAGATCCTGAATACCTCAAGTTTAAACAACTTCCAAGATTATAACAAGAAAGGCGTCGGAAGACGCCTTTTGTTTTTGACCCATGAGACGCCTCTTACAAAAAATTGTTTTCTTCTTCGAACTCCAGTCTTTTGGGGTTTGTGAGTGGTGGGCCCGCCGTTTAGGGATCCGCACCAACAAAGTGAGGCTTGGGTTTATCTACTTTAGTTTTATTGGCTTAGGCTCGCCAGTGCTCCTTTACCTGATCATGGCCTGGATCCTCGAGCACAAGCATTATTTCAAGTTTCAAGCCAAACGCAAACAATCAATTTGGGATTTATGAAATTGCTCATTACCGGCAGTAATGGCCTTTTAGGTCAGAAAATTGTCGATTTATGCCTCGCTAAGCATATTGAATTTTTAGCCACCTCAAGTGGACCCAACCGCAATTCCAAATGTCCGGAGGATGCTTATGAGAAATTAGACATCACAGATGAAGAGAATTTGCAAACGGTATTGACGCAATACCAGCCTACTCATGTCATTCATACCGCAGCCATGACCAACGTGGATCAATGTGAGCTCCATCCGGAGGCCTGTGACCTAGTCAATCGCCAAGCCGTTCTCATGCTCGCCAAGTGCTGCCAAAGGCTAGGTATCCACTTTCAATTGCTCTCGACAGATTTTGTATTTGATGGTTTGGCAGGGCCCTACGCTGAGGCTGATCAACCTAATCCGCTTAGTGTTTATGCCCGTTCCAAGGTGGAAGCCGAAAAAATTGTGCAGCATTCAGAAGGCCTTAGTTATTCCATCGTTCGCACCATTATTGTTTATGGCCGCGGCGAACAACTCTCTCGATCAAATCTCATTCTTTGGGCGAAAGAAGCTCTAGAAAAAGGCGATCCCTTGCAAATAGTCGACGACCAATTCAGAGCACCAACTTGGGCCGACGACCTCGCATGGGCCTGTGTACGCATTTGCGAATTGGGTCAAACAGGTATTTTTCATATTGCAGGCCCAGAGACGCTCTCAATTTATCAAATTGTAGAGCGGGTAGCGGCCTATTACAAGCTACCTATGACGCAAGTAAGCAAACTGAGTAGTTCTACACTTAAACAACCAGCCAAACGCCCGCCACATACTGGTTTTATACTCGACAAAGCTCGTACGGTGTTGGGTTACGAACCACTTTCCCTTGAGCAAACATTTGCGCTGCTGTAATTCATAAAAAAATATATCTTTACCTACCTAAAAATAAACGAATATGAGTGTTTGGAGAAAAAAACCGGTAAGTCACTTCGAACGTGACATGAAAAAAAATGACCTCAACCGCGTTTTAAGTCGATGGGGGCTTACTTCTTTAGGAATTGGCGCTATAATCGGCGGTGGTATTTTTACATTAACTGGTATAGCTGCTCACGACCACGCTGGTCCGGCGTTGGCGTTGTCTTTCGTCATAGCTGGTGTGGGTTGTTTATTTGCTTCGCTTTGTTATGCTGAATTTGCTTCTATCTTACCAGTCGAAGGTTCTGCATATGCGTATTCTTACGGCACCATGGGTGAGCTCTTCGCTTGGATCATCGGTTGGAATCTCATTTTGGAATATATGATGGGCGCCACAACCGTAGCCGTAGCCTGGAGTGGTTATTTCGAAAAGCTACTGCATCAATTCGATATACATCCTCCCATGTGGCTCATGAACGACGCATTAACTGCTGCTGAAAAAGCACATGAAGCGGGTATTCCAACACCAGATTTTGCCTTTAATTTACCAGCATTTCTTATTACTTGGGTAGTTACAGCTATTCTTGTGAAAGGGATTAAAGAGGCTGCCAAAACCAATAACATGATTGTTATTCTGAAGGTAGCAGTTGTCTTGTTTGTCATCTTTGTTGGTTTCTTCTTTATTGACACTGACAACTACGTACCATTCATTCCTGAAACAGTGAACAACCCCGATGGCTCCACTTCATTTGGGTGGTCAGGGGTAGTCACCGCAGCCACCATCGTATTCTTTGCCTATATTGGTTTTGATGCGGTATCTACTCAGGCAGGTGAAGCCATAAATCCTAAGAAGGACGTTCCTTTTGCCATCATCATGTCATTGGTCATTTGTACAGTTTTATACATTGTTGTTTCATTGGTATTAACCGGAATGGTTCCTTACAATGAGCTCGACATCAAGGCACCTGTTGCCTCCGCATTTGAAGGCATTGGTATGCCTTGGGCAACAGTTCTGATTACTATTGCTGCTGTTGCGGGTCTTACTTCTGTCATGCTCGTCATGATGCTTGGTCAAACACGTATCTTCTTGGGTATGGCTAAAGACGGCTTGTTGCCATTTAAAGTATTTGGCAAAATTCACGAAACCTACAAGACCCCGTTTAGAAGTACGTTGTTAGTCGGCGGAATAGTCTCTATCGTTGCAGCAACAACACCAATAGATAAAGTTTCAGAAATGTGTTCGATGGGTACGCTTCTAGCTTTTGCCATGATTTCTATTGCCGTTTTGATCATGCGTATCAAACAACCACAATTAGAGCGTCCGTTTAAGACGCCTGCAGTTTGGTTTGTGGCAATTGCCGGCGCAGGATTTAACTTTGGCCTCATGTATTTTGTGCGTCCTGATACCTGGGTAGCGTTTATCATTTGGTCAACATTAGGCTTGATTGTCTATTTCTTGTATTCACGTAAACATAGTAACCTTAACGGCTATGCGTTCGAAGAGTCCCTGACTGGTCATGACGCAATTGTAAATGCCTCAGAAGAAGACTAATGGCTAGCGACAATAAGCGCTCCCTCGGCCTCCTCGATGCCACTTTATTGGTGTCGGGTTCTATGATCGGTTCGGGAATTTTTATTGTTTCCACTCTCATGCTGCGCGAAATCGGTTCGCCAGCTTGGTTGCTTGTGCTTTGGGTTCTGACGGGCCTAATAACCATATTTGCAGCACTGAGTTATGGAGAACTAGCTGGCATGATGCCGAATGCGGGCGGGCAGTATGTTTACATCCAGCGCGCTTACGGCAAAATGGCTTCGTTTCTTTATGGCTGGACAGTCTTTACAGTTATTCAAACTGGTGTCATTGCGGCAGTAGCAGTAGCTTTTGCTAAATATACAGCCGTATTTTTCCCAGGTTTGAATAGTTTCATATTTGAAACGTCTTTTCTGAGTATTTCTTGGGCACAGGTGCTCGCTATTGCCTCGGTTGTATTGCTCACTTATTCCAACGCGCGCGGTGTACAAAACGGAAAAATAATCCAGTTTGTTTTCACTTTTGCAAAGTTATTTGCTTTGGGCGCACTCATTGTGCTAGGTATCTATCTTGGCCTGAAAACTGATGTTTTTGCACTGAATTTTACCGATGCTTGGAAGGCGAGTAAAACCGTAATTGCCAATGGCGGTGATAAAGTTTTTCA
The DNA here is from genome assembly GCA_044346375.1 of Crocinitomicaceae bacterium. GTDB lineage: Bacteria > Bacteroidota > Bacteroidia > Flavobacteriales_D > Crocinitomicaceae > UBA952. The sequence goes on along the minus strand of JBIIZI010000007.1, from coordinate 8,202 downwards.
AATCCCATTAACAGGTTGGGCGTTGGTTGGAGCCTTAGGGGCAACAATCATCAATTCTTTGTTTTCGGCCGATGCCTGGAATAACGTTACTTTCATTGCTGGCGAAATCCAGGATCCTAAAAAGAATATACCGAAAAGTTTGTTTTTCGGCACTTTGATTGTAACGGTCATTTATGTTTTGGCAAACATCGCGTATCTCGCACTGCTACCAGTGAACGGTAGCCCAGATGGCCTCAATCCGATTGACCAAGGGATGCTATTTGCCAGTAACGATAGAGTAGGTGCATCTGCTGCATATGTTATTTTCGGAGACGCTGGCATTCTTTTAATGGCGGGCCTCATTATGGTTTCTACTTTTGGTTGTAACAATGGTTTGGTTCTGGCGGGCTCGCGCTTGTTCTACGCCATGTCAAAAGACGGGCTATTCTTCAAAAGTGCCGCCCAGCTCAATTCGAATGGTGTTCCGGCACGTGCCCTCTGGATCCAATGCGCCTGGGCCAGCGTACTCTGCTTGTCTGGCAAGTATGGCGATTTGCTTACCTACAGCACCTTTGCCAGTTTATTGTTTTATATCATTACTATTTACGGCATTTTTAGACTTCGCAAACTAGAACCTGATACGCCTAGGCCATACAAAGCTTGGGGATTCCCTTACATTCCTGCCCTTTATATTGTCCTCACACTCGCCATTTGTATCGATTTATTGATCTACGATTTCCGAAATGCAGGCATGGGTCTATTTATCGTTCTTTTGGGCATTCCGGTATATTACTTAATCGAAGCGAAAAGAACGTCAGCTTAACCAATAAGCATGCTAAGTTCTCGTTGAGGCTTACATGAAAAAACCATTTGTCATTTTCTCCAAGCGTTTAGAGCGTGGCACCCTTATTTGGCTTTGTGTATGCGTTTTGGTGATCTTCCTTCCACGCCTAGAAGCGTACTTCTCGAAACCTGAACTCTCTTACGAGTGGACTTACGTGCAAGAAAGCAAAATCAAGCATGCATTTGCCGGCCGCAACAAGACCTCTACATATGCCTCTACACGTTTTAAGCCACTATGGAAGCGCTGTGCACCTCAATCCCTTAATGCATCCGATTGGCAGCGTCTAGGGCTTAGTTCCAAACAAGCAATCTCCATATTGCGTTACCGAGATAAGTATGGTTTTCATTCACTCGAGCAAATGCGACGCATTCGTGTATTACCTCTTGATTTATTAAACCTCATTACCGATTCACTGATCTTTAATCAACCAATTGAGTACGCCTCTTCAAAAAAAGGCGATGGCAAAGCGTCCGAAATTGTAATTCAAGAGAAGAAAATCCAAAAATTAGACCTCAATTCTGCAACAGTTGACATGTTGGTGGCTTTGCCGGGTATTGGTCAGTATACCGCTGAAAAGATCATTGCTTACCGCTCGCGCTTAGGAGGCTTCTTACATCTAAATCAACTTTTTGAAATCAAAGGAATGAAGGTTGAACTTATTGATAAAGCCCAACAATATCTAGAAATCAATAAAGAGGTGGAAAGGCTTGCTTTAAATTCTGTTACCTATGAAGCCCTAAAGCAACACCCTTATCTCACCTGGAATCAGGCGAACTCTATTATTAAGATGCGCAATCAAAAAGGCGGATTCAAAGAATTGAAAGAACTCAAAGAATCTGTATTAATTGATGAGGAGACATACAAAAAACTCTTGCCTTATGTATCTTTGTGACATGACAATTCAAGAGCAACTCAAGTCGGTGATCCGCGATGTACCTGATTTCCCTAAACCAGGTATCCTGTTTAAGGATATTTCTACCATCATGCTGAACCCTCAAGTTTCTAATGCCGTTCTAGACCATCTTGTTGCACATTATAAAGATGCAGGCTTAGACGCAATTGCCGGCATAGAAAGTCGTGGCTTTCTATTCGGATATCCTTTGGCCATGCGCCTAGGTGTTCCTTTTGTACTCATCCGCAAAGAAGGCAAGTTACCCTATGACAAGATCAAACATGCCTATGAACTCGAGTATGGGTCTGCAGTTATAGAAATGCACACCGACGCAATCCAAGCTGGGCAGCGCGTACTCATTCACGACGACCTCCTAGCAACAGGTGGCTCAGCAGCGGCCGCAGCCACACTGATCGAAAAGAGCGGTGCCGTAGTGGCAGGCTTTGACTTTTTAGTTGAATTGTCGTTCTTAGATGGCCAACAAAAATTAGCTCCATTCAGCGAACAAATTTCATCAATTGTACATTATTAATACACTGAGAATGGTTTAACTTTCTCCCGAATTATTTCATCAACAACCATCATCAATCAACAACATGAGTACCTATTTTACTGAACAACAGCAATTACTTGCCCAAATGGTGCGCGACTTCGCAGAGCGTGAAATCCGTCCAAATCTCAAACACTGGGACGACCACGAAATTTTCCCGGTAGAAGTCATGAAAAAAATGGGCGAACTCGGTTTGTTAGGCATCTTTATTCCTGAACAATACGGTGGTTCGGGCTTTGGCTACAACGAATACGCAACTGTCCTAATGGAACTTGGCAAGGTCTGCGGAGGCGTTGGTCTGAGCGTTGCTGCGCACAACTCTTTGTGCACAGGGCACATATATTATCATGGATCGGAGGCTCAAAAACAAAAATACCTCCCCAAACTAGCTAGCGGCGAATGGATTGGCGCATGGGGCTTGACCGAAGCCAACACCGGCTCTGATGCCATGCGCATGAAAGCAACGGCCGTTCGCGATGGCGACCATTGGATTTTAAATGGTTCTAAAAACTGGATTACACATGGCCTTTCAGGCGATGTATCAGTTGTCCTGATCCGCACAGGCGAACTTCTAGACAGCAAAGGCATTACTGCATTTATTGTCGAAAAAGGTACGCCAGGCTTTTCAGCGGTAAAAATCAAAGAAAAATTAGGAGTCCGTGCAAGTGAAACCGCAGAACTTATTTTTGACAACGTGCGCATTCCGAACGAAAACGTCATTGGTGAAGTAGGGCAGGGTTTTGTGCAGGCCATGCAAATTCTCGACGGCGGTCGCATTTCAATTGCTTCTCTTAGTTGCGGAATTGCACGTGGTGCGTTCGAAGCCTCTGTCAAGTACGCCAAAGAACGCGAGCAATTCGGACAACCAATTGCACATTTTCAAGCCATTGGTTTCAAACTAGCAGATATGGCAACTCAAATTGAGGCTGCAGAGCTGCTTACTTTTCAAGCTGCAGCTAAGAAAGATGCCAAAATGCCCGTTACCAAAGAAGGCGCTTTTGCCAAGTATTTTGCATCGGAAGTATCCGTAAAATGCGGCAACGAAGCCGTACAAATTATGGGCGGATACGGCTATACCAAGGAGTATCCGGCCGAGAAGTTCTTGCGCGACTCCAAACTCATGACCATAGGGGAGGGCACCTCCGAAATTCAAAAGTTGGTGATTTCTAGAGAAATTTTGAAATAATTTTGTAGAATTGAATTTCTCTCGTATCTTTGCGACCCTAAGTTTAAAACAAAGAAATTAAAGCATATGTTGATCATTCCAATTAAAGAAGGCGAGAACATCGAACGCGCATTGAAGAAGTACAAGAAAAAGTACGAAAAAACCAATGTGATGAAACAATTGCGTGGCCGTAAAGAATTTGTGAAGCCATCCATCTCTCGTCGTCAGGAAGTGATTCGCGCTGCATACAAACAAAGAATGCAAAGTGCGCAATTGTAACCAATTGCTTTAAAATACGTATGGAAAGGAGCTTCGGCTCCTTTTTTTATGCTCCAAGAATTCGAAAATTATTTACGTCAAGAAAAACGCTACTCTGGGCACACCTGCTTGGCTTACATCCAAGACATCCAGCAATTCAGTGCTTTTTCAGGCTGCAATCAGCTTTCGGACTGGCAAGAACAAAATTCCTCCACTGTTCGTGGCTGGATGGTTTCTTTGCTAGAACAAGGCTTGAGCAAGCGTTCGGTCAATCGCAAACTTGCCGCACTGCGCACTTTTTTTAAATGGTTGCGCAAAGACGGCAAACTTGAAGAAAACCCAATGACACGCATTCAAGGTCCGAAAGGAGAAAAACGCCTTCCGGTTTTTGTCAAAGAATCTGAACTAGACCCACAAAAAGTAAGTGCCTTGTTTTCCTCAGATTTTGAAGGATTGCGCAATAGCCTAATCGTGGAACTCTTCTATCAAACAGGCATGCGTCTTTCTGAACTTATTGAGCTCAAAGATGCTGCAATAAACCAACAGTATATCAAAGTACTAGGTAAGCGCAATAAAGAACGCCTTATCCCTATTGCTCCAGAGTTACTTCTAAAAATCAATCAGTACAGAGCTGCCAAACGCGCACTCGGCCTAGACCATCCGAATTTATTGCTCCGCATCAATGGGCAAGCACTCTACCCTCAACTTGTTTATCGAATGGTAAAAGAAGTGTTGGGCACCTTAAGTGGGGTGGAGAAGCGCAGTCCGCACGTACTACGACATACTTTTGCTACCCACATGCTCAATAATGGCGCGGGTTTAGAAACGCTCAAAGACCTTTTGGGTCATGCAAATTTATCAGCTACTCAGGTGTATACCCACAATTCATTTGCGCAATTACGCAAGGCGTACGGCAACGCGCATCCAAGAGCGCTGAAAACACTATAATTTAATAGCTAAAGCGCTGAAATTACCTATCTTTGCGGCACAATTTAGAACTATGAAATTAGCAGCAGTTGGTAGTGTGGCATTTGACGCCATAGAAACACCCTTCGGAAAGACAGACAAAATCGTTGGTGGCGCGGGCTCTTATATTGCCTTAGCCTCCTCGTTCTTCGTGAAAGAACAAAGTCTGATCTCTGTAGTAGGAGGAGATTTCCCGAAAGAATTTTTGACCTTATTGGAAGCCAAAGGCGTTGATGTCAGTGGCATTGAAATCAAACAAGATGAAAAAACCTTCTTTTGGTCTGGCCGCTACCATACCGATCTCAACTCGCGCGATACCCTCGTTACCGAACTCAATGTACTTGCCGATTTCAAACCGGTAGTTCCTACGCATGCTCAAAACGCAGCATTCTTAATGTTGGGCAATCTGAGCCCCGCAGTGCAGTTGTCTGTTATCAAACAAATGACTACTCGTCCTCAACTGATCGCCATGGACACCATGAACTTCTGGATGGACATCGCGCTAGACGAGCTCAAAGAAACCATTAAACACATCGATGTACTCATCATCAACGACGAAGAAGCACGACAGCTTTCTGGTGTATATTCCTTGCGCAAGGCTGCTGGCATCATTCGTGCAATGGGCCCAGCCATCCTGATTATCAAAAAAGGAGAGCACGGTGCTTTGTTGTTCCATGAAGCGAACGTCTTTTATGCGCCAGCGCTTCCTTTAGAAGAAGTTTTTGATCCAACAGGGGCAGGCGATACCTTCGCTGGCGGCTTTATGGGCTACCTTGCTGCGGCACCAACCCTTGACTTCGAAACCATGAAACGCGCTATTATTGCCGGTTCTGCACTCGCTTCTTTTTGCGTCGAAAAATTTGGAACAGAGCGTTTATTAGAAATCAATCAAGAAGACCTTCATGCGCGCATGCAAGAATTCGTCGCCTTATCTACCTTTCAATTGGAAGCCTAATGGAATTACAACACTACACCGACCAAATTTTGGCCTTGAGCCAACAAGAAGACCTCCTCCAATTGGGGCGCTCAGCAAGCGAAATCAAACAACAATTTGAGGACCTACTCATCGAGTTAGAACGCCAAGAACAAGTCAAGCGCCTAGACGCCAACGACGCGGGTACTACCTACGAGGAATTCGACTACAAGCCGCTTAAAGAAGCTTTTTTTGAGGCCTATAACCAATTTGTAACCAAGCGAAAAGCACAACAACAACTGCAACAAACGCTCGAAGCACAAAACCTCAAGCTTAAGAAAGACCTCATTACCCGACTCAAAGAAGTCATTGACAACGAAGAAAAAATTGGCACTGCCTTTCAGGCTTACAAAGAAATCCACGAAACCTGGAAAAAAATCGGCGCTATTCCAAGAGAGCACCGCGAAATCCTTCAGAAGGAATATTCCCGCTTGCTAGAGATTTTCTTTTACAACATCAAAATCTACAAAGAGCTCAAAGACCACGACTACCGCCGCAACAAACAACTCAAAGAAGACCTCATCTTCAAGCTCAAACAATTGCGTGTGGCAGCACTCGAACAACGCGACCTCGAAAGCCAATTACATGCGCTTCAAGACGAATGGGAAGAAATTGGCCCTGTTCAAAACGAAGATTGGGAGCTCATGAAAACCGCATACTGGGAGGCGGTCAGAAGCATTTACGACAAAATCAACGAGCACTACGAAGCGCAAAGACAAATCTTAAAAGCAAATATCGATGCCAAGAAAAACCTTGTTGCCGATTTAGCTGCCCGCATGGAAGACACCCCCAACTGGAACACCTTCAAGCATTGGGAAGCCCAAACTTCTTTTGTACTCGAACTTCAGGCGAAATGGAAAACGATTGGCTCTGGAAGTCGCAAAGACAACGAGGCCGTGTATCAATCTTTTAGAGCGCTTTGCGATGCGTTTTTTGCTGCAAAAAAGAACTTCTCTAAAGAAATAGATGCAGCTAGCCAAGAAATCGTCACCAAGAAAAAAGCGCTCATCGAAAAAGCACAAGCTTTTGGCAGTTCAACCGATTGGAAAAACACCGCAGACCAACTGAAAAAACTGCAGCGCCAATGGCAAGAAATTGGCTCCGCTGGTCAGCGTTATGAAAATAAACTGTGGAAAGAATTTAGAGCAGCTTGTAATGCTTTCTTTGATGCGCGTCAAACGCACTTTGAAGGTCAAGACGCAGAAAACACCCAAAACCTAACGGCTAAACTTGCCCTTATTGAAGCGCTCAATAGTTATGAGCTACCAGCCGACAAACAAGCTGCACTAGCTCAATTGCGCGATTTTCAGCAACAATTTAACGCAATTGGCCCTGTAGGCATCAAAGAGAAACAAAATACCTATACAGCGTTTAAAACGCGTATGGACGACCTCTACAAAGACCTTAAACTAGAAGGTCAAGAAAAAGAGCGTGTATTTTTTCAAGCTAAATTAGAAGGTCTACTTGCATCGCCAGACAAACAACGCTTGTTACAAGCTGAACGTCAAGAAATCCGCAAGCAAATAGACTTCTTACAAAAAGATATTTTTACACTAGAAAACAACCTTGGTTTCTTTGCGCGTTCAAAAGGTGCAGACCAACTTCGTCTAGATGTACAAAAGAAAGTAGATGCCGCACAAGAAAAAATACAGGGCCTAAAGGCAAAGCTCAAACTCATACCGAATGAATAGTTTCATTAATTTGATTTTGTTGGTGGTGAGTCTGCCAACACTTTTGCTTTCGGTCTTTGTTGGCTTTGACCTCCCCATCGATGTACTACATACCACAGGAAAACGCTTGCCTTTTCGAACGGAAGTTTACCTCGTTTTAGCCCTCATACTCCTGATCATCGGCTTGCGCCGCAGCATTAGGCGCTGGATGGGCGTGGGTATGGTCAAGCAACAAGCAAAATTTGTTTGGAATCAACCAATTAGCTTGGAGCGCAAACGCCGCGTATTTGTTTATAATAGTTTAGAAGCACTTGTATTTTTAAGTCTATTCGTGGCGCATCTATTTTTAAGTGAGGTCGCTATTTTTGTCTCCATAACCTACCTTATTTTAGCGCTAGACGCCATCTTATTTCTTGTGCTCAATGCAAAGCAATTTCGCGTAGGCTTGAGTTCAAAGGCCATTCTCGTTGCCGACCGCGAAGTCATCCTTATTTACCTCAATGGACTTCGTAAAGTATCGGTTAGTCAGCAAACCATCTATTTCGATTACCTTGAAGAATTGCAACTTTCTTTTCCTTTAGATTGCATTGAACCGAGTCAAAAGGCCGCATTTTTTGAGGCGTTGGAAGGTCAAATTGACCGTGACCGCGTTCTATTTCAGCACACAAAGTAGTTTTTGTACATTCGTACAATGTCAAGCAGTAATCCGAAGCGCATATTAATTGTCCGATTTAGCTCCATAGGCGATATCGTGCTTACCTTTCCTGTTGTTATTGCTATCAAATCGCTCTTTCCAGATTGTAAGATCGATTACGTCACCAAAAAAAACTTTAAGGTCCTATTGGAGGCCTGTCCCGAAATTGACGAAGTTTTTTTATTGGAAGATTCGCTTTTTGCTTTGCGTC
>JBIIZI010000093.1:0-8148 GCA_044346375.1 Crocinitomicaceae bacterium | reverse complement strand
ATTGGTTTGCATGTCTTTGGCGTCGATAAAATTTAAGGAGGCGGAATTGATACAATAGCGCAAGCCAGTTGGCTTAGGGCCGTCTTCAAAGACGTGTCCAAGGTGAGCGTCGCAATTGTTGCAGCGTACTTCCGTTCGGACCATACCATGCGAACGGTCGGTAATTTTCTTGACATTTCCTTGCGTAAGTACCTCGTAAAAACTTGGCCAACCAGACCCTGAATCGTATTTGGTTTTACTTTCAAAAAGAGGTGCATCACAGGCTACACAAACATAGGTACCTTCTTCATGATGATCCCAGTACTTACCTGTAAATGGGCGCTCGGTACCACCGTTCACTACGTAACATACGTTTTCGGGCAGCGCGCGGCCATTGAAAGTGTTTTGATTTTTTGCAGCATCTGGATCTTGCTGCCCACAGGCATTGAGGCTTCCTAACATAAGTAACACAAATATACGTTTCATACCACAATAACAAACAAGAGTTGGTTTGGTTTAACTACTTTTGCGCCCATGCTCAAAAGATATTCACGCGATTTCTGGTTACTCAGTGCCAGCATGTTTTTTTTCATGCTGAGTTTCAACCTGATTCTACCAGAAATGAACGGTTTCATTAGTCAATTAGGAGGCAGTGCACTTAAAGGAAGCATCATTTTTTTATTTTCAATAGCAGCGGGTGTCTCTCGGCCTTTTGCCGGCAAATTAGCCGATTTAATTGGCCGAAAGCGGAGTATTTTCATCGGATTGGCAATTGCTATTAGCGTTAGTCTAAGTTATCCCTTTGCAAGTTGGCTAGGTTTCTTTTTTATTTTGCGTTTCTTACATGGCATAAGTGCCGGTTTTGCACCCACGGGCGCAACTGCACTACTCACGGATATTTTACCGCCTGACCGCAAAGGAGCGGCAATGGGGCTTTGGGGCACCTTTATTTCTTTAGGTATCGGCGTCGGGCAAGCGCTTGGCTCTTATATTTTCTCCCTTAGCAACTACGATACACTTTTTATGAGTGCAGCTGGCTTTGGCATTCTTGCACTCCTGCTGATGCTGCCTATTGTAGAAACCTTGCCCAAGCAGCTCAAATTTGAAAGACGTCAATTATTGATCAAATGGGAAGACGTCGTGGAACCAACTGTAAAGCCAGCGGCCATCATCATGCTCCTTACCGCGATCAGTTCTGGTGTTATTTTTGTTCTAAGCCCAGATTATTCCTTCTATTTAGGTATTGCCAATAAAGGTTACTTCTTTGGCATTTATGTCCTCACCACGATCGGTGTGCGTTTGGTATTTTCATCGCTTTCTGACCGCATAGGAAGAAGAGAAACCATGGTGTTTGGCTGCACCTTACTTGTTATCAGCATGGTATTATTAGGCCTTGCAAGCAACATTTGGAGCTACACAATTGCCGCTGGCATTTTTGGCTTGGCTACAGGGGTTTCGAGCCCCACTCTTTTTGCTTGGACAGCTGATTTAAGCTTGGCACACAGAAGAGGAACTGGCTCTGGAACGATGTTTATTGCACTTGAAATTGGGATTTTGATAGGCTCGGGGCTCACCTTTCTATTTTACCACAACACCATTGAAAGCGCACGCATTTGCATGTTTATAGCAGCGGGGTTTGGTGCAATTGCGCTGCTACTTTTGTTGCTTCAATTGCGCAAGACTAAACAGGGTTTGAGTGCTGCAAATAACGCCTGACCAGATAATGGCCAATATAGACTAGTGGCGTGAGTGAAATGGCAATCAATATTTTCAAAAGATAATTTGTGGGCGCAACCTCAAGATAAGTGGACATACTCATTGCGCCAGGCAGAACAAAGCCAATATACAAAACAATATAAGAATCGATCAATTGGGAAAGCAGCGTACTTCCGGTACTGCGCAACCAAATGAATTTGTTACCTGTTTTTTGCTTGATACGATCAAAGAGGTATGCATCTAGGAGCTGCGAAACCATGAAGGCCGCAATGCTTCCAACAATAACGGCTTGTGCTTGCCCAAAAACTAAATTATATGCTGCGTTGGTGGCCAACTTAGAACCTTTGATTTCATAAGCTGGAATGGCCATCGATAAGCCTACAATCAGGAAGCAATAGGCAATAAGCCCAGCAGTAATCCAGGAGAGCCTGCGCACTGCTTTTTGACCGTAAAACTCATTGAGGAGGTCGGTAAGTAAGAAAACAACGGGCCAAGGTAAAATACCGATAATGGTGACAAATGGCCCAACCTTCTTGCCAAAGAAAAATCCTTCTAAAGGAATTTGAATGAGTTTGTTGCTGATCAGCTCTGCAGTTACGGCATTGGTTACAAACAAGCCAGCCAAGGCTATAAAAAGCCATTGTCTGCGCTCATTGAGTTTTTGCTGCTCCATGGTGCTAAAATAAGCAATTAGGGCGTGCCGTAGTCTAGGCGCTTGGTTTTAATGTAGCGCTGAATGTAGTATTGCGAGGTCTTGAAGTTGTCTATGCGCACACCTGTATTGGCCGAATGGATAAATTTGATGGCTTCTGGTGTTACTTCTACCACCAAAGCGACGTGCCCAACACTTGTTGAATTGACATTGCTTCCCTTGAAAAACATGAGGTCGCCGGGGCGGATGTCCGACAACATTACTGTGGTGCCGAGCTCAGCTAAGCCATAACTTGTGCGGACTAAATCGAAACCGAAACTACCAAAGATATAGTTGATGAAACCAGAGCAGTCAAAACCAGAGGGGGTGGTGCCTCCATAGCGGTAAGGAACGCCTAAAAAACGTTTGGCGTAATTGATGATGGCATCGACTTGCGGATCGTTGGGCAAGGGTGCTTGGGTTTGCACCTGGGTATTGGGAGGCTGAGCCAACAACACTTGGGCGAAGACCAAAAAGAGAAAGAAGAAAAATATGTCTTTTATTTTCATTTTCTGAAAGCCATTGCAAAAATAATAATTATTTTCGAAACTTCATTCAAGTAGACAGATGCCCGCAATTGAAAATCAAACACTTAGCAAACTTTACTACAGCATCGGCGAAGTAGCGAGCATGCTTCAGGTAAACGCCTCACTCTTAAGATTTTGGGAGAAAGAATTTAACCTAACAGTTTCAAAAAAGAACAAAAAGGGCAATCGCCTATTTTCTGTCAAAGAAATCGAACAAATCCAGCGCATTTACCAGTTTGTCAAGGTAGAAGGCTATACCCTCGATGGTGCCAAAAAAGCCCTCAAACAAAAGTCTAGCAATCCTTTGACCGAGCCTGTTCAAATCGTTCAAAAAGCAGTGGCGCCATCAAACCAAAACTTTGCTGAAATCATTGGCAAATTGGAAGGCATCAAAGCCAAATTATTGAGCTTACCTGTTCAAAAAGTGACAGAACAAAAACCAGCAAATGAGCCCATTCAAGCATCTGCTCCTGTCATCCAAGAAATTGCAACGCCTTTCCTTCAAAAGGAACCAACACCTACCCTTGAAAAGGAAACAACGCCAGCTCCAATTGCACCACCCAAAAAACGAAGTGTCGAGAAACCCAAGCCAGCTTCGGACATGCCTACGCTATTTGACTTTTAGGTCAGAATACATAACCCAAAGAAAATTTAGGCACTATATTTTGTTTCCAATCCTTGGCTGCATACTGACCAAAACTACTGAATACGCCTATTCCGAAGCTCGATTTACCACTTACATACAAACCATTGAATAACAAACCTGCTTCATGATAACCCTTGTTCATGGTTAAAAACGTAGTTGTATGAATGGTTTGATTGGACATGGTTCCCCAACCAAAAGCATAATGACATCCAAGTTGCGGCTCATTCCAAGCTGCTTTAGTGCGCCAAGCATTGCCGATAAACCGTGTGAAAAGTTGGAGGTGTTTCTGATGGTAAAAAGCGGTACTGGAAAGTGTTTCAAAGGTATTTGCTACGCTAATGCCAATTCCCTGACCATAAGATCTACTAGCAGAAATTGCATTTTGATACAGTAAGGGTGTAGATCTGTCCGTGATTGCAAATCGCGCATTCCAATTCAACATACCTATTCCCGGAATTGTCAGCAACTGAAATATATTGATTTGCATTCTATTAAACGCAAGATCAGGACTTGTCCAGCCTTTTAAATTCCAGGCATGTTCGAATTGAATTTGGATCTTGGGATAAGGGCTTGACTTGGGCAAAAGTACATCTCCAATGAAGGACGACTTTTCTCTAATTGCCCAACTGAAGCCGAGCCTGCTTACAAAAACTTGCGATGCCGTTTGCCCTGCATACTCATAGGCATCTGTGTAGTTGTTGCGCTGCAAACTCGTCTCGAACTCCAGGCGTTTGTTCGCTTGAATGCGTGCAGACAACTCCAATCCAAGTTTATCCTGATATGCCATATTGGTGGCATAGAGATACCGCGTTACATCTTGCTTGTAGAACATGCTTGTTTGGTACATAATTGGGCCTCCCACTTCTGCAATATCCAAACTTCTGAATCCTTTTAAATTGAGCTTCTGATTGGCTCCTATTTGCCAATTGAAATAAGCTCCATACTTGATGCGCGCGTCGTTTAATCCGTAACCAAACTGCCCGCCTAGTGTCAAATGCTTTGAAAATTGAGCAGATGTTTCTAGACCTAGCCCAATCCGGGCGCGCTCAAAAGCATTGTATTTAAGCAATTTAGTGGCGTCAATTTGAAGATACCCTAAAGGAATTTTACCGGTGAGCAGTACTTTTGCGAACTTGAGTTTTTCGTCAAAGTGCTGTGCTTCAGATAGTGAATCTATTTGCTTAAAAGTCATCAGCTCTCTTTCGGAAAGCGGTGACACGCGCACGGTATCCCACTGCTGGTCATTCAGCTTTTTGTTCGCGTTGGGTAGGGTTTCTACCGCTATTTGTTGGAATTTAACTTTGTCGAGTTCGGCCGGATTAAAGCGTACAGCTTTTACCACATTGAGGCCTTTTCCAACAATAACTGCGGGTACAGAATCGAATGTCAGTTGAATGAATGGCAAATAAATTTCAGTACTGAGTTGTTTTGGAAACCACTTATTTGCATCGATGAGCTGATACTCTTGGGTGATCTCCACCCTATTTGCGCTAGGCGGAGGGTTAAATGGCCTTGCCCTAACTTTTTCAATTGCAAAACCGTTGGTATTAATGTACAACTCACCAGTTAAACCTTCGAAATCTGCACCTCTTTTGGGTTTGAAGAAAATAGTAAATGTTGTATCAGACCCATTAATAGTGGTGTCTTTCAAAGAATAAAAATACCGATTCAAAGAACCAGGCGCCAATGGACTAAGGTATTTTAAACCTAAAATTTCGAGCTGTATTTCATAAAAATGAAATGATTGCAAACCTTGTGCTATACTAGATAAAGCTGGATCGCTAAAGCCGGAAACTCGGTAAGCTTCTATGATTTCTTTCTCGCGATAAGGCGGTTCAAAATAATGACTCGACATCGTTTCAGAAATAAAAAATGCCTGTTGATCAACGAATTTTTTAAACTCATAATTAGAGGTATCGGTCTGGTCAATAATGGTATCGGCCATTTTGCGGCGTGTGGCATCGTCGAGATCGAAAATAAACTTGCTGTATTGATCAGCGATAAATCCGCCATGGGCTTGTGGGTGATTGGCTTTTCGGTTTTGAATAGCCTGTTCTATGATGCGCAGTGCAGGATTAATGCCTGGAACCACTACAATATCTTGCGTCTCTTGCGTTTTGGAGCGCAAGTAGATCTGAGAAGAAACAAGGGCTGAAAGCACAATTGTAGAATCTTGATAACCGAGTGCCCGAATTCTAATATTTTGGTTGGAATTAGAAAGCTCAAAATAACCATTGATATCCGTCAAAAAAGGAGCTGAAAGTTCTGGATAAACCTTTGCAAAAGCGATGCCTTCGTGCAAATTGCTATCGAGCACCTGAAAACGCTGCCCCCAAGAATTCAGGCTAAAAAAAAGAAAAACAATCAGAAACTTTTGTAACATCGGGCTCGTTTTAGCAATTTTCATACCAAAAATAAGCTATCGTAAAAGAATTGATGGGATTACAAACCTAGAACTTGTTCTAGATATGCGGGTACTTTGCGCATCCTCGAACCATACCACGAACACATCTCGCCATCGATAAGCACTATATTAGACTTCGGGAAAAGTGCTTGTATTTCTTCAATATGTTTGGCTTCAAAAGGAAAAGGCTCCGAGCTCAAGAAAATGTAATCCGGGTAGTTATCTGATGTGTTAGAAAGCTTAGCGTTATTTGCGCGTACTTGGTCTAGATCAGGATAACGCTCAATTTCACAACAATTGACCAAACCAAAATGACTCAACAAAGCATGAATGTACGTTTTCGGCCCCACAACAAAATAAGGGTCTTTCCAAATAAAATATAGAAAAGTAGCCCCTTTGCCGATATTTTCTAAGCTTTGAAAATTCACCTGAATTTGCCTTACGAGCGAAATTGATTTTTCTTCGCGCTGCACTTTTTTACCAATTTCTAGTAAATAGTGATATGCGTCTTCAAGCGTATTAATATCCGTTAGCAGAACTTCATAATGAGCTTGTAAAAACTCGATATCTTCTTTGGTATTTTCTTCCTTATTGGCAATAATGAGGGTTGGCTGGAGGAGATCGATGGTTTCAAAATTAACCTTTTTGGTACCGCCTACCCTTGTTTTATGCTGCCACCATGCTTTCGGATGAATACAAAACTTAGTAATCCCGACAACCTCTTCGTCCAGACCCAAAGCCCAGAGATATTCGGTTAATGACGGAACCAAAGAAACAATACGCATGCGCTTAGGCCATTGCAGCAATAACGTCGTAACGCGACACAATATGGTGCTTGCCGTTGTCTAAGGCCACCAAGACCGCTGGAACTTGCTTGGAAATCAATTTGCAGAGTTCTTCTACAGGTGTGTTCGCATGCACCACTGGAAAAGCGGCCGACATCAAGGAAGAAATAGGTGCGTCGCGCAAGGCCGGATTGTCGATGAGCACTTGATATAAATGGCTGTCGTCTATAGAACCAACGTATTGACCATCTTTCATGACAGGGATTTGTGAAATATCGAAATTGCGCATTTTGGCAATGGCGTGAGAGACGAGTTCTTCGGCGTAAAGTGAAACGAGTGGTTTGTTGCCATGTTTGGCAACTAAATCGCCAGCGGTCAGGAGGTTTTCCTCGAGGAAACCGCGTTCGCGCATCCAGTCGTCGTTGAAAATTTTGCCTACATAACGGCTACCGTGGTCGTGGAACAATACCACAACAACATCGTCTTTGGTAAGTTTGGCACCCATTTGCAAGAGCCCTTTAATGGCTGCACCTGCAGAATTTCCTACAAAAATACCTTCTTCGCGAGCGAGTCTGCGTGTATATACGGCGGCATCGCGGTCAGTAACTTTTTCAAAATGGTCAATGACATCGAAATCTACGTTGGCAGGTAGGATGTCTTCGCCGATACCTTCTGTAATGTAAGGATAGATCTCATTTTCATCGAAGATACCCGTTTCTTTGTATTTCTTAAATACGGATCCGTAGGTATCGATGCCCCAGATTTGGATATTTGGATTTTTTTCTTTGAGGTACTGACCAACACCTGAAATAGTACCGCCAGTGCCCACACCCACCACAAAATGCGTGATTTTACCTTCGGTTTGCTCCCAAATTTCGGGGCCTGTTTGCTCGTAGTGTGCAGTTCTGTTCGAGAGGTTGTCGTACTGATTGACATACCAAGAATTCGGAATTTCGGTAGCTAAACGGCGTGAAACAGAATAGTAAGAACGTGGATCTGTAGGTTCAACAGCAGTTGGGCAAACAACAACTTCAGCGCCAACAGCACGTAAGATGTCCATTTTTTCTTTGGATTGTTTGTCATTGAGTACACAAATGAGTTTGTATCCTTTGATAATACACGCCAACGCCAACCCCATACCTGTATTGCCTGAGGTACCTTCGATGACGGTGCCGCCGGGCTTTAAGATACCAGCTTTTTCGGCATCTTCGATCATTTTAACAGCCATGCGGTCTTTGACGGAGTTGCCCGGATTGGTGGTTTCTACTTTTGCCAACACTTGAGCTGAAAGCTCTTTGGTGAGTTTGTTGATGCGTACCAATGGGGTATTGCCGATGGTTTCGAGGATATTATTGTATACTTTCATGAATGAACTTTGTACAAAGTTAGTCATCTGTTTG
>JBIIZI010000092.1:0-8283 GCA_044346375.1 Crocinitomicaceae bacterium | reverse complement strand
GGTTTTATGGGCAACTTCAACTACTTTTTCTTTTTTGATGGTAAATTAGACATGCTCTCCCCGCCTCTTGCCATTCCATCTTCGCCTTTGTTGCCACTTAGCGTCAGTTTTGAGAACATCAGTTCACCCGACTATAAAGACATTTTGATCGACTTTAGAATCCGAAATGCCAGCTACAAAGACTTTTATACGGTGAGCAATCATACGCCCCGACGCATCTTCCAATTCAAAAATTTTGATGGCCTAGGCACCAACCTTACGGAAGCGTATCATTTTGAATTTGGCGCGGGTTCTTATGGAATCCAAAAGAATATTTTTGTGATGGAAGCTCAACTAGAAGCACTTCCTTCAGGTGCAGACAAAAATACCTTTGTGCCGAAAATCAAGCCAATAGAGCAAATCAAGTATACTTTCTTCTATTTAGAAAGTGAAGCGAAATACGCCACCAAAGACACCCAATAAAAAAAGGCGGAGTACTCCCCGCCTTTTCTATCCAAATAAGAAATCTTAAAAATTAGCTCGAAGGGTCAGGATAAAATTACGTCCTGGAGCTGAAATATTTGACGCAAACATACGGTAGTTTTGATCTGTGATATTTTCACAAGCGAGCTGCACACTCAACTGATTATTGATGTTGTAATTTGCTCTCAAGTTCAAAGTATACCAACTTGGCATCCCGTTTGGCGTAGCATACGCAAAGTTATCTTCACCAATTAGGTTGTAATCCTTTAAGTGTTTCCAACCAGCATACGTCGCAAAGCCTTCGAGCTTAAGTTTGTTATGCAACATCGTATAGCGCAAACTCACTTTACCAAATGCCGGAGCGATGTGATCTAAGGGATAAGGAACTGTGTCGGTGGTGATTCTGCCAAACGTATAATTATAGCTACCGGAAAGCTGCAAACGAGGTGTCAGCTGAGCCTGCATCATCGCTTCAAAACCCCTCACATAAGCATTGCCTGCATTGGTTGTAGTGAGTACCTGACTCATTTGCCCATCGTATAAAATGCTATCAGCGCCATTAAAAGTTCCATTCTGAACCGTAAGTGCGTTGGTCAGGTAAGTTTGATATAAATTCACGCCAAAAGTACTTTTCTTCATGAATTGGTATTGCAGGCCAAATTCTGCATTGTATGCATATTCTGGTTTTAAATTTGGATTTGGAACAACTACCGAACCCGGTACTGATTCAAATACCTTGGTGAGGTCATCGATGTTTGGTGCTCTAAATGCGCTAGAACCATTGAGCGTTAGACGTAATTTTGGCACAGGCATATAGATCAAGCCTAAATTTCCATTCAAGGCCAAATGGTTTTGTTGGATCAAAGAAAAGGGAAAAGGGAAAAACGTCTGATCCTCGAACTGCGCGTTTAAAGCAATTTGAGAAAATCGAATTCCATCATTAACAATTAACTTTTTAGATACTTCAAAGGTGTGCGATGCATAGAGTGCTGCTCCTTGCATTGATGAACCTCCGTCTGGATAACGCGTATTGAGAGAAGTTTGTTCACCAGTAAATATATCTTCAGTAAAGGCTGTAGAATTCACTTGATTCAGATACACTTCTGCACCATAACGCAACTCATGAGCGCCTTTTTTCTTCATCAAATCAATGTTTAAGGTATAAATATCGAGCTGCTCGATGCGGTGATTGCGTGCTGCTTTTTGAAATCTTCTATCGATACGGCTTTCTTCGATGCCTTGATAAGCTAGGATAACTCTTGCGTTGTCGTAAAATTTTGTAGAATTATTGAGCTCTAATGTATAAGCAGCCAATAACCTAAATTGAGGACCATAATACCATTCTGCAAATCTAGGTTTAGCGCCAGACATAAGCGTGAGACGGTCATAGCGGTCGATGTTGCCTGAATTGGACAATTGTAAATTCAAGTGATGCAGCACACCTGGTTTTTGAACAAAACTGAATTTTTGCAAAACATCGTATTGTTTGTAGCCCGACCCCACTTGCAAGCTGCTATCTGCATTGACCACCATGCTATCCACACCATTGAATTGCGCAACATACCAAGGGCGGTAACCTAAATTACCAATAGCAGCACTTCGGTTGGTTCCCTGACGCAAGTCTCCGTAATCTGCATACGAAATGGATGTCAAAGAGGCAAAGCGTTGAGAACCAATATTTACTTGCGCATTTGCCGCATAACCAGCACCAGCTGAGAAACCGCGCATGTATGCACCGCTCCGAACCAATAATTGATCTGAAGAGCTGAACAACGGTTTTTTGGTCTGAAAACTCATCACGCCACCTATTGCATCTGAACCGTAGATGACTGAGCCAGGTCCAAATACGATTTCAACTCTATCCATATTTGCTTGGTCAAGCGTGAGGCAATTCTGAAGGTGGCCTCCTCGGTAAATAGCATTGTTCATCCGGATACCATCCACAACGAGCAAAACTTTATTGGTCTCAAAACCTCGAATAATAGGGCTGCCACCACCTAATTGGCTTTTTTGAACAAAGACCGAGCCTGAATTGGCCAATACATCGGCCATGGATGTTTGTTGCTGAAACTGTATTTCAGAAGCGCGGAGAACCTGAATTTTTTGCGCTACATCTTTGCGCTTTTCAGCAGTACGGTTGGCAGAAACAACAGTTTCGTTCTCCGTTTGGGTATTTGGAAGCAAATATACCGTAATGGCTTGAGCGTTTCCATTATTTGGAATAGTTAATACATACAGCTCATAATCGGGGTGGTTGATCTCAATTGACAGTGGAAATTGCGCTGACTCAATTTTGTAAACTGCATTTGTTTGTTGACTAAGTTTGGCTTGTGTTTTGAAAACAAGTCCGTTGACCGGCTCAAAGGTATAGGCATCTCTGAGCTCTATAGTGATTTGGGCTCGAACCATAAATGTAGTGGTCAAGCCTGTAAATAGGAATAACAATATTGTTTTCATCTGAGTGAATTAAAGTTTGAAAAATAAAAACGAGGGTTCTATTTTTAAACTTCCGGAGGAGGCTCAACCAAAGCTAAACATCTCGAACGATAATGATTGACCGCTAGGTTGTTTATCTTCGCCGTTTTTAAATTTAAAATCACCAAACGCAGCTCAAAAAAAGGCAGGGGCTCCATTGGCTCGTTCATGAGTTTGAGCCAGCCATGGACCGGATGCTGGTCTGAAGAATGAACAAGGTTGTCTGCGGTGGCAAAATCTAATTTTTCAAACAAGACGGTTTCTTGGCGGTCATCTATGCATTGAAAATACCAAACACCATTGGCTTTATGCTTGTGCACAACATCGTAAAAACGGCCGTTGAGTCTGAATTCGTGGGGCTTGACCCAATTGAGTTTTTGACTTTCTTTTGTAGTGAAATGAAATTGAATCAGTTGATTTTCAGGAACAGAAAGCTTGATGGCCTTCTTGATTTGCTTGCGAATAAAATAATGCTCAAGCTCAACAAACGTGAAAAAACCCACGAATTGGTAGCTCAAAAGGGCGATAAAACTGAATAGAATAAATTTTCGCACCTTCAAATATAGTCGTAATTTTAGCACGCTTAAAATTTTCAAACATGAAGCTATTCATTACTTGCATTGCACTTTTTTATGCCATCAACCTCTTCGGTCAGGCACCGGGCTCTCTAGACCCAACATTCGCTACAACAGGCTTCGCCAGCTACGGACCAGTCGCCAGTAATTTCATGGACAACGCACAAGATGTAGTGACTCTTCCGAATGGCAAAATGGTTTACTGCGGTACCTCCGGACTCACCTCGAGTTTAGGCATGGTGGTGGTTCGCCTCAATTGCAATGGCACCATTGACAACACTTTTGGGACAAATGGCTACTATCTTTACAATTCACCGGGTGGTTCTAGTTTTGCATACGACATGGAACTTTTGCCTAATGGGCAATTTTTAGTTGCGGGCGCCACTTCCATCACTGCTGCAAATCCTCGTTTTTCGATGTTCCGACTCAATAGCGATGGCACCCTTGACCAAACTTTTGGCGTGAACGGATTTTTCCACAACGACATCGGATCTGGTGAAGATTACGCACGCAAGATCCTCATCCAAAACAACAAAATCATTTTAGTTGGTTCTTCTAAAGTTCCGGGCTTTACTACAAACCGTTTGGCCCTAACCCAATGCGACATGAATGGGCAACTAGATGCTACATTCGGCACAGCCGGCACTACCGTATTTCAGAACGCAACTGGTGCCTCTTGCTTTGGGCAAAGCGCCGTAATTGGCAACAATCAAGATATTTTCATTTGCGGCGATGCATACATCAATAACATCTATTATCCGCTGTTAGCAAAAGTATCGGCAAATGGTATTCCTTATACTACTTTTGGAAGCAATGGCGTCCTGATTCCGATGAATTTTAATGCCCGATTTTTTGACATTGAATACGATGGTTCTAAATTGATCATGGCCGGGCAAAACAATGTAGGCCCTTGGGATTTCTTATTACAGGCAAGGAATACAACCGACGGAGGCTTGGTAACAACATTTGGCACGGGGGGTAGCTCAATTGTGGACGTTGTTCAGGCCGACACCTATTATGAATTGCTTATTCACCCTGACGGTTCTTTACTTGCTTGTGGTACCACCGGAACAGCTGGAATTGGTGCAGCACGCGATTTCATTGTTTCAAAATACAACGCTAATGGTATTTTAGAAACGGCATTCGGAACCAACGGGCACACTATTACTTCTTTTGCAACAGCTTGGGACGACGCCTATGGAATGGCCCTCTACCCCGGTAATAAAATTGTACTCGCAGGTTTTAGTGCCCAAACCAACACGCAACACGCAGTTGCACGCTATGCGTATGGACCAGCCACACCAGTACTGGGTTGTACAGATCCGCTCTCTTGTAATTACAATTGTTTGGCAACGGTTAATGACGGCAGTTGTTTGTATCCAAATACGGCTTGCAACGACGGCAACCCATTGACCATCAACGATAGCACTGACGCCAATTGCAACTGTGTTGGGCAAGCGGTAACCATCATACCTGGCTGCATGAATCCGCTTGCATGTAATTATAATCCGCAAGCCACCGTAGACAACGGCACCTGTATTTTACCCGGAACACCTTGTAATGACAACAACCCAAATACAATGAATGACAGCATAGATGCCAACTGTAATTGCGTTGGCACTCTAATTGTTCCGGGCTGTATGAATCCTGCGTCGTGCAATTACAATCCGCTGGCAACGGTAGACGACGGTTCTTGTTTGTTCCCGGGTGCACTATGCGACGACGGCAATCCTAATACCATCAATGACTCCATCAATCCAGATTGTATCTGCATCGGAAATATCATTGTATATGGCTGTACAGATCCGCTTTCTTGTACTTATAATCCGCTCGCCAATGTAGATGACAACAGCTGTATTTTCCCAGACTCACCTTGCGACGACAACAATCCTGATACCTTTAATGACATCCTAGACTCTTTGTGTAACTGTATAGGAACGTTATATGTAAGCGGCTGCATGGATCCGAATGCTTGTAACTACAATCCTTTGGCCAATATTGACGACAACTCTTGTGTTTTTCCAGGAAGCCCTTGCGACGACGGCAATGCCCTCACCATCAATGACTCTTTAGATGTCAATTGCAACTGTGTGGGTATCGATATCTCTGGTTTGAACGAAGGTCAATTTGAATTTGAAATCCATCCAAACCCAACATTGGATGTTTTGACCCTAGAAACAAGTTTTGCCGAGCAAAAAACAATTTATATCATCGATCTTCAAGGCAAAATACTTAGAGAAATCATTGCGCAAGGTCACACACAAACCATTAACTGCGCTGCACTAGCGAGTGGCACGTACTTGGTAAAAGTGCGCGTGAAAGATTCAGAAAAAATGAAAAAGTTGCTCATTCAGCATTAATGTTTGAGCAACATTTTTCTTTTGAACAAACAAGGCGCTACTACCAAAACAGTATAGATGGCAAACCGCACATTCTTGTTGCGCTGCACGGCTATGGACAGCTTGCTCAGTTCTTTTATAGAAAATTTAGTTTCCTATCCGAAACTTGGGGGCTTATCATTCCAGAAGGTCCACACCGCTTTTATTTAGAGGGCAGCGCAGGAAGAGTTGGAGCCTCTTGGATGACCAAAGAATGGCGCGAACAAGATATCGCAGATAACAACGCATATCTGAAACAACTATTTGAAAAAATCAGCATAGCTAACCCCAACGCAACACTCCATTTACTTGGCTTTTCGCAAGGTGGTGCAACGGCAGCGAGGTTTTATCAGCAGCATCCAGAATTATGCTCACAATTGATTTTATGGGCGAGTGTGTTTCCTCCAGACATAGAGAAGAACGTCTTTCCAAAAGGCAAAAAATTAGACTTTGTTTTAGGGAAACAAGATCAGTACTTTGATTCAGAAAATCAAATAAAAGTTATGAAAGCATACACAGCACTCGGTTTTGACCTCCATACTTTTGAGGGACCTCATGATGTGGATCAAAGAACGCTGTTAACGGTTCTGACCAAGCAGTAGCTTAGCTATTTTTGCTTTCCCATTTTCCTACAACGGCTGTTGCAACGGAATTTCCCAACACATTTGTTGCGCTGCGGAACATATCGCAAAAATGATCAATTGGCAAAATAAGCGCCACTCCTTCAATCGGAATATTGAACATACCACAAGTTGCCGCGACTACAACTAAACTTGCTCTTGGAACCCCGGCAATCCCTTTACTAGTCAGCATCAAAACAAGTAGCATGGTGAGTTGTGTGCCCGTGTCTAAATCAACGCCATATACTTGCGCTATAAAAATACTGGCAAAGGTCATGTACATCATGCTGCCGTCCAGGTTAAAGGAATAGCCCAAGGGAAGCATAAATGATACAATGCGGTCTTTGATTCCAAAACGTTCTAATTCTTCGGTTAATTTTGGAAAAACCGCCTCGCTACTCGTAGTACCAAAAGCAATGACCAACGGACTTACGATCCGCTTGAGTAAAGTCACAAGATGGCCACGTAAGAAAATATATCCAACGAGCAGGAGTACCACCCAAAGAGAGGCAATACCAACAAGAAAGGAACTGAAAAACTTTGTGTAGGTGAACATGAGCTCAGATACGTCCTTCACAGCAAAAACACCAGCTATGGCACCGAAAACGCCAATGGGCGCAAATTTCATGACGAAATTGACCATTTTTAGAATAATGTGGGAGGTTTTGTCCAAGGCATTGATGACGGGCTTGACGTTTTCTCCTATTGAAGCTGCCGCTAAACCGAAGAATATAGCAAATATGACAATTTGAAGAATTTCGTTTGTGGCCATCGCCTCAAATACCGACTTTGGGATGATGTGTTCAATAAAATGTTGAACCGAAAAATCTTGTGTTTTTTCAGTGACCTCTGTTGCGGTTGTTTGATCCACATGATCCAAATTAACGCCTTTTCCAGGTTGTAAAAAATTGACCCATAAAAGCCCAATAATTAAGGAAATAAAGGAAGCTGTAAAAAACCAAGCTAGGGCCCTACCTCCAATTCGGCCAACTGATTTGAGGTCGCCTAATTTGGCGATCCCTACAACCAACGTTGTAAGAACCAAAGGTGCAATAATCATTTGAACCAAGCGGATGAAAATGGTTGCTAGCAATTTGATATAGGTGCTAAATTGCTGTGCAGTAGCTGCATTGAAATTGGAATGCACAATTGCACCTAAGACCCCGCCTAGTACCATCGCTACTAAAATGTACAGTGTCAAACGGTTCTTTTTTGTCTTTTCTGGTGCGGTTTCGTGTGTACCTTTATGCATGTCTAGTGGTGGTTTTGAATTGAATGCATGAAAATAGGAAAAAGCCCAAACATAACAAGGTTTCTGTGTATATTTGAGTCCCAATCAACACATGGCAACACAACAAGAACTCGACTTCAATTTCAACGAAGACCAAATGAGGCTCAAAATCAGAGCCCTCGAACAAACTTTAGAAAAAATCTATTTAGGAGGTGGTAAATCACGTATTGAGAAGCACCACGAAAGTGGCAAACTCACGGCTAGAGAACGCATAGCGGCACTACTAGACCCAAATACACCATCTTTTGAAGTAGGCGCTTTAGCCGGACACGAAATGTATGCCGAACACGGCGGTTGTCCGGGAGGTGGTGTAGTAGTAACGGTGGGGTATGTAAGTGGGCGCCAGTGTATTGTCGTTGCCAACGACGCTACGGTTAAAGCCGGTGCTTGGTTCCCGATTACAGGCAAGAAAAACCTGAGGGCGCAAGAAATTGCCATGGAAAACCGTTTGCCTATCATTTATCTCGTCGACTCTGCCGGCG
>JBIIZI010000006.1:0-28396 GCA_044346375.1 Crocinitomicaceae bacterium | reverse complement strand
AACAAATTTGGCCTAGACAACGAAAGAGACGCAAGTGGCATGAACTTCTGGGACCGCGACTCGCGCGGCAACAACTCCGGTATTCCACAAACCCTTAAAACAGGGATATACTACAACGACCGCCTATCTGAAAAAGTAAAGCTAGGTGTCAATTATGCTTATTACGACAGCCGTTTGCAAGCGAATTCGAGCTCCCAAACACAATATTTTCTTGCCGATAGCTCTTACTACACCAAAGACTCCAGCAACAACCAAACCATTAGCAGCTCGCATCGCTTCAATATGAACTTACAAATTGATATCGACTCCTTGACCAAGCTCGAGCTCAAACCTAATGTCCATTTTGATGAAGGCACCCAAGACAACACCTCCATCAATGATTTCCGCGACGACAACTTTTCTTCTTATCTCCTCACCAATATCAACAACAAATACGACTCTAAAGGTATTAGCAGCAATTCAGAAGCTATTTTAAGAAGAAAATTTGGTAAAAAAGACCGCGAATTAGAAGCCAAATATATCTTGCGCTACAACGACAATACCTCAGATGGGCAATTGGTCACAAACACCAATTCGCTCACTTTCGATACCATCATTGACCAACGCAAGTCGAACAACAACCTCAGCAATACCCAATACACTACACTTACGTATACCGAACCCCTTTCCAAAAGCTTCTTGCTCACCACAGAATACTTTTTAGAATTCGGCAATTCCAATCAGGCACGCTATACCTTTAATCCCAACATTAGCGGTCAGTTCAGCGTCATTGACAGCCTCTTTACCAACGACTTCGTCAATGAACGTTTTCAGCAACGCGGCACCATGATGCTCACGTATCTTTATAAAAGTCACCGCATCACAGGGGGCTTGGGTTTCAGAAACATCCAAATAGACAACATCAATCAATTTACCGATGTGAGTATCAACCAAGACATCTCCAACTTCTTGCCTAATTTCGCATATCAGTTCAAGCCGAGCATGGCCAAACGCATCAATATCCGTTACAGCACCTACTCTGCCCCACCAAGCGCCAACGACCTCCAACCGGTCCGAGACAACACCAACCCCAATCGCATTCAAGAAGGTAACCCCGACCTCAAACCAAATTACCAACACCAACTGAACTTCAATGCCAACATATGGCAAGCCATGACCGGCCGTTACATTTGGTCGGGCGGTAACGCCACATTTACCCAAAACGCCTTCGGAAACAGCACTACTTTTGACCAACTAGGCCGAACCATCTCCAAAACCGTTAACGTAGATGGCAACATGTTTGCTACCGTTTACGCAGGCGGCGGTTACCCGATTTTGAATCGAAAATTGACTCTCGAACCGAGCTTCAATGCATCGTATTTCCGAAACAACAATTTCATCAACAACCAACTCAATGCAACAAGTACCACCACTTTGAATGGGGCATTCTCCATAGAATTGAGTTTGGATAGCCTCGAACTTAACCTCGGAACCGACTACACCTACGTAAATCCTGTTACTACCTTGAGCGCATTCTCTAACCAACCCTACTCGACTCAAAATTATTTCATGACCGGAGATTGGCGTTTCCCAGCGCATTTCAGATTCAAATGGGAACTCAATTACACCATGAACCGCGGACGCGCAGACGCCTTTAACCGCGATTTCTTTATTGTCGACCTCGAAGTTCAAAAAGCGTTCTTGAAAACCGAAAACCTCATCCTTGGTTTGTCTATCAATGACTTACTCAACCAAAACATCAACTTGCAACGCACCGTCAGCGGCAACATGATCACCGACAACTACACCCGCATCATTACGCGCTATTTCCTATTGCGCTTGACTTACAAATTTAACAACAACAAAACCCGTGAAGAAGATCTTCGTATGTGGCATTAGTGCCTTGTTGCTCAGTCTGCAGACTTGGGCACAAACCGAATACATTCATGCTGGCAAGATCACCTTTGAACGCCGCACCAACCTTGAAAAACGCTTCAAAGATGAGCGCATGAAACGCTTTGTCACTGAAGAAAACAAGATCCGCACAGAGCCATTCATGCTCTATTTCAACGACACCGCCTCCTACTTTGCTGTAGTGCCGAGCAATGAACCAGAAGAAATGGCCTGGCTGACCACTAAAAACGCCTACTATCAAAATCTCAAAGATGGCCAGCAACTCATGATGCTCGCTGTGTTTGGTCAAAATGTATACGTTCAAGACAGCCTGCCTGTGCGCACCTGGAAAATCACAGATGGCAAGCGCACCATCTGTGGCTACGAATGTAGAAAAGCCATTTACCAAAAAAACGACAGTACGCGCCTTTACGCTTGGTATACACCTATGCTTACCCCATCTGTTGGGCCTGAAGGCTTTTGTGGTTTGCCTGGCACCATTCTCGGCTTGGCAACTGAAGACGGTGGTATTGTATACTTCGCCAAAAAGATAGACTTAGTGGCTCCCAAAAAAGAAGAATTACTACTAAACCCCGGTAAAAACAAAGTATTTACCATTGCTGAATTGCGTCAAAAAATTGAAAAAGAATACGGCAATACCCCATGGGGTAAGCGCCTTTTTGACGACCTCTTCCGTTGGCTTTAATTTATTCATATCAACAGCTATCTCTAATTTAGTACAACAACTAACTATGAAAGGTATCATTTTAGCCGGTGGATCCGGAACACGCTTGCATCCGTTAACCCTCGCGGTATCCAAACAACTCATGCCTGTCTATGACAAGCCAATGATTTACTACCCACTCTCTATTTTAATGAGCGCCGGAATCCGTGAAATTCTAATTATTTCAACACCTACCGACCTTCCCCATTTTGAAAAATTACTTGGCGATGGCACAAGTCTTGGCTGCCGCTTTGAATATGCCGTTCAAGAGGTTCCAAATGGCCTCGCACAAGCTTTTGTCATAGGTGCAGATTTCATCGGAAAAGATAAAGTTGCCCTCATTCTAGGTGACAACATCTTTTACGGTGTAGGTATGGATACACTCTTAAAAGAAAACAACGATCCAAACGGCGGTGTAGTATACGCATATCATGTCTCTGACCCCGAACGTTATGGTGTTGTAGAATTTGACGAGAACAACCGTGTTGTATCCATTGAAGAAAAGCCATTGCAACCCAAATCCAATTATGCGGTCCCTGGGCTTTATTTTTACGACAATTCAGTCATTGAAATTGCTAAAAACCTACAGCCTTCAGCCAGAGGAGAATACGAAATCACTGATGTCAATGCCGAATACCTGCGCAGAGGACAACTCAAAGTAGCCATCCTAGACCGCGGTACTGCTTGGTTAGATACCGGAACCTTTGGTTCATTAATGCAAGCCGGGCAGTTTGTACAAGTCATTGAAGAAAGACAAGGACTCAAAATTGGCTGCATAGAGGAAGTTGCTTATCAAAATGGCTTTATCGATGCCGCTCAACTCAAACAATTGGCCTCAGGTCTTGTTAAAAGTGGTTACGGAACCTATTTACTCGAACTGCTCAACAAATAAATGAAAAGCCTAGCCACCTACAGCACCTACCTGGAAAACATACTCCAACAAGAACACTTTCCAGCACAGCCAGCCAACCTCTACGACCCACTGCGCTACTTCCTTCAACTAGGTGGCAAACGCATGCGACCAATGCTCAGCCTGATGGCTTGCAAAATGACGGGGTCAGACTTCGAAAAAGCGTTGCCAGCTGCATTAGCGGTTGAATACTTTCATAATTTTTCTTTGATACACGACGATATCATGGACGCCGCCCCAATTCGCAGGGGGCAAGCAACCGTTCATGAAAAATGGAATGCCAACATTGCCATTCTCTCAGGTGACGTTTTGTTGGTCAAGGCCTACGACCAACTCGCCAAATACGATTCCAACACATTTCATGCTCTTTTTAATGTTTTTAACAAAACAGCAATCGAAGTATGCGAAGGCCAACAAATGGACATGGATTTTGAGTTGCGCAACGAAGTAAGCGAAGCAGAATACCTCGAAATGATTCGCCTCAAAACATCTGTGCTCTTAGGCTGTGCTTTGCAAATGGGTGGCTTAGTAGGAGGCGCAAGTCAAAAAGATGCCCAATTGCTTTATTCTTTTGGGGAAGAACTTGGCTTGGCTTTTCAAATTCAAGACGACATTCTTGACCTTTACGGAGACAGCGCACAAGTCGGTAAACAAGTTGGTGGTGATGTCTTAGCGAACAAAAAAACACTCCTCTCTATCCGTGCAAAGAAAGTTGCTGAAAGCACGCAATTACAAACTTTAGCAGCGTTGGAACAATTACAAGATCCGCTGCTCAAAGTAGAACAAACCAAAGCACTATATACAAATTTGGGCGCACGCCATTATTGTGAAGAACAAATGAAAGCGCACCATCAGAAAGCCCTTGCTGCGCTTTCTAGAATAGAAATTGAGGGCACCAAATCTGAATTAGAAGAACTCGCTGAATTTTTATTTGCGAGAACGCATTAAATCTGCTTTTTTTTCAATTTTGCTTATATTTGTGGGAACTATCTAAAATATCAACAATGAAAAAACTTTACGTATCTTTTCTTGCCGTCATGGCAGCAGGTACTTTTCATGCACAAGTGAAAAGTGTCAACGCGCCACGTCTAGACAAAAGAACTTCTATTGAAGTTGGGTCTAACGTAGCTCAAAAGCCTTCAGCTCAGGCTCAGGCTAAAGCAACTACCATTTGGTCTGACAACTTTTCTACTGCAGCCAACTGGACAATTGGTAGTACCGGTTCTAACCCAGAACAATGGCACCTCATCAATACGCCAACGTCTATTCCGGTTTCTGCACTAAGCCCTTTTGCTTCACCGACCGCAGCAAATGGTTTCTTGTTTGTCAACTCCGATGCGAACAACACTGGCGACCAAGATGGTACTCCAATCATTACAACTGCAACAACAGTAAATACAATTGACTGTTCTGCGCACAGCGTTGTAAAATTAAAATACAACCACAATTTCCGTTGGTGGAAAGATACCCGTGGTGTTCGCGTTTCCGGTGACAACGGTGCAACTTGGACAGAATTCTTAATTTCTGACGAAGTTGATTACTTTACACCAAACCAAAACTCTGCAAATCCAGAAGTAACCATCATTGATGTATCATCAATTGCAGCAGGTTCTTCACAAGTTAAAGTTCAGTTCTATTACAACGACAACGACTATTGGGGTTGGTACTGGGCAGTTGACGACGTAGAATTATACGTACCAGAAGCGAACGACCTTAAATTAAATGGCATTTACTGGGGTTCAACAGGTTTTTGGGCTGAGCGCTTAGCTTACTACCAAGTTCCTGCTTCACAGGTTACCGCTATCGATTTCTCTGGTGTCGTTGAAAACATCGGTGCACAAGATCAACAAGATGCAGTCTTTACTGCAACTGTAGGTGCTTTCTCTAGTGCTTCTGCTGCAACACCTGTTTTAGTTGGTAACATCGATACACTTGCTTGTAATGCATCATTTACACCAGGTTCAGCAACAGCCACGCTTTCTTTGTCGGGCGCAGTTGCAATGGGCAACAACGATGGCGATGCAACCAACAACGCTTTGGCTAACTTTGCTTCTATCGCTGTGAACCCTTATGTTTACTCCCGTGACAACGGCACCGCATTAAACGGTTCTTTCAACGGTGGTATGGGCTTTGAAGTGGGTAACATCTTTGACATCTTTGCCAACACAACAATTGGTGGTGGTTCTGTTTACATCAACGGTGCTGCAGAAGTAGGTGCAGAAATTTACTTGAAATTGTATTCTATCGACCCAGCTACTGGTGACTTCGTATACGTTGACGAAACAGGTCCTTATGTTCTTACTGCAAACGATATCGATGCTGAAGTAACGCTTTCTTTCTTAGGTGGCAACTATCCATTGAATGCAGGTGAGGCATACCTATTGGTTGCTGGTTCAAACGGTGACGGTGGTGCTACTAACGACCTCGTTGTTGGTACAGCTGGCCCAGCTCCAGTTCAAACTTGCTACTACTACGACATGACAGACCTTACTTGGTACTACACAACTTCACAACCAATGGTTCGCATGAACTTCGATCCAGCTTTAGGTGTGAAAGAAGCAAACAATACATTTGGTCTTGAAGTAGCTCCAAACCCTGCTGCTGATGCAACCACAGTTACTTTCACTGTTAAAAATACATCTGATGCAAGCATCACTGTAATTGACATGGCTGGTAAAGTTGTTGCTACTCAAACCTTGTCTGGTGTAAACGGTACACAAGCTGTTGAAATCAATACAAGCGCTTTGAACAGCGGTATGTACACAGTTAATGTAACTGCTAACGGCACAGCTGTAAGCCAAAAATTAGCGGTACGCAAATAAGCTTTTCCATTAGGAAATCAAAAGGGAGCTCTCGGGCTCCCTTTTTTTTTGTTGAATGATTACTGATTTTAGTTTTGAAGTATCGCTTTGCTTCTGCTACCAAAACCCATTTGGGTTTTCACCTCAAACTATATGACAACACAGCCTCTAAAAAAGACTCAGGCGCCTCGGCATGTACCCAGTGCCCTGCGTTGGGTATAGAAGCAAGTTGAGAATCGGGAAAATAACTTTCTAAAATAGCGCTGTCTTCGTCTAAGATATAATTCGAAAGCAAGCCGCGGATAAATAATGTAGGGGTAAAAGATTCTTGTTCAGGTAACTCGCGGAGAATTTCTGCCATACTAGCCTCCAACACCGGAAAGTTCACCCTCCATGCCAGTTTTCCTTTTTCTTCCCAATAAAGGTTCTTTAATAAAAACTGCCTCACTCCTTCCGACTCCACAAATGTTTGAAGAATGGCTTCAGCCTCGCTTCTGGCACTCAGTTTTGAAAGGTCAATGGCGTGAATGGCAGCTAGTATGTGCGCATGATGCGGAGGATAGGCTTTCACGCCCATATCTACCACAATGAGCTTTTCAATAAAGCCAGGAAAAGCGTGATCAAAATGCATAGCGAGTTTGCCTCCCATAGAATGTCCCAATAGAATAGGTTTTTCTAGTTGGAGCTCGGTAAAAAGTTCATGAAGATCTTGCACCATGAGCGCATAAGAAAATTCTGCTGACCACGGGGAGTGCCCATGATTGCGTAAATCGATAAGCGTTACTTGGTAGTATTCAGCAAGCTTTTTGGCGTGTGTTTGCCAATTGTCAGAAGAGCCAAAAAGTCCATGAAGAATGACAAACGGTTTACCCTGACCTAATTGTTTGTGATAAAGTTTCATTTGAGTGCTTGAGGAGAACCTACTGTTCTAACCGTGAATTGGCGGTCATTGAGCCCGGAAAGTACTTGGAGCATTTGCTTAGGCGAAATTTGCTCGCGGTTATAATGAACTTTTATGACCTGTTCTTCGAGTGAATCGATGTAGTTTACTTCGACGCGTTCAACCGCGCAGGTTTGTTTCAAAGCCTTCCGAATGCTGCCACCACACCCCATCTGACAAACCATGCCCTTGACTCCTATTTCTTGAGTAGCATTGGCTTTAACGCTTTTACAAACTTTAGCTTGAGTTTCGTTTTGCTCATTTTTTGTATTTGTTTGACTACAAGAAATGAAAAGAATGAGAAGGGTCGGAAGTAGAACAAATTTCATGAAACAAAATTAGTCAGGATATTGCGAATGTTCAAGTCTTTACTTAGATTTGTTCAAACTTGAAAATTATGAAAAGACTATTTTTTATTGGCTTGGCAACTTTAGCTGTTGGCTCGGCAACTTTAACTTCTTGTAGCAAATACGAAGAAGGTCCATCTTTGACCCTTGCTTCTAAGGCAAGTCGCCTTACAGGTTCTTGGAAATTAACTGCACAAACTACAAACGGTGTAGCTGATGCACTTACTGGCCTAACCCAAACTATGGAAATCAGCAAAGACGGAAAGTACAGCACCGTTATTGCATACAGCTACATGGGTTTCAATTACACCAACGACTTCACCGGAACTTGGGAATTTTCTGACGACAAAACTCAACTCATCACAACAGTTGACGGCTTAACAGGTACAGACACACAAACAATTGTGCGTTTGGCCGGTAAAGAGTTGAAATTGAAAACAGTTGATGGTACAGAAACTATTGTTCAAACCTATACTGCACAGTAAGCATATTCATATCTTACATTTTAAAGCCGCAATTCGTTGCGGCTTTTTTATTGCGCAAAAAGTAGTACATTTGAAAAAAAACAAAAAATGAAGTCTGTTCTCTTTTCACTTTCTTTATTGACGCTAGGCCTTGCAGGCTGTTCAAAATACAGCGAAGGACCGTCCTTTTCAATACATACAAGAAAAGCGCGTTTGTGTAATGATTGGAAGCTTTCTAATTATATCATGAATGGAAATGATGTTTTTGACGCGAACATCACTACCAAAATGAGCATTGATAAAGACGGAACCTATTCAATCTCAAATTACACCAATGAGTTAGGTCAAATTCAAGGCACCTACAGCCACGGCACTTGGGCTTTTGGAGAAGATGAAACAACAGTTTTCTTTTACGCTGACACCACAACCGTAGATCCTATTCACGAATACAGCATTAAAGAACTGCGCAACAAGCGCTTGGTTCTTGAGGAAGAAATCTTCCAGACTGGTGACCAACACCGCATGACCTTCATTCAGCAGTAAGCTGCTGCAAAAGGCTCACGCCTGTAAA
Organism: Crocinitomicaceae bacterium; assembly: GCA_044346375.1. Taxonomy (GTDB): domain Bacteria; phylum Bacteroidota; class Bacteroidia; order Flavobacteriales_D; family Crocinitomicaceae; genus UBA952. The sequence goes on along the minus strand of JBIIZI010000006.1, from coordinate 19,767 downwards.
ACATAAGATTTTTAGTTAAAAAAGAAGTGGATCCTAAACAAAATTAGGATCCACTTCCATTATATGACCGCAAGCTTTGCAGGTGCGGAGGTCTTCTGACCCATAAAATTCTTTGAAACGTGGAAGGAAATCCTTTTCAATGTTCTCCAACGGGAAACGATAGGTATGGAGGTGGTGATTGCATTGTTCACAAAACCACATCAGGCCATCTTGAAGATCTGTGCCTCTTCGCACGCGTTCAATGACCAAACCAATAGTGTTGGCGCCTCTTGCAGGTGAATGCGGTGTGTTGGCTGGCAATAAAAACATTTCGCCTTCTTTGACGATGATGTCTTTTGCCTGACCTTCGTGCTGAATACGCACGTTGATATCGCCTTCTAGTTGGTAGAATAACTCCTCGCTTTCGTTGAAATGGTAGTCTTTGCGCGCATTTGGCCCCGCTACTACCATGACGATGAAATCACCGGCCTCTTTGTACAAGTTTTTGTTGGACACAGGTGGCTTGAGCAAATCACGATTGTCATCGATCCATTGCTGTAGGTTAAAAGGAGCGAGCATAAGCTACAATTTAAGCGTTGAGAATTCCTCTTGAAATGACGATTTTCTGCACTTCAGATGTACCTTCGTAAATCTGGGTAATTTTTGCGTCGCGCATGAGGCGTTCAACATGGTATTCTTTCACAAATCCATAGCCGCCATGGATCTGAACAGCCTCGACTGTTTGTTCCATTGCTACTTTAGATGCGTAGAGTTTAGCCATTGCGCCTGATTGATCGTAGTTGCGACCTGCGTCTTTGTCTTGGGCTGCTTTGTATACCAACAAGCGCGCTGCCTCAATTTCGGTAGCCATGTCGGCCAATTTAAAGGCGATGGCTTGGTGCTTGTAAATTTCTTTACCAAAAGCAGAACGTTCTTTAGAATAGGCGAGTGCCAATTCAAGGCCACCAGCTGCAATACCTAAGGCTTGTGCTGCAATACCAATGCGCCCTCCAGAAAGTGTTTTCATGGCAAACTTGAATCCGAAGCCGTCTTCGCCAATGCGGTTTTCTTTCGGAACCTTTACATCGTTGAACAACAAAGTATGGGTGTCGCTTCCTCGGATACCCATTTTGTCTTCTTTAGCGCCAACAACGAAACCTTCCATGCCGCGCTCAACGATAAGTGCATTGATGCCTTTATGACCAAGCTCAGCATTGGTTTGGGCAATAACAAGGTAAACAGAAGCGGACGAACCGTTGGTGATCCAGTTTTTGGTACCGTTCAAAAGGTAGTAGTCGCCCATGTCGATAGCAGTGGTGCGCTGTGAGGTTGCATCAGAACCAGCTTCAGGTTCAGACAAGCAAAATGCGCCAATTTTTTCACCTTTTGCAAGCGGAACGAGGTATTTTTGTTTTTGTTCTTCGGAACCGAATGTTTCTAGACCCCAACAAACTAAAGAGTTGTTGACAGACATGCACACTGAAGCAGAAGCGTCTATTTTAGAAATTTCTTCCATTGCCAAAACGTAAGAAAGGGTGTCCATTCCGCTGCCTCCGTACTTTGGATCGACCATCATGCCTAAGAAACCAAGCTCACCAAGTTGTTTCATTTCTTCTACTGGAAACTTCTGTTGGTTGTCGCGTTCGATAACGCCTGGTTTTAAGATGTTTTGTGCGAAATCTCGGGCGGCTTCTTTGACGGCGAGGTGCTCTTCAGTGAGTTCAAAATTCATGTTAACTGATTTATTTTAATTTTGACAAAAATAAACGAATTCCTATACTCTTGAAAGCAAAATCCTACAATAATCTGCAGTTATTAGGCCTCATGTCCGGAACCTCCTTAGATGGGCTTGACATAGCGCAGGTTTCTTTCGGTTTTTCAAGCAACCATAATATTGATTTTCAACTTATTAACTGCAAAACTTACCCTTTACCTAAACCTATATTTGAAAAGCTATCTAATGTCTTTTCATTGAGCGCAATGGCTGTTTTTGAACTCGATCAAGAACTTGCTCGTTTTTATGCCGCTTGTATTGCGCAATTCATCTCGGAAAATAACATCAAGCAAACCGAAATTACGGCAATTGCCTCCCACGGTCAGACGATTTTTCATCAGCCAAACAAAGGCTACACTACTCAAATTGGTTGCGGGAGCACGCTCAATTTTCTGACTAAAATTCCAGTCATCAATCAATTTAGACAGCTCGATGTGAGCGCAGGTGGCCAAGGAGCACCTTTGGTTCCGCTAGGCGATGCGCTATTGTTTGCTCCGTTTGCCGATGGTTTTCTCAATTTAGGTGGTTTTGCGAACATCTCCACACCACAAAACGCAAGCGCTTTAGCTTACGATATCGCACCGGCCAATTTACCAATGAACCAATGGATGCAACAATTAGGTAAGGCCTACGACGCCAATGGAGAACTCGCTCGGGAAGGAAAAATAAACGAAGCCATTCTTTCCAAAGTACTTTCACTGGAATTTTTTAGTCAAAACGGACCCAAGTCGTTGGGGACAGAATGGTTGGAAAGCACCTACCTACCTTTTTTTGAACATGTCAGCATTGCTGACAAACTCAGAACACATTTAGAAGTCCTGAAAACACTTTGCATTCGAGCGTTCGAGTATCTAGATTTAAAAAGCGTCTACGTGACTGGCGGTGGCGCCTTTAACAACTACTTCATCGAACTGCTTTCAGCGGAATTTAAAGGAAAACTGATCATTCCAGATGCGGACATCATCAACTACAAAGAAGCTATCATTTTTGCTTTTCTAGGCGCACGCTTTCTAAGAAACGAAACCACAACACTTAGCGCTGTGACGGGAGCAACAGAAGCACTCCGAACAGGTATTTTACATGATTTTCAGGCAAGTCTTGGTTAAAAAACAAGATCAAACCCACTCAAAATTGGTATTTTTGTACCGCTAACAAAATTCACATTCCACATGAAAGAACTCCTCTCCAAATTTGAAAATAAAAGACCCGAAATCGTTTTTGAATGGAAAGATTCCCAAACTGACGCAGAAGGTTGGGTAGTCATCAACTCTTTAAGAGGAGGTGCGGCCGGCGGAGGCACAAGAATGCGTGTTGGTCTCGACAAAAGAGAAGTTGAATCTCTTGCGAAAACCATGGAAGTGAAGTTTACAGTTGCCGGACCTTCTATCGGCGGCGCCAAATCAGGTATCAACTTTGACCCTAAAGATCCTCGCAAAAAAGAAGTGCTCAAAAGATGGTTTGCAGCCGTATCTCCGCTGCTCAAAACTTATTATGGCACTGGCGGCGACCTCAACGTCGACGAAATCCATGAAGTCATCCCCATGACCGAAGAATTCGGCGTTTGGCACCCACAAGAAGGTGTCTTCAACGGGCATTTCAAACCCAACGATTCTCAAAAAATCAACCGCATCGGCCAATTGCAACGCGGTGTTTCTAAAGTTTTAGACAACGAAAAATACAGTCCGAAAATCAGCAACAACTACCTTGTTGCCGACATGATCACCGGCTATGGTGTTGCAGCCTCAATTGCCCACTACTACAACATCTGGGGTGGTGAATTAGCAGGCAAACGCGTTTTGGTACAAGGTTGGGGGAATGTAGGTTCAGCTGCGGCCTACTACCTCGCTCAACAAGGCGCCAAAATTGTCGGTATCATTGATCGCGTAGGCGGCCTTATTCAAACTGAAGGCTTCAGTTTCGAGCAAATAGCAGAGCTCTTCATCACCAAAAATGGCAACGAACTCAACGCACCCAATTTATTGAGCTACGACGACATCAATGCATCTTTTTGGTCTACTCCTGCCGATATCTTTATTCCATGTGCAGGCAGCCGCATGATTACCGAAAATCAACTTGAACAACTCTTGGCAGCAGGCGTAAGCGTTATTTCTTCTGGTGCCAACGTACCATTTGCCGACCAAGAAATCTTCTTTGGCCCCATTGCCGAAAAAGCCGATGCTTCTTTGGCACTCATTCCAGACTTCATTGCCAACTGCGGCATGGCGCGTGTATTTGCTTACCTCATGAGCTCCGACCTCCATACCCTAGACGACGCACTTATTTTTGAAGACGCAAGCCAAACCATCCGCAAAGCTTTGCTCGACACCCATAAATTGAACTCTACGTCAAGAGGCATTGCCAAAATAGCATTTGAAATTGCACTCAAGCAACTCGTCTAAATAAGCTACCATGGAGCTCGCGCTAGCACTCATCTTTATCCTAGGCTATATTGCAATCAGCTTCGAACATTTACTCAAAATAGACAAGCTCATTCCAGCGTTGCTCATGATGACCGCATCATGGGCAATTATTGCCTTTAATTCTCCAGACAGTCATATTCTTGGCGAAAATTTATTGCACCATTTCGGCAAAACTACTGAAATTCTCATCTTTCTAATGGGCGCTATGGCCATTGTAGAAATAATCGACTACTTCGACGGTTTTAAAAGTGTACAGGCCTTGATCAAAGTCAAAACGGCCTACCAACTTTTAATTGTGGTTTCCGTTCTTGCTTTTGTTTTATCTGCCATCATTGACAACCTAACTGCAACTATTGTTCTGATCTCAATTCTACGCAAAATGGTCCCGGAAAATGAACTCCGCATGTGGATGGCCGGATTTGTTATTATAGCTGCCAATGCTGGCGGTGCATGGTCGCCAATCGGTGACGTCACCACTACAATGCTCTGGATAGCAGGAAAGGTAAGCTCAATGAAACTCATCGAACATATTTTTTTACCTGCCGTTGTAACGCTTGCCATACCATTAGCAATAGCCACCAAGATTTCCATCTTCAAAACAAAACTCCCAGAAAAAAAAGAAATCAAAAAAAGCAAAATTGCTGGTTTCATTCTAATCAGCGGCTTGGCACTCATCATTTTTGTACCCATCTTTAAAACCATTACCCACCTCCCACCTTATATGGGCATGATGTTCTCTTTGGCTATTTTTGCCATCATAGGTGAGCTGGCAAGTAAACGCCAATTGAACCTCAGTTCCCTCGACGAGCAAAATCATAGTGGGCACACAGGGCCAACGCTTAAAGCACTCAGCAAGATAGAAATGCCCTCCATTTTGTTTTTCCTAGGTATTCTAATGACCGTAGCCGGAATGGAGGAGCTCGGCCTGATTGAACGGCTCGGCGAAAATGTTTTAGCAGCAGGAATTTCTCAAGAGATTTACATTACCTTTTTAGGTCTTGCCTCTGCCATCATTGACAACGTTCCGCTTGTTGCTGCAAGCATTGGTATGTTCCAAGATGGCATGGATGCCGACGCCTGGCACTTTATTGCTTACACCGCAGGCACTGGTGGTTCAATTTTGATTATTGGCTCCGCTGCAGGGGTAGTAGCCATGGGGATGGAAAACATCGGCTTTGGCTGGTATCTCAAACGCATTTCTTTACTTGCTTTGGCCGGTTATATCGGCGGAGTACTGACTTTTTTGCTGCTCTAAAACATGGAACAAATCAGCACATATCAAGAAAATATTGCTTGGCTCTTTTCGTGCTTCCCCTCTTATCAAAACCTAGGTGCAGCCGCCTATAAACCTGGCTTAGAGCGTGTGTATCAATTGCTTGACACACTTGACATTGACGCACAGCAAATACCAAGTATTCATATTGCCGGAACAAACGGAAAAGGCAGTACTGCAGCCTACAGCACAAGTTTATTGATAGAAAATGGTCAGAAGGTGGGGCTCTTTACCTCACCACATATCTACGATTTTTCAGAGCGCATACGCGTCAATGGCCAGCCCATAAGTCAAAGAGCTGTTATCGATTTTTGTCAGCATTTCCAAAACCTCAATTCAACATTTGACGCAAGTTTTTTTGAACTCACCTTCGCAATGGCACTCGCTCATTTCCAAACAGAAAAGTGCGCTTACATCGTGATCGAAACTGGTCTGGGTGGCCGCTTGGATGCTACCAATATTTTGACACCAAAGGTGAGCGTCATTACCAATATTGCACTTGATCATCAAGACCTACTTGGCGACACCATTGCGCAAATTGCGCAGGAAAAAGCTGGTATTATCAAACAGCAAACTCCAGTAGTTATTGGAGATAAATCAGCAGCTACTCAAACCATATTTCAAGAAAGAGCTAAGTTTCTTGATGCGCCAATCTACTTTTCGGAAGACCACCAATTTGAAATATCCAGACTTCCATTGTTAGGTTATCAAAAAAACAATTTCAACACCGCCTTGCTTGCGCTACAAACAATAGGATTTGAATTTTCCTTAGAACAACAGTTATCAGCGCTTGAAAACCTCAGAAGGAATACAGGATTTTTTGGCCGTTTAGACAGCTATCAACTAGAGCCAAAAATCATTCTAGATGTATCGCACAACCCCGCAGGAATTACCGCGACACTTCCTCTGATTCAAAATGAATGTAAAGGGCAGCTTTATATTTTATACGGTGCCGCCAAAGACAAAGATGCCGGAGAAATTTTAGCCTTATTTCCAAGTCAAGCAAAAGTTGCAGCTTGTATTTTTAGCAATCCTAGATCTAAAAACCGTCAAGAATGGCAAGCGTTAGGCGTTCAAACAGTTTACAACAACCTTCCGTTTGCGATTGAAGACCTCAAAATACACATGCAGCCTAACGACTTACTTTGGGTTACGGGTAGTTTTTTCTTAATCTCGGACTTACCCACTGAGAAAAAGATTTTTTAAAGTATCTTTGCAGTAATGGAAAAGCAAGTCATCCTCAATGCCACCCAGCTCGAACTGACGCTCAAACGGCTTTCCCATGAACTCATTGAAACCCACGGCAACTTTGAAAACTCTGTTTTAATAGGGCTTCAGCCGCGTGGAATCCACGTCACAACCCGCCTCAAAACCATGCTCGAATTCATTTTGGGTCATGAAATCCAAGCGGGCAACCTCGACATCACTTTTCACCGCGACGACTTCCGCCGCAGAGAAACACCCTTACTTCCGAGCATCACCAACATCGACTTCTCTATTGAGAACAAGCGCATTATTCTCATAGACGACGTCTTGTTTACCGGCAGAACCATCCGTGCAGGCTTAGATGCCTTACTTACTTTCGGACGTCCGTCACAAGTGCAACTTTTAGCACTCATCGACAGACGCTTCAGCCGTGACCTCCCTATTCAGGCCGACTACATCGGCAAAACAGTAGATACTCTCGCTTCCGAACGCGTAGCCGTAGAATGGAAAGAGAGCGAAGGACAAGACCAAATTTTATTATTCACAAAAGAAGGACATGAAGCAGCTCAGCGTTGATCACCTTACTGGCATCGTAGACCTCACGCGTCAAGACATCGAACTCATCCTCGAAACCGCTGCTCGTTTCAAAGAAGTAATCAATCGCCCAATTAAGAAAGTACCTTCACTACGCGACATCACCATCGCCAACGTTTTTTTTGAAAATTCTACCAGAACACGCCTCTCCTTTGAGCTTGCGCAAAAAAGACTTTCTGCCGATGTTGTTAATTTCAGCGCAGCAAGCTCTTCGGTTAAAAAAGGTGAAACACTCGTAGACACCGTCAACAACATCCTCGCCATGAAGGTAGACATGGTCGTGATGCGTCACCCTAATCCTGGGGCAGCTAAATTTTTATCGCAAAAAATCAAAGCAAGAGTCGTCAATGCTGGCGATGGTACACACGAACACCCTACTCAAGCATTGCTTGACGCCTTCTCAATTCAAGAAAAACTCGGCACCGTAGCAGGAAAAAAAGTAGTAATTGTCGGAGACATCCTACACTCTAGAGTAGCGCTCAGCAATATTTACTGCCTACAAAAACTAGGTGCAGAAGTCATGGTTTGCGGCCCCAGCACACTTATTCCTAAATACATCGGCGAACTCGGTGTTAAGGTTTCGCACAACCTCCGCGAAGCTTTAGAATGGTGCGATGTAGCTAATATGTTGCGCATTCAATTAGAACGCCAAGACATCAAATACTTTCCTTCTTTACGCGAATACGCCCAACTTTTTGGCCTAGACAAGGCCTTGCTAGATAGCCTTTCAAAAGAAATTGTCATCATGCACCCAGGGCCAATCAACCGCGGTGTAGAGATTTCCTCAGATGTTGCCGATTCTTCTCAAAGTATCATCTTAGATCAGGTCGAGAACGGCGTTGCAGTACGCATGGCTGTTATTTATTTGCTCGCAGCTAAAATCGAAAGATAATTTAGTTATTTTTGAGCAAATCATTGCTATGAATTTCTCCGTGGACCCTCAGGGCCAAATTGTTGTTGTGAGTACTGAAGTTGAGAAACTCGATGCAAGCAATGCACCTGAACTCAAAGCCCACTTCTTGCAGCTCAATAAAGTTGGCACCAACTACATTGTCCTAGACATGAGCAAAACCAAATACTGCGACTCCTCAGGCTTATCAGCTGTGCTCATTGCCAACCGCCTCTGCAAAGATACCAACGGCAAATTTGCTTTAGCTGGTTTGCAACCAAGTGTGCGCAAACTCATCGAAATTGCACAGCTCGACAAAGTGCTGACTATAGGAAATTCAAAAAACGCCGCCCTAGACCTACTCGCAAAGTGAGTTTTGAACTCCACATACTCGGTTCTGGTGCCGCGCTCCCTACCGCTAAAAGACAAGCAACAGCGCAGTATATCAACTGTAACGAAAGACACATTTTAATTGATTGTGCAGAAGGAACCCAACAACAACTGCGCAAATACAGCCTGAAGCTTCAAAAAATCCAATACATACTCATTTCGCATTTGCATGGCGACCATTTCTTTGGTTTACCGGGTTTGTTGTCTACGATGCATTTATTAGGGCGCAACAAAAAATTGCATGTTTTTGGTCCTCCCGGTCTCGATACGTTAATGAAGGCAATGCTTGCTGCTGGTGGTCACCCACTACAATTTGATATCACTTTTCAAACCGTTGAGCCAGGTCCAAAACAACTCATTTTTGAAGATAGGCTCATCGCAATTCATGCTTTTGCGCTCAAACACCGTATTCCTACAATAGGCTACCGCATCGACGAGAAACCTAAATTGCTCAACCTCGATAAAGATGCTGTTGCAGCTGCAGGCTTGCGCATTGAAGACCTCCCAAAATTAAAAGCAGGGATTTCCATCGAAAGAGATGGTAAAAAATACAATTACAAAAAATATACACTACCTGCTCAGGCTACTTACAGTTATGCCTATTGCTCAGACACCAAACCGAGTCCGACTTATTTAGAAGCAATTGAAGGCGTAGACCTATTATACCACGAGGCTACTTTTACCCAACAACACCTCGAACGCGCCAAAAGCACCTTTCATTCTACAGCGCAACAAGCAGGCCAACAAGCAACCGTTGCCAATTGCAAATACCTTTTACTCGGGCATTTTTCTTCGCGCTACGACGACACCGAACTGCACCTGCACGAAGCGCGTCAAACACATTCAAATGTAGCTGCAGCAGAAGACGGCATGCATATTGTTCTTGGGAAATGGCAACCTATTTTTGGGAACGCTGATAAAACACCAGTGCCACCAACGCAAAAATAGCATTTGGCAACCAAACGGACCAAAGGGTAGGAAAACCAACTTTTACAGCTGCAACCGTCAGCATTTTCATGGCAAAAATATAGACGAAAATAAAGGCCAAGCCAATCGCGATGTTCATTCCTTGGCCACCTCTTTTTTTCTGGGAAGCAACAGAAACCCCAATTATTGTCAAAATGTAGGTGGCAAATGGAAATGCAGTTCTTTGATGGAGTTCTATTTCAAACTCAGGTACCAACTTAGAACCTTTTAACTTTTCTCGTTCAATGGCATTTTTAAGTTCAGTGTAGGTAAGGGCCTGCGCAGCGTTATCGCGCTGGGCCATTTCTTCGATGCGGTAAACAAAAGTGGTGTCTTTGTGTCTGCCGTGAATGAGCTTTGCCTTCGGGAACTTGTAATCCTTCTCATAGTAATCGGTCAGCTCCCAGGTATTGGTTCCTGGCTTATTTTTCGCAAACCGCGCTCGTAAAAAATACTCAGGCTGGTTGTCTTTGCTCCATTTTTGAATGGTTAAATCATTAACACGCTGTTCTTGGGCAGCATAATTTGAAAAGTAAACCAGTTCATTTCCAGGATATTCAGCCTGATAGTTATTGACGGTCAGGACGTCTCGGTAATAGCGCTCTTCAAAAGCCAAGCGCACTTTGTTGGTGCGCGGAATAATCAAGTGGTTCAGTACTAATGACAAAATGGTGAGCAGCGTAGCGCCAATAAAATAGGGTCTTAAAAAACGTGCAACCGGGCGACCTGAAAACCATATCGGGATAATTTCGGTGTTCTGTGCCATTTTGCCGGTAAACCAAATAACCGACAAGAAAATGATCATGGAAGAAAACGTATTGCCGTAATAGAGTATGAAAGTGACGTAATAACTGAAGAAGATTTCTTGAAGCGGAGCTTTGTTACTGATGAACTCACTCAGTTTTTCTGAAATATCAAAAACGACAGAAAAGAGCATAATGAGACCTAGCATGAAAAAGAACGTGCTTAAGAACTTCTTGATGATATAGCGGTCTATGCGTTTGAGCATTGCTTAGAGACGCTGACCTAGTTTGGTGACAACTTGATTTTTCCAGGCTACAAATTCACCTGAAGCGATTTTTTCGCGGGCTACACGCATGAGCTCAAGATAAAAAGCCAAATTATGAATAGTTGCAATTTGGATACCGAGGTACTCGCCTGTTTTAATCAGGTGACGCAAATATGCTTTGGTATAGACTTGGTCTACCCAAACTTTACTGGATGGATCTAGCTGACTGAAATCTTTGGCCCACTTTTCATTTTTGATATTAATGGTGCCTTCCCAAGTATAAAGCAAACCATGGCGGGCGTTTCTACTCGGCATCACGCAATCAAACATATCAACACCTAAAGCAATAGACTCCAATAAATTGATCGGAGTTCCTACTCCCATGAGGTAGCGCGGTTTTTCAGTTGGTAAAATTCCGCAAACTAAATCGGTCATCTCGTAGAGTTCGTCGTCGGGTTCTCCTACAGACAAACCGCCAATTGCGTTGCCCACAGCATCGAAAGAAGCAATTGCATGAGCAGATTCTTTTCTTAAATCCTTATAAGTACTGCCCTGAACTATAGGAAAAAGTGCTTGCTCGTAACCATATTTTGGTTCGGTCTGGTCCATTGCGGTAAAGCAGCGTCCCAACCAACGATGCGTGAGGTGCATAGAGCGCTTGGCATAGGCGTAGTCGCAGGGATATGGCGTGCATTCGTCGAAGGCCATAATGATGTCTGCGCCAATACTGCGCTGAATTTCTATCGCGCGTTCTGGTGTAAAGAAATGATAGCTGCCGTCTATGTGGGATTGAAATTTAACGCCTTCTTCTTGTATTTTGCGCGAGCCAGATAGAGAATAAACCTGATAACCGCCGCTGTCTGTCAAAATGGGGCGCTCCCAACCAATAAACTGGTGCAACCCCCCTGCTGCCTCCAAAACTTCGGTGCCTGGACGCAAAAACAAATGGTAGGTATTGCCCAAAATGATTTGCGCATTGATATCGTCTCGGAGTTCTTGCTGATGCACCCCTTTTACAGAACCCACCGTGCCCACAGGCATAAAAATGGGTGTTTCTATGGTGCCATGAGCTGTGTGTAGCCTTCCGAGTCGGGCTTTAGATTGAGAATCTGTCTTTAAGAGGTCAAAGTGCATAACAATGTTGAAAAATACCTTTAACAAAGATACGGGTATTTAAATTCCCTAGACATCTTTGTACTCAGAGATGACGTACTTACCGCACATTCAAAACGACTTTTGGGCTTACCTGCTTTTTAGTGCCATCATATTAGGTGCTATTCAGCTCTTTTATGTTTTCAATTTCTACGCAAGATTCGCCTACAGGAAAAGTAAAACGACCGATAAACAAGGACACTTCCCTCCTGTTTCAGTGATTATAGCCGCACGCAATGAGTCAGACAACCTCTACGAACACCTCCCTACTATCTTAAGTCAAGACTATCCCAACTATGAAGTTATTGTCGTTAACAACCAAAGCATCGACGATAGCAATTGGATTTTAACAGCCTTTGCTCAACAATTTCCTCAGTTAAAAGTGGTTGAAATTTCGCGCAGCCCACACCTAAAGCCAGGCAAAAAACTACCCATCACACTCGGTATCAAAGCAGCATCTCACGACTTTTTTGTACTCACCGATGCCGATTGTCAGCCGCTAAGCAATCAGTGGCTCAAGAACATGATGAGCAGTTTGTCGGCAGATCGTCAGTTTACCATTGGCTACAGTCCATTCACTAAGGCGAAGGGCTTTCTAAACAAGCTTGTGCGCTTCGACAACGCCTGGATGGGCGCCAATGCATACGCCTATGCTCTTGCTGGCCGACCGTTCAAGGCTAGCGGCCGCAATATTGCTTACTCCAAACAACTCTTTCAAAAAGTAAACGGTTTCAAATCACACTACGCAATTAGCCCCGGTGACGACGACCTCCTCTTGCAAGATGCCATTCAATTTACCAAGGTAAGTATCATGGATGAACCCAGTTCTTTTGTGCGCTCAGCAGCACCAACAAGCTGGAACAACTGGTTTCGACAGAAGGCTAAATACCACATCAGCTCTGCTCGCTACCCCGTTATTAAAAAAGCATTGTTAGGAATCTATCCACTTAGCCTTATTTTGATGTGGATTTCTTTTGTTGCTTTGTGTGTTAATTTGAATTACCTGCCTCTAAGTGCAAGTATTTTTATTGGCATTATTGCAATTAAGTGGTGGCTTCAGGGCAGGTGTCTGAACCGACTTGGAGAAAAGAAACTCATGTTCTTCTTTCCAATCTGGGATCTCTTCTACAGCATTCTGATGCCCATCGTTTATTACATATCCGAAAGGCAAAAATATTACCGATGGTAGAAAACGAGCATTTATCTGAGAAAGCCAAACACGATCTCCAATTGGTTGCAGCAGCCAAAGGCGGAAGCCAAGCTGCCTATGCCGACCTCATGGAACGTTACCGCGACTCAATATACTTCATGATGCTCAAGATGGTCAAGAACTCCGATGACGCCGATGACCTCACCATAGAAGCCTTTGGAAAAGCATTCGCGCGCCTAGATCAATATTCGCCAAGTTTTGCATTCAGCACTTGGCTTTTCAAGATTGCTTCCAATAACTGTATTGATTTTATCCGCAAGAAACGCGTTGAGGTTACCTCCATTGACCGCGGTATCACCACCAGCGATGGAGAGCGCATGCACATCGATGCCAAATCCCAAACGCTCAACCCCGAAGAAACAATTATCCAGGGGCAAAGACTAGTGCACATGCGCTTACTTGTGAGTAAACTCAAACCCAAATACCGAGAACTCGTCGAAAAACGCTACTTCGAAGAAAAGAGCTACGAAGAGATCGCCGAAGAACTCAACTTACCTTTGGGCACCGTCAAAGCACAGTTGTTTCGTGCACGTGATTTCTTAGCAGCTATGATGCAGCAGACCAAAGACAGTATTTAATGACCCTTCTCTCTTCTTATTTTCCCGATTTAAGCCCAGAACAAATACAACAATTTGAGGCGCTCGAAGGCTTGTATCAAAACTGGAATGCCCAAATCAATGTCATTTCAAGAAAAGACACCGATCACTTCTATGAACGCCACGTCTTACATTCTTTAGCCATTGCCAAAATCGTTCAATTCTTACCAGGTTCTTCGGTCCTGGACATCGGTACCGGTGGTGGTTTTCCAGGCATACCATTAGCCATTCTCTTTCCAGAGGTTCAGTTCCATTTGGTCGATTCCATCGGAAAAAAAATCAAAGTTGTTCAGGAAGTTGCTACCAGCTTAGGTCTACAAAATGTGCAGGCCAGCCATGCCAGAGCCGAAACCATCAAAGATCGCTATGATTTTATTGTGAGTAGAGCGGTTACCCAAATGCCCGTATTTCTTACTTGGGTAAAAGGAAAAAGCGCCAAAAAAAACCTACACAATTTGAAGAATGGAGTGTTGTATTTAAAAGGTGGTGACCTCAGCGAAGAACTAGCAGGTTTGCGCTATCCGGTTAAAGAGTTTCCGATTTCCGAATTTTACAAAGAAGCATTCTTCGAAACAAAAAAAGTGGTTTACGTTCAGTTGGTTCCTTAAGTAACCTCTTTGTAGTTTGACTTACAACTGATACAACAGCGCAGCAGCGTAAGCTTTTATAGCGCGCTTTTCTCCAAAAGAATCGACTTTTTCATGGGTGGTAGCTTTGATACTCATCTCATCGATTTCCAAACCTAAAATTTGCGTCAAAACCGCTTGCATTTTTTCGATGTGCGGATTCACTTTGGGTGTTTCTAAAATGACGGTAGCATCTATATTGACAATGCCATAACCTTTTTGCGCCACTAACTCATAAACACGCTTCAAGAGAATTTTGGAGTCAATGCCTTTGTATTGTGGGTCCTGATCGGAAAAGTGATAACCGATATCGCGCAATGCTAAAGCACCGAGCAAAGCATCGCAAATTGCGTGTATGAGGACGTCGGCATCGGAATGCCCAACGGCTCCAAGCTCTGAGGGGAGCTGAACCCCGCCAATCCAGAGCGGATAACCCGGCGCCAACTGATGAACATCTACGCCGTAGCCAATGCGCAATTTGGGTTTGTGTTGCATTTAGTTTCCGCCGAGATTTAGGCGCAAGGTAAAGCGCAAAGTATTTGCAAGTGGGCTTTGGCGACCATTCAGCGAAGCTAAATAGGAGAAGTCAATGGTGAACATGTTGTATTTGAGCGAAGCACCTAAATTCAAAAACTGACGATTCCCTTTGTTTTTATTCTCATAAAAAACACCACCTCGGAGGGCAAGTACATTGCTGTACCACCATTCTGCGCCTGCTGCAATATTGATTTCAGCTAATTCTTCTTTCAAGCGCGTTCCCTTCACTACTTGGTAAGAACCATCTTGATTTTGAATATAGTTGCCGTCTTGATCTTCAGCCAATACCCCTGGAGCATCGTAAAAAGATTGCATCATGGAGGTAATGATACCGACATCGCCATTCATGCCTGCCAACATTACGTAATCGCCGTTAATGAGCTTGTAAATGGCCGGCGTTGGCACTAATAAACGCTGTAAGTCGAGTGAGAAGGTGACTTTGTTGTATTCGTCGAAATCGGCCAAAAAGCTATTGCCAATTTTGAGGTTCATTGGAATGAAGTCGCGGCGCGACAACTCTGAGTAGGATACTTTGTTACCGATATTGTTAATGGTAAGGCCAAAGGTGTAAGTTCCGTCTGTGTTTCCAATGTGGGCGTCGTCGTTGAAATAACTAAATGATAAATCTGCTGCACCAACAACACCGGGTTTGGTATTGACACCTGCTACTGTTAGGCCACCCGTGAGGTTAGAGTATGCAAATTTACCATTGACACCTATGCTAAAGCGATCGGCTAATTTAAAAGCATATGCACCCACCAATTCAAACTCGCTAGGCTTGTCGTCGCGCAGTACATCACCATTGATGTCGGTAAATGTGATTTCGCCGAGGCTAAAGTAGCGAAGTGCGCCACCAACAGAATGCACTTTATTCAATTGCTTGTAACCAGCTAAGTAAGATAAATGGATATCGTTGGTAAGCTGACGCAACCAAGGCGTATAGGAAAGGCTCACTTCAGATTTTTCTTTCGCAAAACTGAGTAGTGATGTATTCCAATAAACGGAGGTAGAGTTGGCACTGAGTGCAGTTCCGGCATCGCCCATACCACCTGCCCTGGAGTCAGGAGTAATTGCCATAAAAGGCAAGGATGTGGTTAAGGTGTTGAGCTGTAAATCGTTGTCAGAAACACCAGAGCCTCCTGTTGGTTGTGCCAATGCAGATTGGTAAACCAACAACGAACTAAACGCGAGCAATAATTTATAAAATCGTGGACTTTTCATATAAAAGGTAAAGATAGGGAAATTCTATTTTAAGATAACAAGTTTTTCTGTTTGCTCTGCGTAAGCACCATCTGGAGTCTGCACGCGCAGACGGTAAAGATAGGTACCGCGCGCTAACTCGTCGCCAAAATCATCTTTGCCATCCCAAAAGATGCCTGATACTCTAAAGCCACTCGTTGGCACCTCTTCTGAGATGGTTTTGACCAAACGACCAGAAACCGTAAAAACCTGAATTTGAACATCTAAGGAAGAGCACGATTGGTTGTGCTCAAACATAAATTCTGTGCGCGTTGTAAACGGATTCGGGTAATTAAGTACGTGTTGCAAGACTGGCTCTTCTTTTGCTTGCACTGTAAATTCAATTTGAGCCGTGGAGGAATTGTTATTCACGTCCCAAACTTTGAGCGAGAGGGTGTGCGGTCCTGGGCTTAAATTTTGAAACTGATAGCGCACTTCTCCTGACTGATAGGAATCCAAATTGGCTGCATAAAAGTCGTTGAGCACGAATGGCTGTGCAGTTTGCCCATCCAATACGGCAACGATGTCGTGGCCAATTCCATTTCCCACGGTATTGATACCGTTGTCGTCGGCAACCTTAGCCAACAAGACAGGGTTCTCATCGGTAACTGAGCCGTTTACAAATCCTTCTTGATTCATGTAAAGTTGAATGGCAGGGCCTTGTTCGTCTGAAACACCATTTGGATCGATGCCACCCACATAAAAAGTGGTGTCATAACCTTGCGCATCGATTTGTCCGTTGTGGCCGTAGTAAGAGATTTTTCCATAACCTACATTGAGTGCGATGTCTTTGGGAACTACAAATTCAAAGTCAAAGTAGCCATTTGTTATGCTACTTTGTCCGCGGTAAATACGGTTGGTTTGTTGCTCATAGGTAAGAAGAGGCGATCCTTCGTCTTGGGCCAATGTACTTTGAATTTTCTTTTTATCGAAAACAGTTGGTGTAAGCACGCCATTCCAACTTGTCAAAACTGCACCACTATAATCTTCTAAATGTCCTTTAACACGCACTTTACTCAAGGCTTGTAGTGTATCAATTTGCTGCTGTGGGTCGAGCCCGTTGATGCTATCGGTTACAATTCTGTAGCGAGGTAGCGCCAAACGCAATGCAGGGTCGCCGATCAGGGTAAAACTGCGTTTATTGGAAGAACTCACTGAGGCTGCATTTTTGGTTCTTCTGGCAATTTCACCAAATTCATATGCTTCGCCATTTGGATAACGGTTAAATACGCGCTCAATTAACTTGATACCAATATTGCTATTGACACCAAAATAGACCGAACGTGTTGTTGTCAGCATGGCAATTGCTCCCCCTGTTGGATTCAAATATGCCCATTCTCCTGCCGAAACGCGCTCGGGGTCGTCAAAACGCGTGAATTCACATGTTGCCGATACAAAAAGATGCAAAGCCTGAATGTTGTTCCAGGCATTGATTTGATCTATGGCCACTACGCGTTCCTCTGCCAAGCCAACTTCGCCACCATGACCAATATAATTGGCTACCAATACGCCGCGCTGAATGCCTGCATCTATGGCCGAAACCATAGCCGGAAAACGTTCACCTCCAGCCGTGACAACTTTTGGAAAGGCATCCATATATAGCTTATTGTAGTTGATTTCTGGATTGAACTGCTTCGAAATTTCATATTGAGGCTCGGCGTCATTTTTGATGAAGTAACCGCCCTCCCGATTATCGGTCATAATCATATATTGATTGCGCCAGTCGCCGAACGTTTTATCGGTTTGCGTACCCATGCAACAAGAGCTCGTGACCGGATAAAAATTGGAGCCGTTTTTCATGTAATGTTCGATTTTATCTACCATTTGCGTGGCTTGCAAACTGCTGCTCACGATCAATCTACCCACACCGATATCCATCATATCTGCCGCGCTCATGGCCTCTGCGTCGTCGAGTAATCCGAAGAAGTCATCAACTACCAAGGCATCAATCTTGTTTTCACTGGATGGCATTTGATAGGTAACAATGTAATTATTATTATTCGGCAAACGGTTTTTGGGATCGTAGGTACCGTCGCCAAACAACAACAAGTATTTAGGTTTGGCTGTAGGGTCAGTGAGCATTGCGCGGTCGTAAAACATCTTTACAAAACGACGAATAGCGCCTGGATCTTGCATCCCAGAACTGAACTCGTTATAGACAGCTTGTGCCTGAACCACATGTACTGTGAGGCCATTGGCGCGGTGTAAATCAGCAAGACGATTGGCCTGAGTTATAAAATCGGGGTGGACCACCATCAGGTAATCGGCGAACGGCAACTGATGTAAATCTTGAGAAGCTACATTACCTACTTTTTCTGGGGTATAAAAAGAGGCGCCGCTCGCCAGCACAAATTCCTTGTAACCCGCGCTGGTCTTGATCTGACCTTGAGCACCTGATAAAGTAAGCGGAATGCGCACCGGCACATGACGGTCACTTACCTCCCACACAAATGCATTTACATTGATGTTGCCAATTTGGTAACTTGCCAAATCCAACGCAGCCGACCATTTCGACACCCTAAAATTGAGCTGACTTCCGGTCAGAAGGAGTTCGCGCTGCGCGTTGATCAAAATCCGATCGAGGTAAGTCACCACATTAGGATTGAGGCGGTTGATGCTCACTGTCAAGTTGAGCGTAGACGTAGGCGTCGAATCTGCACAATTTAAAATTCCACGTTGGTAATAAGAGCCTGAATGAGGCATGGTCATTTGCCCTAAAATCTGAGTGCCTTTTTTCAGAATAAACTGATTCCCTGAGGTCCTGGAGTCGGAAGCGTAAGTAAGCTGAAAACGAACTGGTTGAGCACTCACATTCGGGATGGTGAAATTAAAGTTTTGACTGAGGTCGACATCAAATTCTTCACCATACCAGCGTTGCCCACCTAAAGCTAAATTTTCGAGGTCTTTTTCATAAACATCTCT
Organism: Crocinitomicaceae bacterium; assembly: GCA_044346375.1. GTDB lineage: Bacteria > Bacteroidota > Bacteroidia > Flavobacteriales_D > Crocinitomicaceae > UBA952. The sequence continues at coordinate 985 of JBIIZI010000006.1, read as the reverse complement.
GTAATCGTAATTGGTAATCAATGTATCTGTGGGTGTATCAATCACTGAAGCAGTTGACACGCGCAACGGAGCTACATCGGCGCCTACATAAATGTAATAATAGGATTGATCACTGTAAGGATGACGCACTTGATTGTACTGATTTCCACCGGAAAGTTCCCAGCGATGTGGCCCCCAACCATAGAACAATACATAATCATTTGCATCAAAAGACCCATCTGCCTCGCCAACAACCGTAATTGCATTTTGCGCAAGGTCATCGGTTATTGAAATGGCATTTGATTCTGGAATCACGCCCTCTCCGTTGCCAAAAATATGAATATGCGCAGGATTCAAGTTGGTGGTATTGAATCCGCAAGCCTCTAAAAATGACTTATCAATCTTATAAATACCATCTTTTTCAACGGCCACGCGGTACCATTTGCCGGAGGTGCTGCCTAAAACAGATGTAGCCGCGTAATCTTTGGTCTGATACACATCGCGGTTTTTAAGGCGATAACTCACTTGCGTCAGCCTTTCAATTGTTCCGTCTTTCTTGCGCAACGGTAGTATATAAATGGAAAGGAAAGGTTGCCCTCCATCTGTAACTACTTTTGATTCGATAGACGCTTCAAATGGAATAGTCAAGCCAAGTTTGTCGTAAATCTGAATTTGCTCTTTAGGTAATTTTACGTAATCAAGCGAAAGAATTTCAATTTCTTGATTGATATTACTGTGCTTTTGCTGTAACGCATAAAAAGGAAGTCCGTTATCGAGACCAAAACCCTTAACAGTCTGTACATCAAAAGTTTCCTCCCCAATGCGAATTTGTTCCATGCCAGTCCAGTCCAAAACGATCGTTTGCACTTGTGAAAATGCAGAAAAGCTAGATATGAAACTTAAAAAAAGGAGGATGTTGCGAAAATAAATCATGAAACTTGGAGTTTTAAGCGCTAGAAAAACGTCAATTTATTTATTTTATTTGAATAAATATTCGATATTTGTA
>JBIIZI010000090.1:0-8522 GCA_044346375.1 Crocinitomicaceae bacterium | reverse complement strand
TCTTCTGTTACCTCAAGCTCACCGAATCACTCTTAGCGCCCAAAATATCCTTTGACCTCTTGGCTCCGCGTACAACCGAAACTGGCAAGGCCCTCCTCGACCGCGTCAAATCAGATCCCGATGAGCTCAACAGACAATTTTTCTCCTTGCTGCTCGTCAGTAAGTTTCAGCCGCTCAAAGGAAACCTTTCTGCTGGCGGATCAGCTGCACTTGACCTACTTGAATCACAAATCAATGCAGCCCTCGGCAAATTGTCCGATAACTATAAACTCAATGTAGACTACGGCGCCGATGAGGCAGCCGGAGAAAGTAAAGTAGAGTTAGGCGTTGCCAAAGGTTTCCTAGATGACAAACTCGTTATTACCGGAAGCTTTGGCGTAGAAAACCGGAGTTCGGCCAACGCTAGCGGTTCGCAGGCTTATACCAATTCCATGATCGGCGATGTCAATATCGAATACAAAATTCAAGACAACTTCCGCGTCCGTGCCTTTAATCAGTCGAATACCAACTCCGTAAACGAAAACCAAGGTCCGTTTACGCAAGGTTTTGGGGTTTCTTATTATGAAGAGTTTCATAAATTTTCGGAGTTATCTTTTGTGAAGCGCCTCCAACAATTAGTGCAAAAAAGCCCAAAAAAATCTGGTGTACCTGCACCAAAAAAACACAGACAACCTGTAACTTTACCCCAAGATGAAAAAAGTACTAGTAGCCAACCGCGGCGAGATCGCTCGACGCGTGCTTAGAACCCTCAATAAAATGGACATCCGCAGCGTGGCCATTTATTCCGATGCCGATGCCAATGCACCACACGTGCTCGAAGCCGATGAAGCTGTTTACGTGGGGCAAAGCCCGTCGTCAGAAAGTTATTTGCAGCAAGATAAAATCATACAGATTTGTAAAGACCTCGGCGTAGATGGCGTTCATCCAGGCTATGGTTTTCTTTCAGAAAACGCAGGTTTTGCCCGCAAATTAAAGGCTGAAGGCATCAAACTCATTGGTCCTTCTCCCGAGTCTATGGAAGTCATGGGCGACAAACTCTCGGCCAAACAAGCAGTGAAATCCTACAACGTGCCTTTGGTACCGGGTGTAGACGAAGCTATTTCTGATGTTGCTGCAGCTAAAGTCATTGCCGCTGAGGTCGGTTATCCAATTCTCATCAAAGCCTCTGCCGGAGGTGGCGGTAAAGGGATGCGTTTGGTTCACAACGAAGCCGAATTCGAGGAGCAAATGACACTCGCCCAAAACGAAGCGCGTTCTTCTTTTGGCGACGACGCTGTTTTCATCGAAAAATTTGTCGACCAACCACGCCACATCGAAATTCAAGTTTTTGCAGACCAACTAGGCAATACAGTTTATTTATTCGAGCGCGAGTGCTCGGTGCAACGCCGTCACCAAAAGGTGGTAGAAGAGGCACCAAGCGCTGTGCTAACCCCTGAACTTCGTCAACAAATGGGTGAGGCAGCAGTTGCGGTATGTAAAGCCTGCAATTACGAAGGTGCCGGCACGGTAGAATTCCTCATCGATGCGAGACTCAATTTTTACTTCTTGGAAATGAATACACGTTTGCAAGTAGAGCATCCTGTCACCGAAGAAATTACCGGCCTCGACCTCGTGGAGTGGCAAATTCGCGTGGCACGCGGTGAGCGCTTGCCAAAATTGCAAAACGAACTCCACATCAATGGGCACGCCATTGAAGTGCGCGTATACGCCGAAGACACCCTCGGAGGTTTCACCCCCGACATCGGTACCCTAGACCGCTACCGTATTCCTGCTGGACGCCACATCCGTGTAGACGACGCATTTGAAGAAGGAATGGAAATCCCGATTTACTACGACCCAATGATCGCCAAGTTGGTGGTTTGGGGTAAAACCCGCGAAGAAGCCATTGACCGCTGTATTGCCGCCATTGACAACTACCAAATTTCTGGTGTCAAAACCACCCTAGACTTCGGTAAATTTGTCTTGAAGCATCCTGCCTTCCGCAGCGGTAATTTCGACACCAATTTTGTCAAAACGCATTTCTCCGACCCTGCCTTACTCAAAGATGCCATGCAAGAAGAAGAGCGCGCATTGGTTTACGCCCTTGATACCATTTGGCAAGATGTTCAGGCTTTTAAGAAAGCTTCTTATGCTTCAAGAGATATCACCTCATCTTGGAAAAACCAAATCAGATAAAAATATTTACAGAGGGCCAAATTGGCTCATGAAAAAAACGTACTTTTACGGCGCAAATTTGACAGTATGAACTTACACGAATTCCAAGGAAAAGCAATTCTCAAAAAATACGGCGTGGCCGTACAAGAAGGCATTGTAGTTGACACCATTGAAGCAGCAGTTCCTGCAGCTCAAAAGCTTACAGAAGAAACCGGTACCTCATGGTATGTGGTAAAAGCCCAAATTCATGCGGGTGGTCGTGGTAAAGGAACTGTCGAAGAAACAGGTTCTCACGGTGTTGTACTTGCAAAAGGCATCGACCAAGTTGAAGAAAAAGTAGCTGGCATCCTCGGTGGTCACCTCACAACCCTTCAAACCAACGGCAAAGGCAAAAAAGTAAATCAAGTACTCATCGCACAAGATGTCTACTACCCAGGCCCAACAGAAGTTCAGGAATTCTATATGTCCGTTCTCCTAGACCGCGAGTCTGGCCGCAACGTCATCATCTATTCTACCGAAGGTGGTATGGATATCGAGCACGTGGCCGAGCACACGCCAGAAAAACTCTTCAAAGAACACATCGACCCACGCGTAGGTCTTCAAGGTTTCCAAGCACGCAAAATTGCTTTCAACCTCGGCCTTTCCGGCGATGCCTTCAAAAACATGGTCAAATTCGTACCGTGTTTATACAACGCATACGTGGGCATCGACGCTTCTATGTTCGAGATCAATCCGCTCTTCAAAACTTCCGATAACAAAATCATCGCAGTTGACGCCAAAGTAAGCCTAGATGGCAACGGTTTGTTCCGCCATCCAGACCTCGCTGCGCTGCGCGACAAATCTGAAGAAGATCCAACAGAAGTAGAAGCCGACGAAGCCGGCCTCAATTTCGTTAAATTAGATGGAAACGTAGGTTGTATGGTCAACGGTGCAGGTCTTGCAATGGCTACCATGGACATCATCAAGTTGTCTGGCGGTAACCCTGCTAACTTCCTCGACGTCGGCGGAACTGCCAACGCAGAGCGCGTAGAAAAAGCATTCCACATCATCCTTAAAGACCCGAACGTAAAAGCGATCCTCATCAACATCTTTGGTGGTATCGTTCGCTGCGACCGCGTTGCTCAAGGCATCGTAGACGCCTACAAAAATATCGGTGAACTTCCTGTTCCGCTTATCGTACGCTTACAAGGTACCAACGCCGAAGAAGCGAAGCGTTTGATAGACGAATCTGGCCTTAATGTACACTCAGCAGTACAACTCCAAGAAGCCGCAGACTTAGTGAAAGCAGTTTTGGCATAAGCTCCAAACTCAGTTATATTTGAAAAGCCATCGAAAGATGGCTTTTTTTATGCTTATCATAAAATTTATAAATAGAACCAAATCATCAAAAAATGTCAATTTTGCCTTCTAAAAATTGACATTATGACGCGTATTACGATAGCAAAAGGAGATGGCATTGGGCCAGAAATTATGGAAGCAACGCTTTCTATTTTGGAGGCCGCAGGTGCCGAGTTGGCTTACGACGAAATTGAGATAGGTGAGAAGGTTTATTTGGCTGGCAACACAGCCGGTATTAGCCCTGAGGCTTGGGATACCATCCGACGCAATAAAGTATTCTTGAAAGCGCCAATTACCACGCCGCAGGGTGGAGGCTACAAGAGCTTGAATGTATCTACGCGCAAGTTTTTGGGTTTGTATGCCAACATTCGCCCTTGCTTTAGTTTGCATCCGTACGTTGCAACAAAGCATCCAAAAATGGATTTAGTGATCATTCGCGAGAACGAAGAAGACCTCTATGCTGGTATTGAACACCAACAAACAGACGAGGTAACGCAGTGTTTGAAGCTGATCAGCCGCCCGGGTTGTGAGAAAATTGTTCGCTATGCGTTTGAATACGCCAAGCTCTATGGGCGTAAAAAGGTAACTTGCTTTACCAAAGACAACATTATGAAGCAAACCGATGGTTTGTTCAGAGAGGTCTTTAACGAAATTGCTGCCGAATACCCTGAAATCGCAAATGACCACTGGATCATCGATATCGGTGCAGCCAAACTTGCCAACGCACCTCAAGATTTCGAAGTTATTGTAACGCTCAACCTTTATGGCGATATCATTTCTGATATCGCTGCAGAAATTGCTGGTTCTGTTGGGCTCGCGGGTTCTGCTAATATCGGCGAAGAATGCGCCATGTTTGAAGCCATTCACGGCTCCGCACCCATGATTACCGGTCAAGGTATAGCCAACCCTTCAGGACTCTTACTAGGGGCGGTGCAAATGCTGAGCCATGTGGGACAAACACAAATAGCCGAAAAAATCCAAAATGCTTGGCTCAAAACCATCGAAGACGGCGTGCATACTTTTGATATTTACAAAGAAGGCGTGAGCACACGTCGTGTAAATACCAAAGAATTTACCGCAGCTTTGATTGCCAATTTAGGTCAAGTTCCACAAAATTTCCCGGCGGTTTCTTACCGCGAGAATGCCAGAATTCAATTGCCGAAATACGAGCGCAAAGCGCCAAAACAAAAAACATTACAAGGCGTTGACCTTTTCGTACATTGGTCTGGTACAGATGCAAATCAATTAGCGACACAACTAGAGTCTTTAACGTCATCAGCATATAAACTGGCGCTCATTACCAACCGAGGTATCAAAGTATATCCGGGCGGTTTTCCGGAAACTTTTTGCACCGACCACTGGCGCTGCAGATTTATGGCCACAACTGAGGCTTCTGCCACTAAAAAAGGTCTTATCGAACTACTAACCGCTGCAGAAAATGCAGGTATTGATGTCGTGAAAACTGAAAATTTGTATGCATTTGATGGCAAAGCGGCTTATTCTTTAGGTCAAGGGCAATAAGTAGATAAGGGTGCGCATACCATTTGTTTTACTTGTCGGAATCATGCTGCTTTCTGTGCTCAATCAAACTGCATGGTGGTCTTCTATTCTTGCCGCCCTATCTATAGTTGTTTCGTTATTTATGCTCAAAAGCGTTCGTTCAAATCAAAGCAAATGAAAAAAGGCGCCTATTTAATCCGTCAAGCAAATGTCGTGACCTCTGCCGGTATTGAAACCAAAGACGTTCGTATTTTTGGCGGTCGCTTTGTCGAAATTTCGAGTCATTTAGAACCTAAGCCCGATGAAACTTATATCGAAGCGAAAGGGAAATATTTGTTTCCTGGCCTCATTGATACGCACGTACATTTCAGAGAGCCAGGACTCACCCACAAGGCCACTTGGGCCACGGAAAGCGCCGCGGCTGTTGCAGGCGGCGTAACCACGGTTTTTGACATGCCGAATACAGATCCGGCCACACTCAGCCCAGCGTTGGTGCAAGAGAAGTTAGACATCGCCAAAGCAAATGCTTACTGCAATTATGGTGTTTTTCTTGGTGTTTCTGCCAGCAACCTAGATTTACTCAAGGACTACAATCTCGAGGATAAAAAATTTGTTGCGCTCACAGACGACGGTCTGTATTTTTCTGGTGCAAACCAATTGCTAGCAGATCATCCAGAGGCATTTGAACAAATCTGGAAGCAAACAGACCGTATAGTAGCCATTCATAGCGAAGATTCTGCCCTTATTGAACAAGGAGAAGAAGCGTATACCAAGAAGTACGGTAGCGATATTCCAATAGAGGCACATGCCCAGATTCGCTCGGAAGAAGCGTGTTTTGTGGCCACCAAAAGGAGTCTTGATTTAGCAAAAAAAACAAATTCAAGGTTACATATTCTGCACCTCACCACCTATAAAGAGGCTATGTTGTTCGATAAAGAACTTCCTCTTGCCCAAAAGAGGCAGACCTGCGAGGTGAGTATTCCGCATCTTTATTTTTCACAAGAAGATTACCAAACTTTTGGGCCGCTCATTAAGTACAATCCTTCGATCAAAACCAAAGCCGACAAACTTGGCCTCCTCAAAGCACTCAACGAGAATTACATCGATTTCATTACTACCGACCATTCTCCGCATACCTTAGCTGAAAAAGAACAGCCATACATGCAATCCAAATCAGGTGGGCCAATGGTGCAGCACCTTTTGCAAATGCTCTTGAGTTTGGTTGATGCTGGTTTTTTAAGTTTGGAGAAAGTGGTGGAGAAGACAGCGGAAAATCCGGCTCTTTTTTATGGCATCAAGGAACGCGGCTTCATCAAAGAGGGGTATTTTGCCGATTTAGTCTTAGTGAATATAGATAAACCGTACGCTGTTTCAAAAGAGAACTTGTATTCCAAATGTGCTTGGTCGGTATTTGAAGGTCATACCTTTTCTTCAACGATCGAGTCTACTTTTGTCAATGGACAGTTGGTTTTTGACAACGGAAAAATCATGACAGATATCCGGGGTCAACAAGTGGAGGTCAATTAGATTTTCAGGTCTTTCCCACACTTAAAATGCCCTTTCGGGCAACTTTTATGACCATGCAAACCACATGGACGGCAGTCTAGGTTTTTCACTTCTATAATGTTGGCATTTTCCGAAAGCGGTCCGAAGCCAAACTCAGGAACTGTTGAGCAAAAGAATGCGCTCACGGGTGCATTGCTTGCCGAGGCCAAATGCAAAGGGCCAGAGTCATTGACGTAATTGTGTTGTGCGCCTGCCATGAGTGCCGCCGATTGCAATAACGTTAGGTTGCCAGCTAAATTGATGACTTGTGGGCTTCTTGTCGTTTGTACAATTTCATCGAGGTAAGTGCGGTCAGATGGCGCTCCTAAAAGAAAAATCTGATCCTTTGTTGGCGATAACTTATTTATCAAAGCCAACCAGATTTCTTGTGGTGCCTGTTTGGTGAACCATACGCTCGTTGGCGCTAAACAGTAATACGGAACATCTTGATATACTTGAATCGAATTCAAATCTTCTTGACTTGGATACAACTGAGGTCGTCGGATAGGTATAGGAACTAAATCTGAAATCAGCTTTAAATTGCGGTCTACCTCATGCCAATTAGGCTGCATTTCGTGCTTGAAGCGCTTGGAAAAGAATAGGGACAACGGGTTCTTTTCAAACCCACGACTTTCTTTGCCTTTTGCCAAAAGCGTTAAGATACCTGAACTGGCAAATCTTTGCAGATTGATAATGAGGTCGTAGTGCTGTTCGCGCAATGTCTTTGCGAGACCAAGCAAATTTTTGAATTTTTGTTTTTTGTCAAAGACAAAAACCTGATGAAGAAAAGGATGCGCGGCAAGTAAGCTTTCATTTCCTTTTTTGACAACTACATCGATTTGTGCATGAGGATAAGCGGCATGTAGGTTTTCCCAGACGGGGGAGGCCAGAATAACATCGCCTAGAAAGGCTGTTTGAATGACAAGAATGCGCTCTAAATTCATCGGATGAGTGTCACGTAGCCTTGCTTGACGATCGCGTCTGTTTTGTTGAGGATGATTTCAATGCGGTACTGAAATACATCGTTGGTGGCGGGTAGGCCAGAGCTGCTGATGTTGCCGTCCCAACCTGCAGCGGGGTCATTTGTTTCAAAAACAATTTTGCCCCAGCGGTCAATGATACTAAACGTGTATTTTTCAGGATCAACGTTCTGAATCACGGGCAAAAATATAGGGTTGAGGCCATCAGGAGTAAAGGCATTGGGTACAAACATGAGTGGGTCGTATGTCAGGCAAAATTCATTGGAATAACTGCTGTCTATCAAACCAAATTGATTCAGGCTTTCTAATGCCATTACTTTGTAACAGACTTCACCTTTGTTGCGCAATTGCGAAACGTCGTCGGTGAGGTTATAACTGCCATCTGGCAGCACTTGCACTGGTATGGTTTCCCAGGTTCCGTAAGCGTTTCTGAATACTTGATAGTTGGCAATGGCTCCGGCAAATTGGGTGTAGGGTGTCCAGGAAAGCGAATTGATCATGTTGTACTGATCTGCGCTGCCCTGTACAAAAATGGTGGTGTTTTCGTTGGCGTAAGCTCCAGGGTTGCCACAGCTGTCTAGATAAATGCTGCGGTAGGTCCAGGGGCCCCAATCGGTATCCACATCTTCGTCTAGCAAATATGCGGTGTTATTCAAAATTGGCCCTTCACCAATACTTTGGTAAACGCCATTTGTGTCTTTTCTTTCAAAAAGTACGCTTGTGATGCCTACGCTTTGGTCTACCCAGGCCTTGAGCTCAATATCGCCATCTATAACACTCGCAACGCTAAAATAATGAAAGCTTGGCGGAGTAGGCTGTGGCATGACAAAACACAAGGGGTTCGAAAACGCCGAAAAACCATTTTGTAAGTTCGCTTTGATATACAGGCAATAACTTTCGTTTTTGAGCAGATTTACGCTGGCCGTGGTGTCAGTTGTTGTCTGAAGAAGCGTCCAGGTGTTGTTGTGCTTGCTCCAGACTTCGTAGGTCAGTACTACGTTTCCG
>JBIIZI010000088.1:0-8715 GCA_044346375.1 Crocinitomicaceae bacterium | reverse complement strand
AGTGAATTCAATTTATTTTGTGAATCAGTAGATTATCAGGTACAAACCCCGCATTTTTTCAAGGGAGAACTACCTACTTTAGCACTTATTTACGTTATACGTCTGACCTGTAATTTTATTGCTATGCGACTACTTTTATTCTTTCTTTTGTTTTCTGGGTTTTCTTTTGGGCAAAACTGGGCTCCGAACGGCGCTCAATGGCATTATTCATATGTCGGATTTTTCCCAGGCTATGTAGATATCGCCTACACTTCAGACACAATTATTGATGGGCAGGCAGCAAAAAAGCTGACCAAAACCTATCACGGCTTGGGTTGGGGTATGGGAATTTATTCTTCAGAAATTGGTGCCGAATATACCTACGAATCCAATGGCGTAGTCTATTTGCGTTATCAAAATCACTGGGATACACTTTACAACTTCAGTGCACAGGTTGGTGATAGCTGGCGCATGGCAAAACAACCATTGATAGACAATATCATTCCACCAAATAGCCGCATGAAAGTGTTGTCAACTGGCACCATTACGATCAATAATGAGGCAAGAAATTATTTTGTTATCGACAAATGTGATTCCAATAATATGTCTTTTGGATTTTCACAAGATACACTTATCGAAAATATTGGCTTCATGCGTGACTACATGCTTCCTTATGACCAATTTGATGGTGCTATCGACGCCAATGAAGGCGGCCCATTGCGCTGTTATGCTCACAATAATTTTGCAACTTACCAGCCGCTTTTTACAGAGGTTTGTGATTATATCATGGGTACCAACGAACTAAATGCCAGCGCTTCTTTCCAAATATACCCCAACCCAGTCTCAGATCAAGTCAACATACCGGAGGCTTACGCCACAGAATTTAAAGCATATAGCATTTATTCAACTGACGGTAAATTAGTGCAATCGGGTCAAACATCTGAACAAATTGCTGTAGCGAAACTTCCCATCGGGAACTATACTTTGGTCATACAAAACAAGACCCAAAATCGCTATGCGAAGGTGTTGGTGGTGAGGTAGGGCTTCATCTGATGATCACACCTCAAAAATTCCATGCTTAATCGCATACAACACCATGCCAGCGATGTTCTTGGTATTGGTTTTATACCTGATGCGTTCGCGGTGCCCCTCAATGGTTTTGACCGACACAAACAAGGCGGCAGCCATTTCCTGATTTGTTCTTTCCTGACAGATGAGCCTCAAGACTTCTATTTCGCGCTTACTGAGGCGCAGTGATGGATCTTGGTTGTCGTCTAATGGAGAGAATTCTGTGGACATCTGTGCTTTTAAATAGGTTCGAGAAACGTTTTTTTTCTCAACCGCATGAAAACGGATAAACAGCACTTATTATTTGAATGAACTGTGATTTAGGGTGAAAACCCTTGGTGGGTTCAATTGTAGTCTTTGCTTGCTTTAATCGTCGTAGTGATACCTACATTTTACAACAATAACTTGTTGTTCTAGGACTTGTTTTTCCCTCTGTGAATAATGAGGGTATTCACAATGGTAATTTTCAAAAATAAACTAGACCTGGCAAAGTTCATTCAGTAGATTTTCGGAAGTAGCATGGAAATGGGTGAAGAAGTTGTTGCTGAGGTAGAAACTATCTCCCCCTCCTCGCCAAAGCCTCATACACCACATGCTGTAAGTCGGTTCTGATGTTGAGGTCGCGGAGTTTCCAGTTGTCTTGGTTAGGGTGAACGCGGTTAGACAAAAAGATAAAGATGACTTTATTTTTGGGGTCTGCCCAGGCGAGGGTGCCCGTAAAACCGGAGTGCCCGAAAGATTGTTGGGAGGCCAAGACGTCGCAGGTGCCGCCTCCGCTTGCATTGGGGCGGTCGAAACCAGCGGCGCGGCGGTTGCCAGGATACTGTTGTTTGGTGAATTCGGTGTAGGTTGCTTCTGAGAAGAAGTTCATGCCGGCCATTTGCCCTTTGTTGAGGAAAAGTTGCATGATGTGGGCGAGGCTCCAGGCGTTTGAGAAAATACCTGCATGCCCTGCAACGCCTCCTAACATAGCTGCTCCTGGGTCGTGGACATAGCCGCGCAAGAGTTGCTTGCGGAATGTTTGGTCGTCTTCGGTGGGCACAACTTGTGCGTCTGCAAAGTTTTTTAGAGGTTGGTAAAGCATGCGGTTGAGTCCGAGTGGTAGGTAGATGTTGCGGCGCAAATAACTCGCCTGGCTTTCGCCAATGAGGCGCTCCAAGATGGGTTGGGTGAAATAATAACAGAGGTCAGAATAGACATATTTCTTGGCGCCGAGCTCCGAGCGCATGATTTGCGCGTACATACTGTCTTTGTAGTTTTTGTGGATGTACAGGCCTTTGGCAACCTCGATTGAAAAGTCTTCGGATTTACTTGTTTGATAGATTGTAGGTTTCCATTGACCGTCGGAGAGTGTCCTTTTGTAAAAGGGAATCCATGGGGTGAGACCAGCTTGGTGGGCCATGATTTCCCTGATTTTAAGTGTGCCAAATTGTGTTTGGCCAGTTACCTCCGGAATATAAGAGCCAATGCTGCGGTCGAGGTCGAATTTTCCCTTTGCATGTTGTTCCATCGCAAGTAGGGTAGAAGCGGCAATTTTGGTCACTGAGGCGATGTCGTACATTGATTTTAAATCGATTGCCGGCGCATCGCTTTCATAACCTTGCTTCCCATAAGCTTTGTGCCAAATGACTTTGTCCTCTACCGCCACCAAAAGCTGACAACCAGGGTAGGCACCGGCTGTAATACCTTTTTGTGCAATGATATCGAGTTGTTGGAGGTCTTTACTGGCGAGCCCAATTTCTTCTGGGCTAGAAATGCCAAGGCGGCCGTTGGCTTCAAGGCCCACAGCGCTCAGGCCACCCATGAGTAATTGTGCAATTTGTGACTGCGCAATAGGGTGGTTTTCGTGCGCCAAAACTATGGCGTCAAAAAGGGAGGTGTCGATGAGTTTAAGTGCCTGTTTATCTCCAAAGAGCACCAAGATATTTTGATCTGTGGTGTCTAATAGTTGACTTTTTTTAATGGCCCATTCGGGGATTTTATTCGCATTTGGTTTTTGGGCATGCAAGCTAAAAATACAAATGTCAGGGTCGGTGAGGCCATAGAATTTATCAACCATGGCTGGAATCGGGAGGGTGTCGGCTGAGAGATCAGCGGTGCGTTCGGCATAGAGATCGAGCGTTTCAATAAAAACGGACGAATTGCCCCCAAGCGCCAGGCAAGCCATTTTTTGGTCGAGTCTGCCGAGTGGCAACAGGTTGCTATTGTTTTTCAGTAGTTGGATTTGTTTTCTGAACCCATCAATTTGTTGCGTGAGGGGGAGTGTGTTCAAATCAGAAAAAGCGGCACCTATCCATTTGGTAGGAAGTTCGTATTTAAATTTAGAATTGCTTTCTGTCGATTTTGGACTTGGGTAGAACCTGACTAAAGCAAATCCGAGTAGAGATACAACCAGTATAGAGGAGAAGAGGCGCATGCGTTTCATTTAGATCAAAACTAGGTATAATTATGCGCTTTTCAAAACAGAAAGTGTAGTTCGGACACTTACTTTAATATACAAAATTTTCCTTACAAAATCAAATTAAGTTCTTCACATTTAGCAACATCTGTTGTTTACAAAAACCTAATATAAATCATGGTTTGGGGTCATAAAGCGTCGTAATTTTGCCGTGTCAAACTCTTAAAAATGTAAAATGGAATTACACGGAAAATTCGGAAAAAATGCCGACCTCGCCGCAAGTATTGGTTTGTCTGAATCGGGCGACCAATTCTGGAACCTCACACCAGCAGAACTTATCGAGGACTGCATTATTTTGGGCGAAGGCATGCTGTCCGATACCGGTGCACTTGCTATTGAAACCGGCGAATTTACCGGCCGTTCACCCAAAGACCGCTTTATTGTGCGCGATGCCAAAACAGAAGACGCTGTTTGGTGGGGCGATGTAAATATTGGCTTTGAGCCTGCAAAGTTTGACGCGCTATACGAGCGTATGAAAGCGCATTTAGCTGAGCAAGATCTTTACGTTAGAGATGTCTATGCTTGTGCTGACGAAGCCTACCGCATGAATATCCGCGTAATTGCCGAATTGCCGTGGTCAAGTCTTTTTGCGCACAACATGTTTTTGCGTTTAGAAGCCAACGAAATCGAAGACTTCCTACCTGAATGGCATATCGTTTGTGCACCTAGTTTTTTAGCTGACCCTGCCATTGATGGCACGCGTCAGTCGAACTTTGCCATTCTTAACTTTACCAAAAAAATGATCCTTATCGGTGGAACCGGTTATACTGGCGAAATCAAAAAAGGAATTTTCTCTGCACTAAATTTCATTCTACCTCACGAAAAGAACGTGTTGTCTATGCACTGCTCTGCCAATATTGGCCAAGACGGCGACACCGCAATTTTCTTTGGTTTGTCCGGTACTGGCAAAACAACACTTTCTTCGGATCCGAACCGCCGCCTAATTGGCGACGACGAACACGGCTGGAGCGCCAACAGCGTTTTCAACTTCGAAGGCGGCTGCTATGCCAAAACCATCGATTTATCGCGCGAGAAAGAACCACAAATCTACGACGCCATTCGCTTTGGAGCTTTGCTAGAAAACGTAGGCTTTCCGAAAGAATCTTCGGCTCCAGATTATACAGACGGCAGCATTACAGAAAACACCCGCGTATCTTACCCGATTCACCACATCGACAACATTGCGGTGCCTTCCATCGGCTCAGCGCCTAAAAACATATTCTTTTTAACGGCCGATGCCTTTGGTGTCTTGCCTCCAATCTCCAAACTGACCAAAGCGCAAGCCATGTACCACTTTATGTCGGGTTATACCGCGAAGGTAGCCGGCACAGAGGTAGGTATCACCGAGCCGACCACTACTTTCTCAGCTGGGTTTGGTGCTGCTTTCTTGCCTTTGCATCCTGCTAAATATGCCAAATTACTTGGCGATAAATTAGAAGGTACAGACATCAACGTTTGGCTCATCAATACGGGTTGGTCTGGCGGATCTTACGGTGTAGGTTCAAGAATGAAATTGTCTTACACACGCGCTATGATCACCGCTGCGCTTACGGGCAAACTCAAGGATGTCGCCTACGAAAACATGCCTTTCTTTGAGTTGGCGTTTCCGAGCGCTTGCGAAGGTGTTCCGACAGAACTTCTCAACCCGCGCAACACCTGGGCCGACAAACAAGCCTACGATCAAACTGCGGCAAATTTAGCTGCCAAGTTTGTCAAAAATTTTGAAAAGTTTGCAGCCGAGACCGACGCCAGCATTTTAGCTGCGGCGCCTCAAGTACCTGCATAGTTCCTCCTTTCCATCAGTCAACAATTTTGGAAAGACACAAGGGCCGCAATTGCGGCCCTTTTTTATGTCCTAAAGAATGTAGAAAGTATGCGCATAAAAAAAGCTCCAACCAAAAAGGAAGGAGCTTTTAGTATGGATTTAACTAACGGATTAACGCTTGTGCATTCCTTCGTCAGATACAGTTAATTTTTTACGGCCTTTGCGACGACGCGCAGCCAATACACGACGACCGTTTTTGGTGGCCATACGGCTACGGAAGCCATGTTTGTTTCTTCTTTTTCTTACCGATGGTTGAAACGTTCTTTTCATGTCGTGTCGTTATTTGTAATGTTTTTGGGAATGCAAAGATAGTTAATTTTTTAGAATTTCAAATTCTTTCGACAAAAATCGTGAAAAAAAGCCATTGCCCCAAGAAAGCACGTTAAATTTGTAGAGCAAAGCGCCTTAGCCATGATGAGACCCAAAAAAACAAAAGAACCCAAAGTAAAACTAACCAAAGACAGCTGGCGCAAGGCTGCGCGTTTTCTGCGTTACCTGAAGCCTTACGCGGGCACTTATTTTATTGGCTGGATCTTCTTGGTGCTCAGTACCTCTGCGGGTTTGGTCTTTCCATACCTCATGGGTAAGTTACTTGGCAGCTCCAATACAACTTCTAATCCTGAGCAAGCTATTCGCTTGATCGACCTTTCTAATGTCAACCAAATTGCGTTTGCGCTCTTCATGCTTTTCTTTTTTCAAAGTGTGTTTTCTTTTGTAAGGGTTGTGCTTTTTAATAATGTCACCGAAAATGCCCTGCGCGACATGCGCAACGATGCCTTTGCCAAGTTAGTCTATATGCCCATGGACTTTTTCAACCGTCAAAAGGTAGGGGAGCTCACTTCTCGAGTAGCATCTGACATCACCCAAATCCAAGAAGTTCTTCGCACCACCATCGCTGAGTTCTTCAGACAAATCATCATTGTTTTTGGCGGCATCGCCTTTTTGTTCTTTATTTCCTGGAAACTCTCCCTAATTATGCTGGCAACTGTGCCAGTCATGGCTATTGTGGCGGTATTTTTTGGCCGCTACATCCGCAAACTCAGTAAAGAAGCACAAGACTACATCGCTACCTCTAATTCAATCTTAGAGGAGGCACTGACCGGCATTGCCAACGTAAAAGCGTTTACCAACGAATGGTTTTTGTTGGGTAAATACAAAAAGAGCACCCAACAAACCCGCGACCTCAATGTCAGAAGCGGAATTTGGCGTGGATTGTTTGTCTCATTTATCATCTTTTGTTTGTTCGGTGCTATCGTTTTTATTGTATGGAAGGGCCTCCTCATGACCCAAGGCCCTAATCCTGAGTTGGCATCTGAAGGTTTTTATCAGTTTGTGTTGTTCACCATCATGATGGGCGCCTCCATTGGTTCTTTACCCGATTTATACGCTAGTGTGCAAAAAGCAGTAGGCGCCACCGAAAACCTCCTCGATATCTTGCAAGAAAGCTCAGAGCAGACAAACCATACACCAGCTCCAATTTCAATAGATGGCTCGGTTCGTTTTGAAAACTTACATTTTAGTTACCCGCAGCGCGCAGATATCGAAGTACTCAAAGGAATCAACTTCACGCTGGCACCCAATCAAACTTTAGCGCTAGTAGGTAAAAGTGGTTCTGGAAAGTCTACGATCGCTAATTTGCTATTGCAGTTTTACCAACCAACTGAAGGCGAAATTTATTTTGGCTCGAGCAAAGCTAGTACGTTTGATTTACACGCTTTACGCCAGCATATGGCTATCGTACCTCAGGAGGTCTTGTTGTTTTCAGGGAGCATCTTAGAAAACATCCGTTTTGGGCGCCCAGATGCTACCGACACAGAAGTCATGGACGCTGCACAAAAAGCAAATGCCTGGGAATTCATTTCCACCTTCCCTGAGCAGTTAGCTACAGAAGTCGGGGACCGCGGTATTCAGTTGTCGGGCGGTCAGAAACAACGCATTGCTATTGCGCGTGCCATTTTAAAAAATCCTTCGATTTTAATTCTCGACGAAGCTACCTCCGCACTAGACTCCACCTCTGAGCGCTTGGTGCAAACTGCTTTAGAAGAACTCATGAAAGGTCGCACATCTATCGTTATTGCGCACCGTTTGTCTACCATCCGACAAGCAGATCAGATATTGGTCTTGCAAGATGGCCAGATCATCGAGCAGGGCAAGCACGACGAACTCATGGCGCTCAAAGGACAATACGCTACTTACGTGGCGCAGCAATTGATCTAAAGTTTACTTGAAAAGCGTTTCGACAAATGCTTTGCGGTCGAAGAGTTGGAGGTCTTGCATTTTTTCGCCGACGCCAATGTACTTGACTGGAATTTTCATTTGGTCAGAGATGCCAATAACGACACCACCTTTTGCCGTGCCGTCTAGTTTGGTAACAGCTAAAGCATTGATGTCGGTGGCTTGTGCAAATTGCTTGGCTTGTTCGTAGGCGTTTTGCCCTGTTGAACCATCTAGCACCAACAAAATTTCGTGGGGTGCATTGGGCACTACTTTGTCCATCACGCGCTTGATCTTGGAGAGCTCTTGCATCAGATTGACTTTGTTGTGTAAGCGCCCAGCGGTATCGATGATCACGACATCAGCGCCTTGCGCTTTGGCCGATTGCAACGCGTCAAAAGCCACACTTGCTGGGTCGGCGCCCATGCCTTGTTGTACGATAGGAACCCCTACGCGGTCGGCCCAAATGATGAGTTGGTCTACGGCAGCTGCTCTAAAGGTGTCTGAGGCGCCCAAAACTACTTTGAGGCCGGCTTGTTTCATTTGGTAAGCAAGTTTGCCAATGGTGGTGGTTTTGCCCACGCCATTGACGCCCACAACCATTAATACATAAGGGTTGCCGTCTGTTGGTTTGTCAACTTTGAGTTTGCCTTCAAAGTTTGCGGCATTTTCTTCGAGTAAGCCGATGATTTCGTCTCGGAGAATTTGATTGAGTTCTTCGGAGTTGATGACGCGGTCTTTGGACACGCGGGTCTCGATGCGCTCAATGATTTTAAGGGTGGTCTCGACGCCGACATCGGCGGTAATGAGCAGTTCTTCGAGGTCGTCGAGGACGCCTTGATCTACGCGGCTCTTGCCCACGAGCAGGCGCGTGATTTTAGAGAAAAAGGTTTGTTTGGTTTTCTCTAGACCTTGATCGAGGGTTTCTTTTTGAACCGGATCAAGGGTTTCTTTTTTAGATTTCGAAAAAAAATCAAATATGCCCATTTGCTAAGGTAAAAAAAAAGCTCCCAACTTGGAAGCTTTAAAAGGGAATGCACAACAGTTTAGCCTTTGGTAAACCACTCTTTAACTTTGTCGTTGTGTACGATTTCTTCTTTGAAGGTGTAAGAGCCAGACTTTTCAGACTTGACCATTTTGATCACCTTTGAATGTTCTTTACCTCCACCTT
>JBIIZI010000087.1:0-8717 GCA_044346375.1 Crocinitomicaceae bacterium | reverse complement strand
CGCTGCAGACTGGTGTCGTGGGTTAGGATAATCGTTTCGCCATTGGCGCATTGCAAATGAGTGGTCACGACATCACCTTGTTTGAATTTTATTTTAGCATTGGGATGTGCCTCACCTCCTTTTGGATGTTCGACAATATAATTGTGTAAACCCCTGGCTTTACTCGAGAAAGAGCTCAGGCGCACCAAGCGATTGCCACGGTTGAGGTCGAGCATGGTGGCAACTGGGCCCAAACCATGCGTTGGATAAAGCTCGCCGTTGCGGTTCAGGTAATGGTTGGTGCGCCAAGCGGCTTCGCTATAGCCTTTATCTCCGAATTCTACACCAGAGTTGTAGGCGCTCTTGCCGTCGTTGAACAACACCCCACGGAGGTCGTGCTCATAACCACCCTGGGCATGTACAATTTCGCCAAACATGCCTTGGCGCACCATGTTTAAAATGGCCATGACATCGCGGCGGTAGCATACGTTTTCCAAAGGCATAATTGGAACTTTGGTTTGCTCGGAGGTTTTGACATACGCCCAGCAATCATCGAGTTGAAGGGCACCGCCAACTTCCATTCCGACAATTTTTCCCGCTTTCATAGCAGCAATGCCATGTGGCAAATGCCATTCCCATGGGGAACTCACAAATACGGCATCAATGTCTGTTCTATTTAGTAAATTGAGGTAATCGTCCGGACCATTCTGATAAACTGCAGGTACAGGACGTCCAGCTTTTTCAATCAAAGCCAACGCATCTTTGATCATGCGCGGATCTGGATCAGCAAGCGCTATGATGTCGACATCGGAACGCTTGAGCATTTCTTCAATGTGGGTTTGACCTCTAAAACCGGTGGCAATAAAGCCAAGACGAACGCGATTTTTAGTACTCGAATCAAATGAGAGCACTTGTTGTGGAAGCAACAAAGCACCGGCACCTACTACACTTGTTTTCTGGATAAATTCTCTTCTTTTCAAGTTTTTTTCTTGAAAGATAAAAAAAAGCCACCGTTTACAGGGGCTTCAATCGTTTAAAAAATCACACAAACACCTAGTTTGAAAAATCTAAATTGTACACAACAGATGTCCAAAGTGTGTGGTTGCGCTCCATGTGCAAGCCATCAAACTTGATCACAAACTGATTGAGATAACCTATTTGCATACTGAAATCCTTATTGAATTGATAACCAACTGCCCCAATACATCGGTTTTGATCTAGGATGTTCTTACCAATTCCATTACCGAACCCAAGAAAAACTTCGTCATTGACATTCAGGAATACACCCTGTTTTTTGTCGACGAAAGATTTTTGCAGCGGAATCAAAACTTGCACGCGGTAGCGCATGCGCTGCTTGAATTGGTTGTCTGTCCAGCGCTGCTCAAGCCTGTACCGGTGTTGTACTTGAAAGTTGCCAATGGGTTGTTTTAAAATAACTTGTTGCCACAATCGGTTTTCGTTTGTTCGATTGGCTATGGGTTGACTACCATAAGGATACGTTAGGATCCAAGCATAACCGCCAGAAATAGTCACTGATGGGTTCAGCTTATAATCCAGACCTATCCTAGTTAGCGATTGCTGCCAATCTGAAAAAACATCTGCTCTGCGCCACTGGTATTCAGTATGCAAGTCAAATTGACTATTGAGTTTGTGGTTACCTTGATACGCAACCCAGCCATGCACTTGATCATCGATTTGTTTTTGAGCAAATAATGACGTCAAAGACAAAGAAACAAAAACAAGAGCCAAGTAAATTATTGAAAAAAATGAAAAGTTGTAAGTGGGAAACAGCATATGCATCAAAAATATTTAAAATAAGGCTTTAGAGCCGCAAAGAACAATACAATTGATAAAGATTTTGATGGATTCCTTATCTTTGCTTCTTATGCAATCAACAATTACTCATTCTGACAAAACCCAAGCCTTTATCGATCTAGAAGATCAGCACGGCGCCCACAACTACCACCCGCTACCAGTTGTCTTAACAAAAGGTGAAGGTGTTTACGTTTGGGACGTCGATGGCAAGCGTTATTTTGATTTTCTTTCTGCTTATTCGGCAGTCAATCAAGGGCACGCTCACCCAAAAATTACCCAGGCCCTCATCGATCAGGCTCAAACCCTAGCCCTGACCTCCCGTGCTTTCTACAACGATTGCCTAGGCGACTACGAAAAGTACGTCACCAACTACTTCGGCTTTGACAAAGTGCTTCCGATGAATACCGGAGCAGAAGCGGTAGAAACTGCGATTAAGTTGTGTCGCAAATGGGCCTATGAACAAAAAGGTATCGCAGAAAACCAAGCGCAAATAGTGGTTTGTGAAGGCAATTTTCACGGCCGCACCACCACTATCGTCTCCTTTTCTTCGGACCCCGACTCTAACAAAAACTTTGGACCATATCCAGCCGGATTCATCTCCATACCCTACAACGACATTGCCGCACTCGAGGCAGCACTTGCCCAACCAAATGTGGCTGGTTTTTTAGTAGAACCCATCCAAGGCGAGGCTGGTGTGTATACCCCCGACGACAACTACATGCGTCAGGCTAGAGCGCTTTGCACCCAACACAACGCCCTATTTATTGCCGACGAAGTTCAGACAGGCATTGCACGCACCGGCAGCCTTTTGGCGGTTTGTGGCAACTGTACATGTGAAAACAAATGCGAACAACAAGCCGCAACCTACGCCCGACCTGACATCCTCATTTTAGGCAAAGCACTTTCCGGAGGCGTATATCCCGTATCTGCAGTACTCGCCGACAACCACATCATGATGGTCATCAAGCCCGGGCAGCACGGCTCCACTTTTGGTGGCAACCCTATTGCAGCCAAGGTAGCAATTGCCGCACTCACGGCTGTTGAAGAAGAACACCTCATTCAAAATGCACGCAAGCTCGGCCACTTGTTTAGAAGTGAAATGCAGCGCATCATTGACCAACATGACCTGCTCGTCATGGTGCGTGGCAAAGGCCTACTCAATGCAGTTGTGGTCAATGACAGCCCTGATTCAGACACCGCATGGCGCTTGTGTGTAGCGCTCAAAGAAAACGGCCTACTGGCCAAGCCTACCCACGGCAACATCATTCGTTTTGCACCGCCGCTCGTTATTGACGAGGCGCAACTCCGCGAATGCATCCAGATCATCGAAACTACAGTTCAACATTTTACTAAATAATTTTACTTTGGCAACACCTATTAAATTTGGAACCGATGGCTGGAGAGCTATCATTGCAGCAGACTTCACCGTTGAAAACGTAGCTCGCGTTACCGAAGCCACAGGCATCTGGCTTAAGGCACAATTTGAAAACCCAACGGTCGTTATTGGCCACGACTGCCGCTTTGCAGGCGAACTCTTCATGGAAACCGCAGCCAAAGTTTTGTTAGCCCAAGGCATTCAAATCAAAATGGCCCGCGGCTTTGTCTCTACCCCAATGATCTCACTAGCAGCCAATCAGTTGGGCTGCGAAGTAGGCATCATCATTACAGCAAGCCACAATCCGCCATCTTACAACGGTTTCAAATTAAAAGCCAAGTTTGGAGGGCCACTAGAGCCAGAAAAAGTCAATGAAGTAGAAGCGCTCATCCCAGATGTTTGCAGCATTGATTTTCAAGCAATCGACCTCCAAAGAGCGCTCAGTTCTGGTCAGCTCGAAGAAATCGATATCGAGACGCGTTATATCAACCACGTCAAAGCCAATTTTGACCTCGCTGCCATCCGCAACTCAGGGCTCAAACTCATGTACGACGCCATGTACGGTGCTGGCCAACGTGCGCTTCCTCTCGTTTTACCTGAAGTTGAACTTTTGCACTGCGTTCCCAATCCATCATTCATGGGTACCGCCCCAGAGCCAATTGCCAAAAACCTTCAAGAATTGGCGCAAACCATCCAAACAAGAGGAGATATCTCTTGCGCACTCGCTACCGACGGCGATGCAGACCGCATTGGCCTTTACAACAGCCATGGTGAGTTTGTAGACTCTCATCACATCATCTTGCTTTTGATCCATTATATGGTCAAGTACAAGCAAATGACAGGCAAGGTTGTTATTGCATTTTCAGTGACACCGCGCGTCGAAAAACTCTGCAAGCATTACGGTCTGGAATTAGAAGTGACCAAAATTGGCTTTAAAGAAATTGCCAACATCATGATCAAAGAAGATGTTCTTCTTGGTGGTGAAGAATCAGGAGGCATTGCCGTTAAAGGACATATTCCAGAGCGCGACGGCATCTGGATGGGCCTCATTGTATGGGAATTCATGGCCAAATCTAGCAAAACCCTAGACGAACTCATAGACGAAGTATATGCTATCGTTGGGCCTTTCCAATTTGAACGCAACGACCTTCACATCACCGAAGAACTCAAACAAAAAATCATCGCCAACTGCAAAGCAGACAACTACAAATCTTTCGGCAAATACCAAGTTCGAGAAGTACAAACCATCGATGGCTTCAAGTATTTCTTCGACGACGAACGCTGGGTAATGATCCGCCCTTCGGGCACAGAACCCGTGTTGCGCACCTACGCCGAAGCACCAACTTTAGAAGAAGTTAGAGAAATCCTAACTGCAACTGCACAAGCTATTTGCAATTAACAGTTCGCAGTATAATCGATACTGAAATTTACCCACAGGCCCTTCAAATTGGAGGGCTTTTTTTTGTGCCTTCAAATCAAATGAACTAACTTTATATTTATAAATCATAAATATGCAAGTTTTCACGAGTTCACTCCCAGACACACTTTTTGCTTTGCTTTCCGAAAAAGCTCAAGAACTGAACGTTCCTAAAAATAAAATCATTGAAAAGGCACTTGCTCTCTATTTAGAGCAGCTCAATAAAGCGGCCTATATCAAATCTTATCGCCAAATGGCTACTGATACCGACGTCCTGCTTTTAGCAGAAGAAGGCATGCAGGCTTATTACACCCAACTCAACAACCTTCATCAAGATGAAACAAGGTGAAATTTGGATGGCCAACCTCGACCCTACACGGGGTAGCGAACAAGCAGGCTTTCGGCCAATTTTGGTTTTCAGCGGAAATTTATTCAATACCCATACGCCACTCGTTGTTGGACTCCCACTTTCTACAAAAATTAAGAACTATAAAGGCAATCTCATTCTTGAACCCGATCCTGAAAATGGCCTGAAAGAAAAGTCTGAAATTTTTACTTTTCACATCCGCTCTATTTCAAAAGAGCGCTTTATTGAAAAGATTGGCCGCATTGACGATAAAAAACTTAAAGAATTGAGAAAAGCACTTCAAGAAATCCTTACTTATTAACCCAAAGCTACATCTAAGATCATCATCACTAAGAAGCCCCCAATGAAGCCTAAAACGGCAACGTCGGTGTATTTATCGCGCTGGGTTTCAGGGATAACCTCTTCCACCACCACAAAGATCATGGCGCCTGCGGCAAAAGACAGCGCAAAAGGCAATATGGGTTCCATGTAAATGACTGCTACAGCGCCAATAACGCCCGCAATTGGCTCTACAATAGCCGAGAGTTGGCCATACATGAAACTCTTCATGCGGCTCGCTCCCGCTCGCCGCAAAGGCATAGCCACGGCAAATCCTTCCGGGAAGTTTTGGATACCAATTCCAATTGCCAAAGCAATAGCACCAGCAATTGTAGCGCCTTCCATGCCGTTGGCTGCTGCGCCAAATAAAACCCCAACAGCTAAGCCTTCGGGAATGTTGTGCAAAGTAATAGCGAGTACCAAAAGGGTGGTTTTGTGTAGCTGCGTTTTGACACCCTCAGTTTCGTTTTCATTGAAGTTGATGTGTAAATGCGGTAATTTTTTGTCGAGGAAAAACAAAAACAACGCACCTGTCAGAAAACCAACAGCGGCTGGCATCCAGGGTGCGCTTGGATAAAGCCTTTCGGAAAGCTCGATGGAAGGCATGAGCAAAGACCAAAAGCTGGCCGCCACCATTACACCACCGGTAAAGCCAAGCATGCCGTCGAGCAAGCCGCGGTGCATATTTTTAAAGAAGAAAACCAAACTAGCGCCTGCTGCTGTTACCAACCAGGTAAAAGTGGTGGCCAAAAAGGCTGCAAAAACAGGATCGATATGCGTAAAGTAATGTTCGAGTTGTTGCATCATAGATACAAAGTTAATAGAAACACGCTACCCAAAACAAGCCTCAATCAAAACCAAGGATTTTGGCGTTATTGCGCATTGACGTAGCTACAGCCGTTCCAAAGTCATCGGGTTTGGCTTGGGTTGTTTTGGCGTTTTCAGCTTCGATGTACTTGCTGCGCTCTTTCTCCAAACGCGCCATTTCTTTTTGAATAGCACTGCGCTCCTCGGTTTTTTGTTTTACAAATGCCTGACGCTGCTCCACGGTCATGCCTTTCATTTCAGCCGGCAACTCGTCCTCTTTGAGCAAAGCAATTTTCGTTGAATCGGCTAAATTGGCATCCACAATATCCCATTTTTCATTTTTATAACTCGACTTAGACTTCACTAAATAACGCTCAGTTTCGACGGATTTTGAAATACCCCATGCATTGGCATCCTGAGATAGTTGCTTGGACTTCGATTCAATTGCCACGGATCCATAACCGATGTAGGTGTTGTTCAGTAGGCGATTTTGCTCGATAATTTGGTCGTCGAAAGGGGTTTCGATTTGTTTAATGGCAGCATCTGAATTAATGTTGAAAAAATCTCCTTTAGCGCAATCGGCACCTTCTTTCCAACCTAAATTGATGCCCTGTAGTCTGTCTCCACAAAAAATGGTGCTCACCAAAACGTGTTTCTCGGCGGCGAGTTCGCAAGCAGTTGCGGTTGAAATTGGCCCTTGTTTAAAGGATTCATTACCTGCAATATAAATAAGTTTGAGGTCTTGTGGGCTGTTAGACCAATTGAGTTCTTTAAGCGAAGAAACAATGACTGCCGGACAAAATTCATCTCCTCCACTGGTGCGCAAACCAAAAAGTTTTTCGGAAACCAAATCGAGGTCTGTCGAAAAATCGAGTTGCTTGCGGATGTGATTTTTAGCGGCTGGAATTGTTGAGTTACCGTAGTCGTACATGGCAATTTCTAAGGTAACCGGAGCGCCTTGATAGGTCAGTGTGGAAGCCTCATTGACAATGGCCCAAATGCGGGATTTTGCTTGATTGAGCAAGCCATCCATGCTATTTGAGGTGTCGAAAAGAATGACGAGTTGTACTTTGCGCTGCGCAAAAGAAGTGCAGGTGAAAAGAAAAAGAAAACTAAAAGTAAGGAATAATCTCATTTGGAAAATTTTGGCTTTTGCTACCAAAATGATGCCAAAATACTATAACTCAAATGCTTTGATAGCCAACCGGTACCCCTCCAAACCAAAACCAAAAATACAACCCTTGCAAACCGGGCTCAATAAGGACTCATGGCGGAAGCTTTCGCGCCCTGCAATATTCGAAATGTGCACCTCAACAACTGGAATAGATATAGCGGCAATGCAATCGCGCAACGCAACGCTAGTATGGGTATAGCCACCCGCATTCAAAATGATGCCGTCGGCGTTGGAATTTTGAAGTTGGTCAATGAGTTCCCCTTCTATGTTTGACTGAAAATAAGTCAATTCATGTGAAAACTCATTTTTAAGCTCCTCGAAAAATGCATTAAAGGTGACATTCCCATATATTTGTGTTTCTCGGGTACCGAGCAAATTCAGGTTTGGACCATTGACAACAAGCAACTTCATAAGACATGCATTGGGAGCGCTATATTAAGGATTTTGTTTCATACCTGAAAATCGAGAAGGGTTTGGCTGAAAACTCTATACTGGCCTACCAGCGCGATGTCAGCTTATTGGCCGCGCATTTCACCAGCGAAAAAAGCAAACCGGAACAAGTTACTTACGAACAACTCAAAACTTTCGTAGCACATCTTTACGACCTCGGACTCAGCGCACGAAGCCAGGCGCGCATCATTTCTGGTGTCAAGCAGTTTTTTCGCTACCTCATCTTAGAACGGTACATCCATATCGACCCATCCGAACTATTGGAACAACCCAAACTAGGTAGAAAATTACCAGAAGTACTTGAAATTGACGAAATCGATGCCTTACTTGCTGCCATTGATTTAAGTGTGGCAGAGGGGCAACGCAATCATGCCATGCTCGAAACCCTTTACAGCTGCGGTTTGCGCGTATCGGAACTCATTGGCCTGCGCTTCTCTGATTTGTATTTTGACGAAGGTTTCATTCGTGTGATTGGAAAAGGCAATAAGGAGCGCTTGGTGCCGGTGTCGCCCCAAGTTGTTCAAGAAATTACCAACTACTCAGCACAATCTAGACTTGAAGTTCCGATCAAAAAAGGACAAGAACATTTCATTTTTCTCAACCGCAGAGGAGCCGCCCTCACGAGAGTCATGATTTTTACGATCATCAAGCAATTGGCACAAAAAATTGGCCTAGGTAAGCAAATTTCTCCGCATACTTTTCGACATAGTTTTGCCACTCATTTAGTGGAAGGCGGTGCAAATTTGCGCGCAGTACAAGAGATGCTCGGACACGAATCTATCACCACCACAGAGATTTACACCCATCTCGACCAACGATTTTTACGAACGGCGATCTTAAGTCATCATCCGAGAAATCAAGGGAAATAATGTGCTTTGTTGAAAAAGGCTGCTATTTTGTGGATAATGGGTTTGTAGTATTGTAAAAAGTTGTTATCTTTGCATCCGCTTTTGTAATTACACGTAATAATATAGACATGTCACGAGTTTGTCAGTTAACAGGAAAGTCAGTGATG
>JBIIZI010000086.1:0-8727 GCA_044346375.1 Crocinitomicaceae bacterium | reverse complement strand
AAATTGGCTCGAATATCAACGACGAAAACCTCAGCGAAGAAAAGTTCTTTCCTATTTTTGAAGCTTGCGAACGCCTAGGTATGGCAGTCATGATCCATCCGTGGCAAATGATGGGTTTTGACAGCATGAAAAAATACTGGCTTCCTTGGTTGGTTGGGATGCCAGCCGAAACCTCAAGAGCAGCATGTTCACTTATTTTTGGAGGGGTTTTGGAGCGCTTACCTAAGCTCAGAGTTTGTTTTTCACATGCTGGCGGCTCCTTTTTACCCACTTTAGGCCGCATCGAGCACGGATTCAATTGCCGTCCAGATTTGGTAGCTATTGACAACCCACACAACCCACGCACTTACCTCGGTAAATTCTGGGTGGATAGCATCACCCACGACATCGATGCTTTGGAATACATCCTCAAAATGCAGGGTTCTAAACGCGTTTGTTTGGGTAGCGACTACCCCTTCCCTCTCGGTGATTTAGAGATTGGCAAGTTCATAGAAGACAGCAAGCTTAGCGCTGCCGTCAAAGAAGATATCTTCTGCAATGCAACCTTAGAGTGGCTACAGCTTGATAAAACTCAGTTTATCTAATCAATTTCATATTTCAAGCGGATCGTGACGCTCGCTGTTTTGCGGCGAGAACTCGTATTGAAGCTTCCTCCCCACTCGTATTCTTCAGAAGAGTTTTCTGCAGTAATCTGAAAAACGCCCATGTCGGCATACATCAGTTTACCTAAACTACCACCACCGTTTTCGGCTATTTTGGCTGCGCGTTCATGTGCATCTTTGGTAGCGGCCTCAATCATTTTGAGCTTTAATTGCGCCAACTTCGTGTAGTAATATTCTGGCGCATCTGAATTGAGTTCGATACCTGCGTCTATCAGTTCAGAAACCTGACGCGAAGTTTGTTCAACAACGTTTACTTTTTTAGAGCTTACCTTGACACTCTGATTGAGCGAATAACCGTCGAAAATCGTTTGGCGGACATTGCCATCATCGTCGTAGATTTGGCTCCATTCTTTGGTAATATCCGCTGCCTCGAATACCATTTCATCGTCTGAAATTCCGCGAGATTTGAGGTAAGATTTTACTTTTCGAATATCTGCATTGAGTTGGGTGTATGCGTCTTTGAGTTCCATACTACTGCGAGAAAAGGAAGCGCGCCAAACAATCAGATCTGAATCAAAGGATTCTTCCCCCAAACCTATAACCGAAACGGTGTCGTCGGGCTTGCCTTTTGACATATAAGACTTTCCTAAAATGAAGCCGGTAATAATGACTGCTGCACAGATAAGAAAGGTTGCGAAGTGGTGTTTGAGGAAATTCATCTTGATTTTTTTAACAATTCTAAACCAAGGTAGTGCAAATTTGTTACAAAAACATGGAAACTAAAAATATCGCTATTATCGGCGCATCAAAAGGCATCGGATTTGCCCTAGCCAACCAACTACTCGAAGCAGGTCACCACGTTTTTGCTACCTATTCAAACACCAGTCCTACATTTACGCATCCGAATTTAACTTGGACGCATTATAATGTATTGGAACCTACTGCGCTTCAATTTCCCGATATTTTAGACGGATTGGTTTATTGCCCAGGCACAATTGCCCTCAAACCCTTCAACCGATTCAGTACTGCTGATTTTCAATCCGACTACCAGCTTCAAGTTCTTGGAGCCATTCAAAGCATTCAAACAGCCCTACCTGCACTCAAAAAAAGCGAGCAAGCAGCTATCGTTCTTTTCTCAACCGTCGCTGTTCAGCAAGGCTTGCCTTTCCATAGCTTGGTTTCTGCTTCAAAAGGGGCCATCGAAGGGCTCACGCGTGCGCTTGCCGCCGAACTTGCCCCAAAAATTCGCGTCAATGCCATTGCACCCTCATTAACCAATACCCCTTTAGCTGAAAACTTGCTCAATTCCGACGCCAAACGCGAAGCCAACGCCGCAAGGCATCCGCTCAAACGCGTAGGTGAAGCCGCTGACATCGCCCATATGGCAGCCTTCTTACTCAGTGACCAGGCATCTTGGATCAGTGGACAAATCTTGCATGTAGACGGCGGTATTTCAAGTTTACGCGTATGATACCGCTGCGCAGCTTAGACGAAATCTATGCGCAAATAGATCAGTTCGACCCTATTCGTTATGGCAAAACCAGAAACTATATTTCTGGTGGTGTTAGTTACCTGTCGCCTTATCTTTCGCGCGGGCTGCTCTCTGTTCGGGATGTTTATGACCGACTTCTGATACGGGGTTTTAAATTGTATCAAATGGAAGCGTTCGTCATGGAACTCTGCTGGAGAGAACACGCACAGCGCATTTGGCAGCACCACAACCCACAATACGAAATGCGCGCAGCCCAATTTTGGACCAAAAACCACAGCCAAATACCACAAGAAATTCTGCAAGCCAACACTGGCGTTCAAGCCATTGACGAGGCTTTGCTTACACTTCCAACCACAGGCTACTTGCACAACCATATGCGCATGTATTTAGCAGCGCTTGTTTGCAATCATTATGGCTGCCATTGGCGCACGGCTGCCAAATGGCTGTTTTCACAGCTCTGCGATGCAGACGCCGCAAGCAATCACCTAAGTTGGCAATGGGTCTGCGGAGCAAATGCACCGAAAGTGTATTATGCCAACCAAGACAACATCAATAAGTATACAGGAAGCACGCAATTAGGCTCTTTATTGGATGTATCCTATGAGCAACTTCCCGAACTCCAAATTGATTGTACCTGGAGTGAACCCGAATACCCGTTTGAACCAACTGCAACTCGAGCATTTGAAATTGATCCAAATGTGCCTACTTTTCTATATACGCCGTATCATCTAGACCCACTTTGGAGAACGGAGCAAGAAGGAAACCGCATTTTATTTTGGGACCTCGACCAATGGAAAGACTATCCCTTCACTGAAAAAGTATACAATTGGATCAATGAACTCGCCAAAATAAACATCCCTGATTTACAAATAATAGTTGGCACGTGGGCCACCCTTAGCCAACACATCAATCCAGAATTCACCTTTAGCAAAGAACATCCGCTCACCACCACATATAGCATCCAAACCGATGAGCGGTCATGGCTCTTGCCCGCCTTTGCAGCGCAACCGGGTTCTTTTTTCAACTTTTGGAAAAAAGTACAAAAACACCTTCAGCATGAAGCCTGAAATTGGGATTGTCTGGTTCAAACGCGATTTACGACTTACTGACCACGCTGCGCTAGATGCTGCTGAACGCAGTGGTTTACCCCTTCTTTATATTTGGCTACTCGAACCAACAGAATGGGCTGCACCTGAAAACAGCCTGCGGCATTGGCAATTTCAATGGCAATCTATAGTACAAATCAATCAACTTCTCGAGCCCTACCAACGAAAAATAACAGTTCTTTACGGCGAGGCTAAAGAAGTATGGATGACACTTATTGAAAAGTTTACTATAAGTCAGGTCTGGAGCTATCAAGAATCGGGGCAACCCCGCACCTTTCAGCGTGATTTGTTGGTAAAGGAATTATTGGCAAAAAATGATGCGCAATGGCAAGAATTTCAGCGCGATGGCATCATTCGCGGGCTCAAAAACCGCAAAACCTGGGACCGCTCTTGGTTTGGATATGTCAACAGCCCCATCATTGAGAACACTTTTGAAAAAGGGAGAGCAGTGGAATGGGAACATGGTTTTCAGCTTCCAGAAAGTCTAAACAAGCAAATTCAAGCATACGGCCCTTTATTTCAGAAAGCAGGCCCCAAATACGCTGAAAAATATTTAGCTGATTTTCTCCAAAAACGCATCTTGGGGTATCAAAAAGGAATCTCTAAACCAGCGCTCAGCCGCAAAACATGTAGTCGGCTCTCCCCTTTTCTAGCCTGGGGAAATCTTTCGGTGCGGCAAGTGGTAAGGGCCACCTCAGGATACATGAATCAAGACCCCAAAAACAAGCCTAATTTCGAGGCCTTTTTGACACGCTTGCACTGGCATTGTCATTTTATTCAAAAATTTGAAACGGACTGCACCTACGCCACAACCTGTATCAATAAAGCCTATGAAGGACTTTCTTATCCGAAAAATGACGCATTTCTAGAAGCCTGGAAAACCGGAAATACAGGGTTTCCGCTGGTTGATGCCAACATGCGTTGTGTGCAGCAAACCGGCTGGATCAACTTTCGCATGAGGGCCTTGGTGGTTTCCTTTTTGTGTCATCACCTCATCCAAGATTGGAAAGACGGCGTGGCGCACCTCGCTCAACAATTTTTAGATTTTGAACCCGGTATCCACTATCCACAGTTTCAAATGCAAGCAGGCACAACCGGCGTCAATACCATTCGGGTCTACAATCCGATACACAATAGCTACAAGCACGATGCAGAAGCAGATTTTATCAAGCAATGGGTACCGGAACTTGCTGAGCTTCCGTTGGCTTTTATACATGAACCTTGGAAGATGACCGAAATGGATATGTCTATCTACAACTTCAAACTAGGACAAGACTACCCTTTTCCAATTATTAACCCGAAAGACTCCAGAAAAGAGGAACGCAAATTTCTTTGGGATATCCGTAAAAGTGCGAAAGGGAAAAGCGAAGGTCGAAAAATAGTTGAGACATTAGTTAGGCCGTCAGTGGCGCGCCAAGAACCAAAACGCCAACAAACCAAGACCAAAAGAAAACAAAACATTGAACCAAAACAAGGCCAGTTGCCCTTGTTGTAAGAGCTGAAAGTTTTCATAGGAAAAGGTGCTAAATGTGGAGAGTCCTCCGCAAAAACCAACCAGTACAAGCGGCTGTATACCCGACCACTTATCGGAATCCTTGAATTGAAAAACAACGTAGGCAAGTACGAAAGTTGCTAATACATTACTCAGGAGGGTTGCCCAAGGAAATGCATTTGTTTGAAAAGGCATGACTTTAGAGAGCAAAAAACGCAGCACACTTCCAATGCCGCCGCCCAAAAACACGAGAAAAATACTGTTTAGTCCCATTTTTGAATCACTTGAGCAAATAAATGTCGCCTAAATAGCCAACCTATAAAGAGCCCTAACAAGGCGCCACACAACACATCAGACGGAAAGTGCACGCCAAGATACACTCGACTGTAGGCCACCAAAAAAACGTAAATACCCAATAGATAAATTGAAAAAGTATACTTTTTCAGGTAAGGCAACACAAAGGCAAACATGGCGGCCAAATTGGCTGCATGAGACGACACAAAACCAAACTGGCCTCCCAAATAAGGATTATTTGGTCCGATCATATAGAAATGCAAGTAAGGCCCAACTACAGGGTTGTGTGAAGGACGCAAACGTTCAAAATAATCTTTGAAAAGTTGGGTTGAAATGACGTCAGTCAAGGAAACAACTACAAGTGCTAATAAAAATAGGATACTTGTTTTTTTCCAAGAAAATTGACTCTTAAGCAATAAAAAAATACAAATAGCCAGCGGAAAATTGATCCACTTAGAAGAAAGTACCCACATGCATTGATCTAGCCATGGCGCATTGAAATGATTGATGCGCAAAAGTAAACTGTTATCAATGCGCTGCAGAAATTCAATCATGGTTGAGATGCTTCCAGATCAGGTCTTTGAGTTCCATAAGGCCTTGCTGAGCTACAGATGATATGAACAAATGCGGAAGTGTTGGCAATTCTTTGGAAATGGCCGCTTTGAGTTCGTCGTCGAGCATGTCTGCCTTAGTAATGGCGAGTAAGCGCTCTTTGTGCAAGAGTTCAGGGTTATATTGCTTGAGCTCATTGAGCAAAATATTGTATTCCTTTTGGATGTCATCGGAATCGGCTGCAATCATGAAAAGCAAGATGGAATTGCGCTCAATGTGGCGCAAGAAACGCAACCCTAAGCCTTTACCGGCGTGGGCTCCTTCGATGATACCTGGGATATCGGCCATTATGAATGAGCGGTAATCGCGGTACGAAACGATACCTAAGTTTGGTCTGAGCGTAGTAAACGGGTAGTCACCGATTTCGGGCTGGGCCGCTGACAGCACAGAAAGCAAGGTGCTTTTTCCGGCATTTGGGAAACCTACCAAACCTACATCGGCTAAGATTTTAAGCTCGAGTATCTTCCAGCCTTCTAGTCCTTCTTCACCGGGCTGAGCATAGCGAGGGGTTTGATTGGTTGGCGACTTAAAGTTGTTGTTGCCCATTCCGCCGCGTCCGCCGCGTTGAATGATGCGCTCTTCCCCCTCTTCTGTGATTTCGAACAATACCTCGCCGGTTTCGCCGTCTTTGGCAAGTGTACCAAGTGGCACGTCGATGTAGACGTCGTCGCCCTGCGAACCTGTTTTGAGGTTGCCGGCGCCATGCGCTCCGTGGCCTGCCTTGATGTGTTTTTTAAACTTTAAGTGCAGGAGGGTCCAGAGTTGTTTGTTGCCACGCAAAATAATGTGTCCGCCGCGGCCGCCGTCACCTCCGTCGGGCCCGCCCTTAGGAATGTATTTTTCGCGTCTAAAGTGCGTCGAACCGCCGCCGCCGTTTCCGGAGGTACAGTGAATTTTTACGTAATCAACAAAGTTGTCTGAAGCCATGTATTAGTTTGTATCGATGGCAGAGAATAAACGTTGGGTGATGTCATCGATGCTACCAATGCCATCGATGGCAATAAATTTATGTTGTGCTTGGTAAAATGCTTTTACCGGAGCGGTTTCTTGGTTGTAAACGGAAATGCGTTTTTCAATCACTGCAGGGTCTGCGTCGTCTGGACGGCCAGAAACCTCTGCTCTTTTGAGCAAGCGTGTTTTGAGTTCGTTCTCCTCCACTTCAAGGGCAAGCATGAGGGTGATTTCGGTTTCTAAACCCGCTAAAAATTCATCTAAAGCCTGTGCTTGGGCGTTGGTGCGTGGAAAGCCGTCAAAAATAAAGCCTTTTGGGGCGTCGTGCTTCACAACTTCTGAACGCAGCATGTTGATAGTAACCTCATCAGGGACGAGTTGCCCTGCATCCATGTAGCTCTTGGCTAATTTGCCGAGGTCTGTTTCGCCTTTGATATTGGCGCGAAAGACATCGCCGGTTGATAAATGTACGAGACCATATTTTTCGATGAGTCTTTCGGATTGGGTTCCTTTACCTGCTCCTGGAGGGCCAAAAAGTACAATATTTAACATATCTAATTGATTAATTGATAAACAGCTGGAAGTTCGCGACCGCGCTCTTTGTAGTCTAGGCCGTAGCCCACCACAAAGCGATCTTCAATTTCAAAGCCAATATATTTAGGTTGGTGTTTTCCTTTGTAAGAAGTAGGTTTTAATAAAAGTGCACAGATTTCAAGCGATGCAGGTTGTTCAGAATGAAGCAAAGTGAAAATTTTGTTCATGGTGACACCTGTATCGAGGATATCTTCAATGATAATGACGTGGCGGTCTTTGAGCGAAGTTTGCAAGCCAATAAGCTCATCTACTCTTCCGCTAGATTGCGTACCCACATAAGAACTGACCTTCACAAAACTAAGTTCAGGCTGACAATTCAAAAGTTTGAATAAATCGGAGGCAAACATAAAGGCGCCATTTAATACTGCTAAGAAAATAGGATCCTTACCAGCGTAGTCAGTGTCTAACTGGCTAGCTAATTCTTTGAGGCGCGTTTGTATTGTCGTTTCCGAAATGAAGGGCGCGAAAGATAGGTCGTGTATGTGAACCGCTGTACGCATCGTCATACAAAGGTACAATTTTAAACGTATCTTTGCTGCATGACAAAAACATGGTACGGTAGGGAACTACAAATCGGCGTGCTTGGCGGTGGTCAATTGGGGCGAATGCTCCTCCAAGCAGCCAATAGTTTTGACATTCAATTGCACATGCTCGACCCCGACCCAGCAGCCCCCTGCGCTCAAATCGCCTACAGCTTTCAAGTTGGCTCACTCACCGACTACGACACCGTGCTGGCCTTTGGTCAAAACAAAGACCTGCTTACCGTAGAAATCGAAAATGTCAATACAGATGCCCTGCGTACACTCGAAAAACAAGGCGTTAAAGTCTTTCCTCAACCACACATTCTCGAACTCATTCGCGACAAAGGCCTGCAAAAACAGTTTTACCTAGATAACGGCATCCCCACTGCACCTTTTGTTTTTTGTGAGTCCTCCTTGCCTTCAGAAAATCCGTTTGGCTTTCCGGTTGTACACAAACTCCGAACAGGTGGTTATGACGGCAAAGGTGTCAACATTATCCAGGAAGCCAATCAATTGAAGACGAGCTTTACCGCGCCTTCTATATTTGAAGCGTGTATCGCTTTCACCAAAGAATTATCGGTTATTGTGGCCCGCAACGAAGCTGGTCAAACCAAGTGCTTTCCTTTGGTTGAATGCGAATTCAATCCAGAAGCAAACTTGGTGGAGTTTTTGTTTTCACCAGCGGCAGTTTCTGCAGAAATTGAAACTCAGGCCCAAGCTATCGCCATAAACATCATTGAAAAACTAGATATGGTGGGTCTTTTGGCTGTCGAACTATTCTTAACGGCCGACGGCGCTTTATTGGTCAATGAAATTGCACCAAGACCCCACAACAGCGGCCACCACACCATTGAAATTGCGCGTTGTTCGCAATTTGAACAACACCTGCGCGCTATTTTAAATCTTCCACTAGCCGACACCGAACTGCACAGCGCGGGCGCTATGCTCAACCTCGTGGGCGAAAAAGGACACGAAGGCCCAGTATACTACCAAGGGCTAGAAGATGTTTTGGCTTTACCGGGTGTACACCCACATTTGTATGGCAAAGCACACACCAAACCTT
>JBIIZI010000085.1:0-8791 GCA_044346375.1 Crocinitomicaceae bacterium | reverse complement strand
ACATGACCAAACGTTTGGCTGCAGAACCATGGGCAGGGTCGGCTATATGCTTCAACGTTCTCGGTTCTAAATATGGAATAAACCGCTCTCTAAATGCACAAATGTGATCAAAGAGGCTTGGCTCAGCATGACTGCATGTAAAAGCATTTTCCAAGTCGCCTTGCAAATAAATGGCTTTTAAGCCAAGCAAGAAGCCATTTAAATCTGTTTGATTAAAAGTGCGATGAACAAATTGAGGGCAGTCGCCGTCGTTGTAATTGAGCACATATTGTTGAGGTTCTGGACCTAATATGGTTAGTAGTTTTTCGCCACTTTTAATAATGCTTTGCCGATTGCCCCAAGCCAAGATGGCCATGAAAAACGCGACTATTTCGATGTCTTCTTTTTGGGTAAAGCGGTGCGCTAAAGAAATAGGGTCAGTTGCAATGAAAGCAGGCTGTTCATATTGTTGTGCTTTGAAATCCAGAAATTCCTGGAGTTCTTGCCTGGAGTCACTAAACGAAACGACCATCTTTCATGATAAGGCTGCGGTCTGCCATTTGTGCAAAAGCTTCATTGTGGGTCACGATGACAAAACTTTGCTTCAATTCTGAACGGAGCTCAAAAAAGAGCTGATGCAAGGCGTTGGCGTTTTCGGTGTCGAGATTGCCTGAAGGTTCGTCGGCAAAAACAAGCGCTGGTTGGTTGATGAGCGCTCGCGCCACAGCAATGCGCTGTTGCTCACCCCCTGAAAGCGCTTCAGGTTTGTGCGCTGCGCGGTTTTCTAAACCAAAGCGATCGAGGAGTTTACGGGCTGCTTTGAGTGCGTCGGTTTGGTTGGTTCCGCCGATCATGGCAGGGAGCGCAACGTTTTCTAAGGCACTAAATTCTGGTAACAATTGATGGAATTGAAAAACAAAACCCAAGCGCTGATTGCGAAAATGAGAGAGCGCTTTTTCATTGAGTTCAAAAGGATTTTTGCCTTCAATGAGGAGCTGTCCGCTAGTAGGGGAATCGAGGGTGCCTAGGATTTGGAGCAGCGTTGTTTTGCCGGCGCCAGAAGAGCCAACAATTGAAATAATTTCAGCAGGCGAAACCTCAAGGTCAATGCCTTTCAAAATTTGTAAATCCCCGTACTTTTTTACAATACCGCTCGCTAGTAACATTATTGATCTAATTTGATGCTGTGCCCCATTTTGTCGCGCTTGGTTTCAAGGTAGCGCTCATTATGGATATTACTTTGAATTTCTAAAGGAATATTTTCAGTGATTTCCAAGCCATAGCCAATGAGGCCGGTGCGTTTTTTAGGGTTGTTGGACATTAATTTCATTTTGCGAATGCCAATGGCTCTGAGCATTTGAGCCCCGATGCCGTAGTCGCGTTCATCTGGCTTGAATCCTAATTTTTCATTGGCTTCATAGGTGTCTAGGCCTTCTTCTTGGAGTTTGTAGGCTTTGAGTTTATTGAGTAGGCCAATACCGCGGCCTTCTTGGTTCATATAAACAATAGCTCCTTTTCCTTCTTGACTAATGAGCTCCATCGCTTTGTGAAGCTGAGGGCCGCAATCGCAACGGCAGCTGCCAAAGATATCGCCGGTGAGGCAAGAAGAATGCACGCGCACCAACACCGCTTCGTCTTCGGTCCAGGTGCCTTTGGTGAGGACTAAATGGTCTTGGTCGGTGCTTTCGTCTTTAAAAGCGCGCAATTGAAAATCGCCATA
This sequence comes from Crocinitomicaceae bacterium, assembly GCA_044346375.1. Lineage (GTDB taxonomy): Bacteria > Bacteroidota > Bacteroidia > Flavobacteriales_D > Crocinitomicaceae > UBA952. The sequence continues at coordinate 7,092 of JBIIZI010000085.1, read as the reverse complement.
AACTGTTGGCATTTCAACCTGAACTTGCTCTACAATTAAAGACTCATGTGCAATGCGGTATTTAATGAGGTCAGCGATACTGATGATTTTCAAATCAAATTTCTTGGCGATTTCTAAAAGTTGGGGAAGGCGTGCCATAGAGCCGTCTTCGTTCAGAATCTCGACAATGATGCCAGCTTCTTCGTAGCCAGCAAGTCTGGATAAATCGATGGCAGCCTCGGTGTGTCCGGCACGGCGAAGTACGCCACCTTTTCTTGCGCGCAAGGGAAAGATATGGCCTGGTTTGCCGAGTTCTTCGGGGCGAATTTTCGGGTCGATCATGGCCAAAATTGTTTGAGAGCGATCGCTGGCGGAAATACCTGTGGTGCAGCCATGACCAATGAGGTCTACACTGATGGTAAATGGTGTTTCATAAGCAGCAGAATTGTTGCGCACCATGAGTTCTAAGCCGAGTTGGTCACAACGCTCTTCGCTAATTGGCGCGCAAATGAGGCCGCGGCCATGCGTAGCCATAAAGTTGATGAGCTCCGGAGTTGCATTGCGTGCTGCCGTCAGAAAATCGCCTTCGTTTTCGCGGTCTTCGTCGTCTACGACAATAACAACGCGTCCTTGCTGGATTTCATAAATGGCTTCTTCTATAGTATGGAGTGTTTGTGACATAATTGGCTTTTGCTTACGCTTTTGGTATGTTTGTTAAGGTAGAAAGTAGGAAGTTCCAGAATTTTTGAACCGATGAAATTTGCACGCATTCGTCAGGGGAGTGAGCAGCGCGGATATTTGGACCGAAGGAAATCATGTCAACGCCCGGTAGTTTTTCACTGAGCAAACCACATTCAAGGCCTGCATGGCAAGCTTTTACTTTGGGTTCAGCATGGAATATATCGATATAGTGTTGCTTCATGATTTGAAGTATTGCCGAACTCGAGTTGGGCTTCCAACCGGGGTAGTCGCCGCTTTGTTCAACGGTTACGCCCATGTTTTCAAAGGCACAACGCACGGCCAAACTCACTTCTCTTTTGGTGCTTTCTACAGAACTTCTTTGCAAAGATTGCGTTGTAAAACTTCCGTTTTGAATGACCACCCGCGCCAAGGAGGAGGAAGCTTCTACTAGGCCTTCGATGTCAGGGCTCATGCGATAAACGCCGTTGTGTACACCACAAAGCGTAGCGATGATTTGCTTCAATACAGAGGTTTGGACCGCCTTTAGTGCAACTGGAGCTTCTTGAACTTCCAATGCAAAATGAGGTTCAATTAAATGGTATTCGTCTTGAAGCGTTTGCTTGAACTGCGCTACTATGGCTTGAAGTTCAGTAGCATTTTGTACAGCAACTTGAGCTGTTGCTTCGCGTGGAATAGCATTGCGCAAACTGCCACCATCAAAAGAGAGTAGTTGTAGGTCCATTTGCTGGGAAATTTCCCAAAGTAAGCGCGCAAGCCATTTGTTGGCATTGCCGCGGCCTTTGTCGATATCCATTCCAGAATGCCCACCGAGTAGGCCACTGATTTGAATGCTGTGAGTGGTATAACCAGCATGAATAGCAGTTTCTTCGTAATTGAAGAACGTATTGGTATCGATTCCGCCCGCACAACCAACGGAAAGTTCGTCGTCGTCTTCGGTGTCGAGGTTCAGAAGAATTGTGCCGCTTAATAGCGAGGCATCCATTTCTTTTGCGCCGGTCATGCCGGTTTCTTCATCGATCGTGAAAAAGGCTTCGAGTGCGGGATGCGCAATATCTGTGCTTGCAAGTAGCGCCATGATTGCCGCCACGCCGATGCCGTTGTCCGCACCTAGTGTGGTCCCCTTCGCACGGATCCAGTCGCCATCTTGGTACATTTCGATGCCTTGTTGGTCAAAATCAAAAACAGTGTTGGCGTTTTTCTGGTGCACCATGTCGAGGTGGCTCTGGAGAATAACGGTCTGACGATCCTCCATTCCGGCTGTTGCAGCCTTTTTAATGACCACGTTACCAATGGCATCGCGCTGCGTATTTAACCCAAGCGCATGGCCAAAGTCGAGCATAAATGCGATGATGCGTTCTTCTTTTTTAGAAGGTCTTGGTACTGCATTCAGCGCGGCGAAATGTTGCCACAATGCATTTGGTGCTAAATTGTTGAAATCCATAATTAAGGAAATTTGGGATATTGTTGAAAATCAGGGTCACGCTTTTCTAAAAATGCGTGTTTGCCTTCTTGTGCTTCTTCTGTAAGGTAATAGAGTAGGGTGGCATCTCCTGCGAGCTCCATGAGGCCGTGTTGACCGTCTAGTTCTGCGTTCATTGCGCGCTTGATCATGCGAATGGCCAAGGGGCTTCTTTTCATGATTGTTTTCGACCATTCTACAACGGTGTCCTCGAGTTGCGCTAAAGGAACTACCTTATTGACCATACCCATTTTTTCGGCTTCATCAGCTGTATATTGGTTGCACAAGAACCAAATTTCACGGGCCTTTTTTTGACCTACGTGGCGCGCGAGGTAAGAAGAACCAAAGCCGCCATCAAAACTCCCCACTTTTGGACCTGTTTGACCAAAACGTGCGTTTTCAGAAGCAATGGTGAGGTCGCAAACGACATGAAGCACGTGCCCACCGCCAATTGCATAACCGTTCACCATTGCGATGACGGGTTTAGGCAAAGAGCGAATGGCCTTGTGAATGTCTAAAACATTGAGTCTGGGCACACCATTTTCTGAAATGTAGCCACCAACTCCTTTTACGTTTTGGTCTCCTCCAGAACAAAATGCTTTATCGCCTTGGCCCGTGAGTACAACAACACTGATGTCGGGGTTCTCGCGGCAAACAACAAGAGCGTCGAGCATTTCAAAGTTGGTTTCAGGTCTGAATGCGTTGTATACCTGTGGGCGGTTGATGGTGATTTTTGCAATTCCTTCAAAAAATTCAAATTTGATGTCTTTGTAATTTTTGAGACTTTGCCAATTTCTATGAGACATGAGCTAATTTTTGTTTTCTATTTACAAAGATAGAACATCCCAAAGGATGGAAGGTTTATTTGGTCAGAAATTCTATCCAATAAATAAAGAAGTCATGCTAAGGCTTCCTGCTAATAGCGCGTCATTAAATAATTCGATTTCATCGGTTTGTTGGCTCAGGCCTAAACTATAAATAAGTGGAATGTAGTGGTCGGTTGTAGGGACAGCCATTTTTAAAGCTGCTGGTGCTTTTTCGAGGTCCAGAAGCGCTTTGAAATTCCGGGTGTTTATTTGCTCATTGACAAACTTTCTGCTTTCTTCTGCCCAGTCGTAGCCATAGCCAACTTCGTTGATTCGGCTGAAGTCAACAGCGCGTAAGTTATGGACAATATTCCCGGAGCCTATGATGAGCACGCCGCGCTCTCGTAGGGCTTGTAGTTGTGCGGCGAGTTCGAAATGTTGTTCTAATGAAAGTTGGTAGTCAATGGAGAACTGCACGACAGGAATATTTGCGGCAGGATACATATGCTTGAGTACTGTCCAGGTGCCGTGGTCTAGGCCCCATTCATGATCTTCGTGAATGAGGGCAGAGGTGATTAAGTTTTTGATGTCGCTCGCCAATTCAGGAGCGCCAGGTGCTGGGTATTGCTGCTCAAATAAGGCCTGCGGAAAACCTCCAAAATCGTGGATGGTTCTGGGGTTTTGCATGGCTGTAACGGATGTTCCTTTCGTGAGCCAATGTGCTGAGACGACTAAAATAGCCTGTATTTCGGGTAGGGTTTGACCGATCTTTCGGAATCCGGCTACAAATTGGTTTTCCTCGATGGCATTCATTGGATTGCCGTGTCCAATAAAAAGAACAGGAATAGGTTTGGTTTTTTGTAAATGCGAACTCCAATTGGAAAGTTGTTTCAAGGATGTCATGGTAAAGCCTAAAGTGCTTAAAGTCAGCAAGGAAGTAAAGTCTCTTCGCTTCATTTATCAAAGATAAGTTTCTTTTTTGTTTGGGCAATTGACATATGTTAAGCTTTCGCGTGCAACTTTTTTTCAAAGCTGTCCGTCAATCTACTGATGCCCTTTTGGGAAAGCCTTATTACTTTAGCCACATGAAACAGATCTACTTGTATTAACCTAAACCAGGGCCTTGGCCCATTAAAAATGCAAGTCGTATGAGTAATTATTTGGGTGCCCGCATTCGCGTGGCTTTTGTAGAATCAGATGTCATTTTTAGAACAGGCTTGCGTGCCTTATTAGAGCCTCGCAGCGATTTTGAATGGGTAGGTGAGGCTCAAAGTCTGAGTGACTTCCGAGCCCGTTACACCGGAGTTGGTATTCAAGTGATCATGATCGACGCCGATCTTTTACAAGATTTAGATCAAGTTTATATCAATTTTTGGATGTCTGCTTGGCCCAATGCCAAGTTTTTGTTGTTGGTTCCTAATTTCAAATCGGCAATGGTGCCGCTCTTTTTAAAATGGGGTTTTCATGGGGTGGTCAATAAATGGAACATGCACGAAGAGGCTGTAGCTGCCTTTCGTCAGGTTTTTTTCCAAAATTCCTATTTGCATCCCAACACCAAGCGCATGCTAGATGCTGAACGCCGCACCATTCGCACTTTAGAGCGCATCACCGCACGTGAGATAGATGTCATTCGAGGCATATGTCAGGAAAAAACCTGTCGAGAAATTGCCCTCGACCTCCAAATTTCTCCGCGTACGGTCGAGACGCACAAAATGCGTATTATTGAAAAACTCGACGTGCGCAATACGGCCGGCATCATTGTTCACGCCGTGCGCTTGGGTATTATCCCTTAGCGCACTTCAATTTCATCGATAAACAACCAAGGAATATTTCCGGCGCCTGGGTTGCCTGATGGGATGCGCCCCAAGCCGTATAAAACAACATGAATGGTTTTGGTTTGCTCATTTACCCCATCGATTGTAATTGTTTCTTCCGTTGAATAACCATCCGCAATGCCATTTGCTACACTAGTTTTGGAAAAGGAAATGTTATACGTTTGCGCTGCCCAAATCCAGCTGTTAGGATCGTGTAGGGTATGGATGCGCAATTCTTTTACTCTGGTGGGTTTTTCGAAGATGATATCAAAAGAGACACTATCGCTTTCAAAGCCCAACCATTCATTTCCTTTCCAAGGGCGTGCGCCTAACTGACCATCTACTATTGTAAGGCTTCCGTTGTCGTATTTTGGACTAGGCGGTGTTTGAAAAACAATTTGAGCGCCCAATGCTTTGTGCGCTATGATATTCATTTCTTTAGTTGGCAAGTTTGAACCTTGGTCCACTTTTATTTGAACGGTTTTGGTTTTTCGCTTGGCCGCTTGGATATCGGCTAGTACTACTGCTTTAGCAAGGATGCCTTTGGCAGGTAATTTTTCAATCAAAATTCCCCAACCTAGTGCTCTTGTTGTTTTGATTTCGGGTTTGAGACAACTTTTGGAGAAATTCACATTTTTAGCTTTTAAAAATGGAAAATGATAGGTCGTTAGTTTGGTAAAAAAATCTTCGTAAGTAGGTTTTGTCTCGGACCAAAGCGCGGTGCTGAGCGCAATAGCGCGCGGGTAGGTCATGTATTCCAATTGAGCCATGTCAGGGATGTATTCAGTCCAGAGGTTGCCCTGAGCTCCTAATACGTAAGCAGCCGAAGCGACATCCATGTCGGGTGGAATCGGGTTAAAGGACAGGACTTTTTCAAGCGAAGTAAAGCCGCCAATAGCCAAAGGTTCTTCGGCGCCGCGGCCTTGGTAGTGGTCAAAATAGCAATGAGAGCCCGGGCACATAACAACATAATGTCTTTGCGCGGCAGCGGCTTTTCCGCCCTCGTAGCCGCGCCACGACATCACAGTTGCATTGGGAGAAAGCCCGCCCTCGAGTATTTCATCCCAACCGATGAGTTTTTTGCCATTTTGCGTCAGAAAGGCGTCCATGCGACCAATGAAATAACTCTGTAGTTCGTGTTCGTCATGTAGGTCGTTTGCCTTGATAACCGCCTGGCAATTCGGACATTCTTTCCATCTTGTTTTTGGTGCCTCATCTCCTCCTACGTGAATGTATTCACCAGGAAAAAGTGGCAAAACTTCTTTTAAAACATCTTGCAAAAACAAGATGCTTTCTTCTTTGGCGCAAAAAATATCGTCGAAAATACCCCAAAGACCTTCGACGCCTTGCGCTTGGCCGGTGCAGGAGTACTGAGGGTAAGCGGCCAACGCAGCTCTGGCGTGGCCGGGCATTTCAATTTCCGGAACTACATTTATAAAGCGTGCGCCTGCATAACTGACGATGTCCTTGACTTCTTCTTGGGTGTAGAAGCCACCGTAGCGCGTTTTGTTGTAGGTGCGAGGTTGGGTGGTGTAATGGTTCTCCACTGTGGAGTCGCGCCAAGCGCCAACCTCCGTCAAAAGTGGATATTTCTTTATTTCAATGCGCCAACCTTGGTCATCTGTGAGGTGCCAGTGCAGGGTATTGAATTTGTAATATGCCATGAGGTCAATAAAGCGCTTGACTTCTTTGACCGTGAAAAAATGTCTCGATACATCGAGGTGGAGCCCGCGCCATTGAAATTGAGGGTAGTCTTTAACGAAGCATTTAGGAAAACTCAATTGACCATCTTGCTGTGTACTTAATTGCAACAAAGAAACCCACGCGTAAAAACAAGAGGCCTCGCTTGAATAGGAAATGGTGATGCGCTCAGCAATATTGATACTGTAAGAATCTTGCTTTACGTTGGTGAGCTTTTTAAATTGCACCATTGGATTTTGGACAAATGGTGACACTTCGATGTTATTGGCCCAAAGCGCATAATCTGTGAATGCGGCTTTCAAATTAGGGGTAATTTCCGAAGGGTCGATGAGCAGTGTGCCGCTGCAAATAAATTGACCATTAGTGGGTTGGTAAACCGCAGGAGTGGGTAAGATCGGACAAACTTGAGCCGAAGCAAGCAACGAAATAAGTCCAAATGCGAAGAAGAAGCTAAATTTTAACATGCCTTAAAATTAGTGAATTCAAACAGATGACTAACTTTGTACAAAGTTCATTCATGAAAGTATACAATAATATCCTCGAAACCATCGGCAATACCCCATTGGTACGCATCAACAAACTCACCAAAGAGCTTTCAGCTCAAGTGTTAGCAAAAGTAGAAACCACCAAT
>JBIIZI010000083.1:0-8829 GCA_044346375.1 Crocinitomicaceae bacterium | reverse complement strand
AAGCGCAGGCTCGAGACGTTTCCAAATATGGTGGTATCTAAAATTTGGTAGTCAGGGTGTTTGAGCCGTAGAGCTTGTTGATCCGACCAACTAAATGGAAACACAAAGAGCCCCTGTGCGTCAGAGCGCACTTGTATTTGGAAGGAAGGAACGGAAATGAGAACGCCTTGAATGGCTTTCTGGGTTTGGGCATCAACAACAATGCCAGTGATTTCTTGCTGCGCAAGAAGGGAGCCGCTACAGAGGGCAGCCGCCCATAAAATCAGATTTTTCATGATAATGAGCACTAATAAGCATAGAACAATTGTTTAAAATCAAACGCTTGTTGTAGGCGGTGCTCGGAGTTGACGTAGGGTACAAACTTGTTTTGATTGCCCATTATAAATGGAGGTTCCATGTACAAAAGGTACCTGTTTGTAAACATAAAATACCAAGGCCGAAGGACGCGTAAAGGCACTCAATGTTAGATCGCAAACAGGGCAATCTTCGTCGGCGGTATCGGTATGTGAGAGCTCAGATTTATTATGCTCAGTATGTGCACAATGGTGCCACCACTGTTTGGGTGTCAGGACCATCGTGAAACAAACCAACAAAAATATACTAAGTGCTTTCACAGAATAAAGTTATGCAATTATGCTTTGCTGAAACATAAAAGAAATTTAGCTTATAATAAAGCTTCAATTATGGCATCCATGCTATAACCCTCTGCTTCGGCGCGGTAATTGCGCACCAAGCGGTGACGCAAAATAGCTTTGGCTACTGCCTTGACATCTTCGATGTCGGGTGAGTATTTGCCGTGAAGGGCTGCATGACATTTGGCAGCAATAACAAGGTTTTGAGAAGCGCGAGGCCCAGCCCCCCAAGTGATGAAATCTTTGGTGATTTGCGGCGCAAGTGGGTCTTTGAGACGTGTTTTGGCCACTAAAGTAACGGCATACTCAAGGACGTTTTCAGCTACTGGGATGCGGCGAATAAGCGCTTGGTAGTCGATGATTTGCTGAGCGTTGAGTACGGTCTGGAGCTCAACCACTTGATCACTGGTGCTCGATTTAACAATAGCGAGTTCTTCTTGATAAGAAGGGTAATCTACCCAAATATTGAACATAAAGCGGTCTAGTTGCGCTTCAGGAAGCGGATAAGTACCTTCTTGCTCAATTGGGTTTTGGGTAGCTAAAACAAAGAAAGGCGCCTCTAATTTATAGGTAGTGCCCGCAGCAGTAACCGCGCGCTCTTGCATGGCCTCTAAAAGTGCGGCTTGTGTTTTGGGTGGCGTTCGGTTGATCTCATCTGCTAAGATCATGTTTGAAAAAATGGGGCCTTTGATGAATTTGAATTGTTTGGTTTCGTCGAGGATTTCAGAACCCACGATATCTGAAGGCATGAGGTCTGGGGTAAACTGAATGCGGTTGAAAGACAAACCCAAAGTTTTGGCGATGGTATTCACCAATAAGGTTTTGGCCAAGCCAGGTACACCAACGAGCAAACAATGCGATCGCGAAAAAATAGCGATGAGGACTTGATCGACGACGTCGTCTTGCCCTATAATGACTTGATGGATTTCTTTTTTGAGGGCTTGGTAATCAATTACCAACTGATCTATTCTTTCTTTGTCTGTCATGAGAAATTAAGGGATTTTGAGCCAATTGACGCGAAAATCGCAAGCTTGAAACTGCGGGTCTAGGCGAATGTAGGCGTTTGGAATCTTTGCTTGGGTCCAGTCGTCGAGGACGCGTTGTTTTTTGTCGTTTTCGGCAGCCAACTTAATGAGCGCGTAATCTTGTTCGAGATTGGCCTGATGCGCCACCACGCGATTTTGCAGACGCACAATACGGATCCCTTGCTTGCGCTCGAAGAGGTCCATGTAGAGGGAAGGCAAAGAAACGCCCCCACTTTCAAGTGCATCGGTCAGGAGGTAAATTTGTTGGTCAATTTCGTTGAGTTGTTCCATGTCCCAATAGATGTCCATGGTGTAAGGATTGGTCAGGACTCCTTGATTTTGCTTGGTGGCTTCATCATTGGAAAAGCGCAATACGGCTTCGTCCCAGGTGATGGCATTGCGCGAAAGCAGCTGATAGCAGGTATCCATGCGGGCAGACGCCACAGAAATACTAGACGAGCTGTATTCCGGCATGATGAGGATATGTAAACAAGTGTAGTCGTCTCCTTTGCGCGAAACCAATTTGATGATGTGGTAGCCGTACATGGTTTCGACAATTTCAGAAACTTCTCCTGGTTTGAGGTCAAAAACAGTTGCCTCGAATTGCGGAACCATCATGCCTTTGGATGCGGCAATTTTACCACCTTGGCTTGCCGAACCGGGGTCCATAGATTTGAGGCGAGCCATGGTTTCAAAAGATTTGCCACTGATAATTTGTTTGCGAATGTCGGCAATTTGGTCATAGGCCAATTTTTTGTCGGCAGCAGTGAGCTCAGGGAACTGTACGATTTGCTGAAAACTGAGCTTCATGTTGATAAACGGAATGCTGTCCTTGGGCAACTTCTGGAAAAAAGTGGCCACTTCTTTGGGCGTAACAGAGATGTCACCGGTGATTTTGCGCTCCATTTCTTGGGCCAACATTTTGTTGCGGATAATGGTTCTGAATTCTTCTTTGATCGCTACCGTTGATTTACCATAAAATGCCTCGAGGTTTTCTCGACCGCCCATTTTGTTTTCCATGATGCGCAGTCGGTTTTCCATTTCGGCATCGACCTGCTCATCGGAAATTTCAAGGCTATCAATTAGTGCTTGATTGACCAAAAGCTCTTCTAAGAGCAGTTGTTCGAGAATTTCGCAATCTTTACCGCTTACTGCGCGCTCCTTTTCGCTGAGCTGCATTCTTTGGGTCTCTATGTCGGACCATAAAATGATGTTGTCGCCAACTTGCGCAACGATTTGATTGACTAATTTTTGGGCCTGAAGTTGACCAAAAAATAGCAATTGAAAACTAAGTAAGAGGAAGGTTTTATAGTACATTATTGGCCAATTTGATAGAGCACATCTTCATTGATGACGATCTTGTGCTTTAAACGTCACGCCTCGAGCCATTTTTTCTCGAGGTAGGCCTGAAAATCTGAAGTAGCCAAACCTTTGGCTTCATTGAATTCTTTAGGGCCAGGCGCTAAAACCGCAGCTACCTTGACGACATACCATTTGCCATCCATAGAATAAACCGGGTTGAGGCCTTGGGTAAAGTTGCGGTCTTTTAAGGAAGGCGTTTGCGCTACTTCGAATTTGTTCATGCGCACTTTGAGGTTGAGTTCGGAATCTTTATTGATGACATCCAGCACTTCTTTTGACGTAATGGTATCGGAAGAAACAAGCATGCCGTATACCTGAACAGCTACGTGCTCATCTTTACATTCGTAAATGGTTGCATCTAGGCGCTGAGACCAAACGTATTTGCCGCGGTTTTCCATGAAGAATGCGCGCAAGCCGGCTGTGTCTTTCACAGCTTTGTTCCAGACTTGGTCCTGCATGATTTCATACAAAATGATGCCGTCGTGGTACTCTTGAACGAGTGCTTTGTAGGCTGGATATTTGGCAGGCAATAACGCCTCTTCGTAGGCCAATATTTGGTTTTTTTCCCATTGGGTATAGAGTTGTTTAACAACGACTGCAGGAGCGTCTTTGCGAACCGTACGGAAATTTTTCTCAACGTATTTGGCAAAATCTTGTTGCTTGAATTTTTGACCGCCAAGTACAAATAGTGTCTTGTTGGATTTCAGTGCACTCGCCTTCCATTTGCCCATAAAGAAAGTGGAATCGATTTGCTGTTCGAACCAAGCAAGGCCTTTGTCGGCTTTGTAGGCATAATTGTATTGTTGCTTGAGTTTTTGAACGAAGGAATCTTGGGTGATTTTGGAGCGTTCGTCTTTGTTGACCTTTGCTTGTAATTCTCTGCGAAGTAAGTCGTAGGATTTAACGGGTGTCCATTCGATGAGTTTGATGATGTGATAGCCATATTGCGTTTTGACCGGTTTAGAGAACTCTCCGACACGCTTGAGGCCAAACGCTGCGTCTTCGAACTCCAATACCATGCGCTGACTTGTGCCTGAACCAAAAGCTGGTAATTCGCCATTTTTTTTGACGCTATTGGCATCTTCTGAATAAGCGTTCACCATTTTTTCCCAAGAAGCTCCTGTAGAGAGGCTGTCGTAAATCTCGTTGATTTTCTTTTCGGCATTTTGACGGGTTTCGGTACTGGCTTCGCGGCCTGTTGAAATCATGAGGTGTGCTACTTTGATGGTGCCGCGCGCAGCACGCTTATCGGTGACTTTTAAAATATGGTAACCAAAACGCGTTCTAAAAGGTTCAGAAACAGACCCCACAGGTGTTGTGTAGGCTTTTTCTTCGAAAGGATAAACCATTTGGAAGGCGGTAAAATAACCGAGGTCGCCTCCGTTGTTGACAACAGAAGGATCTTCGGAACCCAATTTAGATTTGGCTACAGATGCAAAATCTTCGCCTTTTTCGATGCGGGCTTTTAAACCTAGGAGTCGGTTGTAAGCAGCGAGGGTGTCTTTCGGACTTGCGTTTGGATCGAGCTTGATTAAAATGTGTGAACAGCGCACTTCGGTTGCGGTACGATTGTAAGCTTCTTGTACCATTGCTTGATTTTGAATCGAGTCAATCAGATAAGGTAAAGCAAGTTGTTTTTTATAGCCCTCGAGTTCTTTTTGAAGACGCGGAAGGGTGTCGTAACCGAGTGCCTCTGCTTCTGCCACTTTCAATTTGAAGACTTCAAACAATTGCATGTAGCGATCTAGCGAATCTTTGTCAAAACTCGGGTTTGGATTGTTTTTGGTATAAATCTGTAAAAACTCTGCTTTGGTAACAGGTTTGTCGTTGATAGTCATGACGACTGGGTCTTTTTGAGCAAAGACAAGTTGGGTCAATAAACCAAATAAGAAGAAGAGTGTTTTTTTCATTTGTTCAAGTGAATTTTATTAAATCTTTGATCTTAAATTACTTAATACTATAGTTAGGTGCCTCACGGGTAATGGTGACATCGTGTGGATGTGATTCGCGCACACCAGCAGAGGTTATGCGGACAAAACGCGCTCCTTTTAATTTGTCGATAGTTGGGGCACCGCAATAACCCATTCCGGCGCGCAAGCCACCGATGAGTTGGAACATGACCTCGATGAGTTTGCCACGGTAAGGAACACGGCCAGAAATACCTTCTGGGACTAATTTTTTGATGTCGTCTTCGGCATCTTGGAAGTAGCGGTCTTTGCTGCCTTTTTGCATGGCTTCTAAGGAACCCATTCCGCGGTAAGATTTAAACTTACGGCCTTCGTAGATGATGGTTTCGCCTGGAGATTCTTCAACGCCTGCAAACATAGAGCCTAACATAACGACATCGGCGCCAGCAGCAATTGCCTTAACGATATCGCCGGTGTAGCGAATACCGCCGTCGGCGATGACAGGAACTCCTGAACCAGCTAATGCTTTGGCCACTTCATTGATGGCAGTAAGTTGTGGTACACCTACCCCTGCGATAACGCGAGTGGTACAAATGGAGCCAGGACCAATCCCTACTTTTACGGCATCGGCGCCAGCTTCTGCTAGGTATTTGGCTGCTTCTGCAGTAGCGATGTTTCCGACTACAATTTGAAGGTCCGGATAAACAGCTTTAACCGCTTTAAGTTGATCTACCACACCTTTGGTATGGCCGTGAGCTGTATCGATGACAATTGCATCAACGCCTGCCTCTACAAGTGCGCTTACGCGAGCCATGGTGTCGTGGGTAACACCAACAGCCGCAGCTACACGCAAACGACCCAAGGTATCTTTGCAAGAATTCGGGTGTTCTTTGACTTTAATGATGTCGCGGTAAGTAATGAGGCCTATGAGGCAGTTGTTGGCATCGACAACAGGGAGCTTTTCAATGCGGTTTTGTTGCAAAATGACTTCGGCGGTGGTGAGGTCGGTGCTTTCGCCGGTAGTGATGATGTTTTCGGAGGTCATGATTTCGCGAACTGGGCGCTCGAGGTTTTTTTCGAAACGGAGGTCGCGGTTGGTCAGGATTCCTTTCAAGATGCGATTGGCATCTACAACAGGAATACCGCCTATGCTGTTTTCGCGCATGAGGGTAAGCGCATCTTTCACGAGGGCGTCTTCGAGGAGTGTGATTGGATCGATGATCATGCCACTTTCTGAACGCTTGACTTTGCGCACCTCTAGCGCTTGAGCTTGGATGCTCATGTTTTTATGAATGACACCAATGCCGCCTTGTTGGGCAATTGATATGGCAAGTGCAGACTCCGTTACGGTGTCCATAGCAGCCGAGACAATTGGCGTATTGACAGCAATTTGCTTGGTAAACATACTTTTTAAAGAGACGTCGCGAGGGAGTACCTCTGAGTAGGCTGGCGCCAAAAGGACGTCGTCGTAGGTTAAACCTTCAGTGATCTGGGATAGATTCGAGAGCGGCATGAACTTATTTTTTAATAAATTCCTGCAAATTTAACAATAAAATTTGCCATTCGGTTACCTATTCCACTCGGATTCGTCATGTTATTCGTAAATTTAACGTGTGAAACAGCTCTTCCTCTTTTTTTGTATCGTCTTCAGTAGCTCTTTTTTGAGAGCACAACAAGACAACAAGCCCCTTCTTCAACTCTCTGGCGTGGTTGTCACCGAAGAAGCTTTTGAACTTCCATACGTAACGGTCTTCAACAAAACCCTAAAAAAAGGCGTCATCTCCGACGGCTACGGATTTTTCTCTATTGTTTGCCAACCTGGCGACACCCTCTTTTTTTCTAGAAAAGGCTACAGCAGCAGCCCTTTTTGGGTTCCTGACACCCTAGACGAAAACCGCTACAGCATCATACACATGCTGTCTCGCGACACCCTCACGATGCCCGACGTTCGGGTTTATCCTTGGCCCAACAAAGAAGCCTTTGCCCAGCATTTTGTAAATATGAATCCTTACGAAGACGACATTCGCCGTGCCCAGCGCGAACTTAGCGGTGAGTCTTTGGCTTTTGTTGCTGCTCGCTTGGATGCAGACCCATCGCTGGCCTATGGCGCACTCACCAAACAGCAAAACACAAAAATCTACACCAACGGACAACTACCACAGAACAACTTGCTGAATCCGTATGCTTGGTCTAAGCTGATCCAAGATTGGAAGGCTGGTAATTTGAGTAGGCAGTAAAAATCTTGTAATTTTTTGCTGGATGAAACACATACCATATAAAGTACTCGAAGAATTTTGGTGATTACCCAGGAATCTTGGTGATTTGAAAAATAGATTTAACAGGACCAAGCATCAAAAAAAAATTGCGCTAACCAATATCAAAACTGAGGTAAGATTTGAAAAAATAAGATATTTGTTAAAAAAATATTTATGTCTGATACAATTTATTTTCGACTTGTTATATTTCTTGTGATATTACCCCTTGCCTCTTATATTGTCAAAAATGTAATTCAGAATAAACGAGACAAAGAATTTTCAAATTTATCTCAGCAAAAAAATAAGATTGAAGATGACGACAAAACTATTGTCAATAAAGAAAAAATATCTGAAATTATTGAAAATGTTAAAGTTGAGAGTCGATTGATTGATACATATGTTCACCCCTCTTATAAAACTACATTTACAGATTTCTTTTTTCTTTTTTTTATTTGGTTTTTAATTGGTTTTATAATTCCTATTTATCTACTCCATGCAACATTTAAACTTACATGGATAGCTGTTATTGTTTCCTTGATAGTCAATGCCTTTTGTATTTATTCATTACGGTTATCTCTTAAATGGATGAAAATCAAAGTGATGATTCATTTATATTCTGACAAGATTTTATTCTCGAGTGAATACTTAAACGAAATATTTGAAATTACATTTAGTGAGGTTAAAGAAATCAATCTTTTGGTTGAAAGGAGTTCAGGCTTTTGGCCCGATGAATTTATCCGCATTGAACTTTTGTGCGCTGAGTCTTTTTTAATTAATGATCAAAACATTACATTTACCTCCATAGATGATAGTAAAGAACTTCTAAAAATTAGGACTTTAGAACAGCAATTTTACCATCTCAAAGGGTCGAATAATACCTATTTTAAAGAAGAATTCTTAAAACACTTCGGTAAAGAGTAGTGTCTGTAAAATCAAAACAACGTTATCTTCGAGAATTTCTCAACTTTGATGTAACCAGACATTTTTCATAAACCCATTTTTAGATCTACTCACAAATTAAAATGCTTTTGCGCTTCCACCGCGATGTATTCACCAATTGCCAACGACGCCGTTGCAGCTGGAGAAGGCGCATTGAGCACGTGAATGGAGTTGCCGTGGTATTCGATGCGGAAGTCGTCGCGGGTATCGCCATCTTCGGCTAAAAGCAGCGCTCTTACGCCCGAACGCCCCGGATGTATATCTTCCATTGTGAGCGATGGAATCATGCGCTGTAGCGTCTTTAAGAAAAGTTTCTTTGAAAATGCGCGGCGGTATTCATTGATACCGAAAGACATATTGTTAAAGAAGAGTTTCCAGGTGCCTTTGTAAGTAAGGGCGTCGTAGGTATCGCGAAAAGAGAAGTCGGTTTTGCCATAGCCTTCGCGCTTGAAGGTAAATACCGCATTGGGGCCGCATTCGATTTCGCCGTTGGTCATGCGCGTAAAGTGCACGCCAAGGAAAGGGAAATCAGGATTAGGAACTGGATAAATGAGGTTTTTTACTTTGTGCTTGGCTTCTGGCGTGAGTTCGTAGTAGTCTCCGCGGAACCCAACGACTTGTTCTTTGAGGTCAACGCCGTCTTTGCGCGCCAGGCGGTCGGCCTGTAAACCTGCACAAAAAACGAGATAACGTGCCTCAAATTTACCTT
>JBIIZI010000082.1:0-8852 GCA_044346375.1 Crocinitomicaceae bacterium | reverse complement strand
GTTTTTTTCTGCCGAATAAGAGAATGCCAAAAGACAGCAATAAGTGAAAGAAGGATAAGCCTACAAAGAATGATTTGTAGGGCCCTATAGACATACCAACGATACCAACAAGGTAAAATATACCGATGAAAATGATCAGTTTTCGACTCAAGATTTGATGTTTTTTTCAATAAAATCCTGACCGGTAATCATGTTGTGAATGATGTCTGGCAGGGTCGTATACTTAAATGACAATTGTTTTTCGATTTTGTTGCGGTCATAGCGCAAGACTTCATGCGAAGAACGCGCTGTTTCTATAGTAAGGCCTTCGCGTTTACCTGAGATATGGCACCAAAGTTCGTGAATGGCGGCAAAGAGTAGCGTAAGTACTTTAGGCGCAGCAATACTAGGCGCTTTGCGCCCGAGCTGCCGCGCAAATGCGCCAAATAAGTCTTTAAAAGTTTGTTGTGGCCCAACTACTAAAAAGCGTTCGGCATGAATATTTTGCTCAATGAGCTCTACCATTGCCCAAGCTACGTCTCGGGCATCTACAACTGCATTGGCGCCACTCGTGTAAAAGCGCAAGCCTTTTTGAGCAGTACTTAGCATTTGCAAAGACGGACTACCCGGTGCTGCAGGTCCTAAAATAACGCACGGATTTACAATGACTGCGCGCAAGCCTTCTTCAATACCTCTCCACACTTCTTTTTCAGCCATGCGTTTGGAAACGCCGTATCCGCTGTGCTGTCCGCCTTCATCCCATTTAGACTTTTCACTAACGAGCGCCTCTTTTCCTCCAATAGAAGCAGTAGAGCTGACATGGCAAAAATGACGGACACCCATTGTATTGGCAAGATCTACTAAGTTAGCGGTAACGTAACGGTTTTGTTGAATACAGGCTTCAAAGTCGGCTTTGAAAAACGAAACGAGTGCTGCACAATGATAAATGTTTGTACTGCCTTTCACTAGGTGCTTTAAGTCATCTATATCGAGGAGGTCGGCTTTTGTCCATTCGACGAGCGCCCATTTTTCCGCTGCATTTTCTTTCAAATAGTAATGAAACAGGGCATGCACGGCTGCAATTTTTTGCTCGTTGCGATACGCTGCCCGAACCGGCATATTGCGTTTGGTTAACTCAATTAAGACATGACTTCCGAGAAGTCCGGTGGCACCAGTTACTAAATTCACAGCCTAAAGCTAGGGATTACTTTTGATAGAAAGCCGCTAGAGCTGCTTTGATTTGTTCGGCTGCAAATGCCAATTGCTCATCGGTATGGGCTGAAGACACAAAACCAACTTCGTAACCACTAGGTCCGAAATAGACACCAACATTTAATAAGTAGTGGTGCATAAAATTAAAGGCAGTCATGTCGCCGTCAATCTGATCGGCCGAAGTGATGCGTTTTTTACCGTTAAAAGAGAACCAAAAAATAGAACCTACGCAGACAAGTTCCATTGGATACTGTTGTGCAAGTGCAAAACTGTTGATGCTATCTACGAATTGTTGGGTGCGTTGTGCTTGATTGATATAAAAATCATCGGCTGCACAAAGTTCAAGCTGGGCAAGACCAGCGGCCATTGCTACTGGGTTTCCAGAAAGTGTCCCCGCTTGGTAAACCGGACCTTCTGGTGAAACATTGGCCATGATTTCTTTTTTGGCTCCGTAGGCACCTACAGGCAGTCCTCCGCCGATAATTTTACCATACGTAACGATATCAGGTGTTATACCAAAAAGCTCGGCTGCGCCGCCAAATGCAACTCTGAAGCCAGAAATAACTTCGTCAAAAATGAGAAGTACACCGTATTTTGTACAAAGTGAACGCAATAGATTTAAAAAGGATTTGTCTTGTAAAAGAAGTCCGTTATTGGCAGGGATTGGTTCTATAATAACAGCGGCAAGATCTTGGTGCTGGGTTTCAAAGCACTGGGTTAATGCGTCGGTATCATTTAATGGTAAAACAAGTGTTTCATTGGCAAAGGCTTCAGGTACACCAGCACTAGATGAGGTGCCAAAAGTAACCAAACCACTGCCTGCTTTTACCAAAAGTGCGTCGACATGCCCGTGGTAACAACCTTCAAATTTGAGGATTTTATTTTTTCCTGTGGCGCCACGTGCCAGACGCAATGCACTCATAACCGCTTCGGTACCCGAACTTGTAAAACGAATTTTATCGATAAAAGGCAGTCTTTGCAGCATAAAAGCAGCAAGTTCGTTTTCTTTGCGCGTTGGCGCGCCAAAGCTAGCGCCATTCTGAAGCGCACCAACAATTTTTTCAAATACATGTGGATGATTGTGCCCGTGGATGAGCGGACCCCAACTGCAACAAAAGTCGATAAACTGATTGCCGTCTTCGTCCCAAATTTGAGCGCCATCGCCTTTTGCAATAAAAAGCGGTGTGCCCCCAACAGATTTAAAAGCGCGCACTGGTGAATTGACACCACCGGGAAAATATCCTTTGGCTGCTTCAAATAATTCTGCTGAACGGCTGCGGTCGATAGGAGAGGGAGTCTTCATTCTTGTGTATATTTGTGGCCATAAAGTTACGAATAAAGCCGTGCATATGAAATTTGAAAATAGCTTAACCTTCGCCCAAGAATTAGATCAACAAGACCCTTTGGCGTCCTTTCGTTCGCGCTTTCATTTTCCGACTTTTCACAATGAAAACCCGGTTTACTTTACTGGAAATTCCTTAGGGTTACAGCCTAAAACGGCGGCAACCTATATCCAAGAAGAACTCAATGCTTGGGCAAACTTTGGTGTCGAAGGGCATTTTTTAGCCAAAAGACCCTGGTTTTCTTACCATGAAAACCTGACGAACATGGCGGCCAAAGTAGTAGGTGCATTGCCTGTTGAGGTCGTCATCACACATTCCCTCACGACTAACTTACACTTACTTATGGTCTCGTTTTACAGACCCTCTGGTAAACGCGTCAAAATTCTTTGTGAAGAAAAAGCTTTTCCGAGCGATCAATACGCGCTGGCTTCACAAATTTCATTTCATGGTCTGCCTGCCGAAACGCTAGTAGAAGTAGGGCCAAGAACCGGAGAACACTTAATTAGAGAAGAAGATATTCTTCAGAAGATTACCGAACTCGGCGACGAGCTTGCATTGGTCATGATCGGTGGTGTCAATTATTATTCCGGGCAATATTTTGATCTTCAAAAAATTACAGCTGCTGGTCATGCTGTCGGAGCGGTCGTCGGTTTTGACTTAGCACACGCCGCCGGCAATGTCAATCTTGCTCTTCACGACTGGAATGTAGATTTTGCGGCTTGGTGTGGTTACAAATATTTGAATTCGTCCCCAGGCGGAGTGTCTGGACTTTTTGTGCACGAACGCCATGCGCACAACAAATCTTTACCTCGTTTTGCAGGATGGTGGGGTCATAACAAAGAAGTACGTTTTCAGATGGAACCTGGTTTTGACCCAATTCCCGGAGCCGAAGGTTGGCAATTAAGCAATGCCCCGGTTTTAGGTATGGCGGCACATTTAGCCTCGCTTGAAATCTTTGAAGATGCCGGCATGGAGCGCATTGCGCAAAAACGCGACCAAATGACGGCGTTTCTTGCTTTTTTAATAGAAGATGTTTCAGTTCGCAATCAAGAAAAGTGCTCATTTGAAATCATAACGCCCAACAATCCTAGCCAACGTGGCGCTCAACTTTCGATCTTAGCAAAAGGTCAAGGCAAACAATTATTTGACCGCTTAACTGATTTAGGTGTCATTGCCGACTGGAGAGAGCCAAATGTCATTCGTATTGCTCCTGCACCACTTTATAATTCTTACGAAGATTGTTTGCGCTTTGCGCAATATTTAGAGCGCGCTATTTTGTAATACTCGTTACATACGCCTCGAGGTCCGGAGCAAAGTGCTGAATTTCTAATGCCCGTACTTTTTGCTCAACTTCGTCAGCACTTGAATTAGGAGTTAAAGCAACCCCATGCTGAAAAAGGAGCTTCCCTTTGTCAAATTCTTCATTGACCAGGTGTATGCTAATGCCACTAAAGGCCTCTTTTGCGGCACTTACTGCAAGGTGTACATGTTGGCCATACATACCCGTACCGCCATAATTTGGAAGTAGCGCTGGGTGAATATTGATGATGCGTTCCGGAAAAGCCGAGATGAGCTCAATAGGCACCTTTTTAAGAAAACCAGCGAGAATTATCCAACTGGCATGCAATTCTTGACTTATTTCTAGGTAAGGTGTAAAATCTTTTCCTTGTAGGTTGTAAAAAGGAAGTTGTTGTTCGACACAAAACTTTTCCATTTCCAAATTGGCTTTACTTGAGAGCACACCAACGACCTTAACTCGTTCATTTCCTTTGAAATAACGAATAATTTGACGCGCATTGCTTCCGCCACCAGAAATAAAGAGAATTAATTGTGCTTGCATTTCGGCTACAAAGTTAAGCATAGTGAAGGATTCCTCCGCTTTAAGACAAGAAGTGTTGATAAATTAAATGGGTATAAGTTTTGTTTATTGGGCGATAGTTTTTTTCTTTGCAAGCTGAAACCTTTAAAATTTAAAAAATGTCTGATATCAAAGCTAAAGTTATCGCGATCATCGTAGATAAACTGAATGTTGAAGAAAGTGAAGTAACTAACGAAGCTAGCTTCACCAATGACTTGGGTGCTGATTCACTTGACACAGTTGAGTTAATCATGGAATTCGAGAAACAATTCAACATTTCTATTCCAGACGATAAAGCAGAAGGTATCCAAACAGTTGGTGACGCTGTTGCTTACATCGAAGCAAACGTTTAACATTTCCCACTAATTCTTTAGTTTACGGGTATGCAATTAAAAAGAGTTGTTGTAACAGGTCTGGGTGCACTAACGCCAATTGGCAATACAGTACAAGAGTACTGGGATGCCCTAATGGCGGGAAAAAGTGGCGCTGCACCAATTAAACAATTTAATGCCTCTCTTTTCAAGACGCAGTTTGCTTGTGAACTCAAAGATTTCAATGTGGAAGACCACATCGACAAAAAGGAAGCTCGCAAGCTTGATCAATTTTCGCAGTATGCCATAGTTACCGCTACGGAAGCTATGGCAGATGCTGCCTTGCTTGAGTCCAATCCAAATCTCGATCGCATTGGCGTCATCTGGGGTTCTGGTGTTGGTGGTCTTAAAACATTCCAAGAAGAAGCTAGAGAATATTTTAGCGGCGACGGAACACCGCGCTTCAATCCATTCTTTATCCCAAAAATGATTGCAGATATTGCAGCGGGTCATATCTCTATTAAATATGGCTTGCGCGGGCCAAACTATGTTTGTGTATCAGCGTGCGCATCTGCAACCAATGCCATCATCGATGCATTTAACCTCATTCGTTTAGGCAAAGCCGACGCCATCGTAACTGGTGGTTCAGAGGCTGGCGTCAACGAAATGGGCATGGGCGGATTCAACGCTTTAAAGGCGCTATCTACCCGCAACGATTCACCCGAAACCGCTTCCCGACCATTCGACCTCGATCGCGATGGTTTTGTACTTGGCGAAGGATCCGGCTGTCTTATTCTTGAAGAATACGAACACGCCATCAAACGCGGTGCAAAAATTTACGCTGAGGTTATCGGCGGCGGTATGTCAGGAGATGCCTACCACATGACCGCTCCACACCCAGAAGGTTTAGGTGCACGCAATACTATGCTTTCAGCCATAGAAGACGCTGAAATCGACCCATCTGAGATCGACTACGTCAACGTACACGGAACCTCAACACCACTTGGCGATATCGCTGAAGTAAAGGCTATCCAACATGTATTTGGCGAACACGCTTACAACCTCAATATCAGCTCCACCAAATCCATGACAGGCCACCTTTTAGGTGCTGCCGGAGCTATCGAAGCTGTTGCATGCGTATTAGCGGTTCAAAACGACATGGTTCCACCAACCATCAATCACTTCACCGACGACCCCGAACTTGACCCTAAGCTCAACTTTACTTTTCACAAACCACAGGCGCGCACGGTCAATATAGCTTTGTCCAATACCTTTGGCTTTGGAGGCCACAACACCTCCATCATTGTAAAGAAATTTAAAGCTTAAGTTGCTCAAAATTCCTCTCTTCAATAAGAAAAAAACAAACGAAGAGCTGCAAGTTATTCGCTTTGTTATAGCTGAGTTTGGCTACAAGCCACAAAAAGCATCTTATTTCATTCAGGCTTTAACCCACAAAAGTTCGCTTACTGATCAAGAACAATTAGCTGCTAATGAACGCTTAGAGTTTTTAGGCGATTCCATATTAGACGCCATTGTAGCCTCTTTTGTTTACGACAAATATCCTGAAATAGATGAAGGTCAGCTGACCAAAATCAAGTCTAGAATTGTAAATCGTAAGTCACTTTCTGCAATTGGTGAGCGAATGGGCATTAGAAAGCACCTCATTTACAGCCAAGGCAGAAGCATTAATCTTGCAGGTTTGGAGGGCAATGCATTTGAGGCATTGATTGGTGCCATTTACCTTGATGGCGGCTTCGATAAAACCCAGAGCGTTCTTAAAAACACGGTCTTCAGAAAATACCTGAACCTTAATAAATTATTAGAAGAAGAACTTGATTTCAAGTCGGCACTATTTATTTGGTGTCAGCGCAAGAAGTTGACACTGGAGTTCATCCTGTCTGATGAGCAGTTTATCGAAGGGAAAGCCGTATATGAAATGACTGTACAGATCAATAGAACCGCATACGGTAAAGGCAAGGGTCATTCAAAGAAAGAGGCCGAGCAAGCTGCCGCAAAAGAAACCCTTGCTTTAATGGGAGAAATTTAAAGCAGTATCTTATTTTATAAAATTTGTAGTACATTTGCCATATAAAAGAATGACACATGACTTGGACAGACTTCGTATACAAAATTGGTGACACATTTCAATGGGCTTTTGGCTTTTATGAAATGGTACAAAACTACTTTAACACAGCACTTATCTTACTAGGTTTCTATGGTTTTTATTACTGGATGACTACCCAAAAACGTCTCAGTGCAAAATCTAATGTCCCGGTAGATATCAAAGAAAACGAAGGTTGGTACAAAAAAGAAGGCCAACAATTGAAATAAGATTACTACTCATTTTCAATGAGTTTTTCTTAAGTTAATCTAAATAAAAAAGGGCGGTCAATGACCGCCCTTTTTGTTTTGTCATTCAGTTGACTTATTTGTCAGCAGTGAGGGAAGCACTTAAAAATTCGCGGTTCATGCGCGCGATATTTTCTAAAGAAATGCCTTTCGGACATTCTACTTCACAAGCACCAGTATTGGTACAGTTACCGAATCCTTCTTCGTCCATTTGACGAACCATATTCATGACGCGGTCTTTTGCTTCTACTTTTCCTTGTGGTAAAAGTGCGTATTGTGAGACTTTTGCACCTACGAATAACATGGCCGAACCATTTTTACAAGTGGCTACACAAGCACCACAACCAATACAAGCAGCTGCTTCAAATGCTTTGTCGGCATCTGCTTTAGGAACAGGGATCGCATTGGCGTCCATAGTGCGTCCGGAAGTGTTCACTGATACGAAGCCGCCAGCTTGTTGAATGCGGTCAAATGCAGATCGGTCTACAACAAGATCCTTTACAATAGGAAACGCTCGAGATCTCCATGGTTCAACATAAATGGTGTCACCGTCGTTAAAGCTACGCATGTGAAGCTGGCAGGTGGTGGTGCCAGTTTCAGGACCGTGCGCACGCCCGTTGATGTACAAAGAACACATACCGCAAATTCCTTCACGGCAGTCGTGGTCAAAAGCTACTGGGGCTTGTTGTTCGTTGATGAGTTGCTCGTTAAGTTGATCGAGCATCTCTAAAAATGAACTATCTGTGGACACTTTGTCAAGGCTGTAGGTTTCAATACCACCTTTAGCATTGGTATTTTTTTGTCTCCAGATTTTGAGTGTAATATTGATAAATTTTGAAGCCATATCTACTTATTTATAGTTGCGTGCTGCAATTTTGATGTACTCGTAATTAAGAGCTTCTTTATGAAGCGCTGCTTTTGTAGCATCGCCGTCTTGGTATGCCCAAGCGGCAACATATTTGAAGTTTTCGTCGTCGCGGAGTGTTTCGCCTTCGCTGTCTTGGTATTCTTCGCGGAAATGACCACCACAAGACTCTAAGCGGTGCAAGGCATCTACGGCCATTAATTGACCCAACTCAATAAAGTCGGCAACACGCATGGCTTTTTCAAGTTCTGTATTCATTTCGTTTGCATCGCCAGGAACAAAAACATCTTTGTAGAATTCTTCACGTAGGGCAGCAATTTCTTCGATAGCTTGTTTCAAGCCAGCTTCGTTACGGCCCATGCCAACTTTGTTCCACATGATGAGGCCGAGACGTTTATGGAAATGATCTACAGACTTACTTCCTTTGTTTTGAAGAAAACGATCGATACTTGTTTTGACATCAGCTTCAGCTGCTTCAAATTCTGGGCTATCGGTAGAAATTTGACCTGTGCGGATATCGTTTGCAAGGTAGTCTGAAATGGTATAAGGCAACACGAAATAACCGTCAGCTAAACCTTGCATTAGAGCAGATGCACCTAAGCGGTTGGCACCGTGGTCAGAGAAGTTTGCTTCTCCGGTCACGAAGCATCCTTCGATGCTACTTTGAAGGTTGTAGTCTACCCAAACACCACCCATAGTGTAGTGAACTGCCGGGTAAATTTTCATTGGTGTTTCGTATGGATTGTCGTCGGTAATTTTTTGGTACATCTGAAAGAGGTTACCATATTTTTCTTCGATCCATTTTTTGCCCAACGCCAAGATTTTTTCGTCTGTTGGGTTGTGGTCTCCTTGTGCAAATGCCGATTGGCGACCTTTATTGCGGATTTCAGTAGCGAAGTCAAGGTAAACACCTTCGTTGGTGTCGTTGGCTTCGA
>JBIIZI010000120.1:0-6375 GCA_044346375.1 Crocinitomicaceae bacterium | reverse complement strand
TCATGTCGGTGAGGGAATCGCCAGGTCGGTTTGAATTAAAGTTGCAGGTGCTGGTTTTCAAATTGACGCGGTAGCGCAAGTATTCATTGCAGAGGTCAATGGTATCAGTGTAGGTGGTTTGGTTGTACGGAACGCTATCCAAAAAATTAAAGAAATTGGTGGGGTATTCGCGGTAGATGTAATAATGGCTATTGTATAGCGGAGAAGGCGTGGTTTTAGGTTTGTTCCAGTTGAGTACAGCCGTTCCGTTGTTGGGGTTGTTGAGTGTCAGAAAGATATTCTTTACGGTATCAGAATAAGTCAGGTAAGAACCACCGCAGCCCGAAGCAACAGCAAGGTAGAAGTCGTGGCTACTCCAAATTGGTGGAATGGTCATGATTGTGGCATTCACATTTAAAGTATCGTATAACAAACCATTTTGGAGCGAATACAATTGAAAAGCGGCAAATCCGGAGGTGCTTGTTGCATTGATCGATGGCCAATTGATTGTGAGTTCATTGGCGTTGTTGGTCTGGATGCAAGCGATTTGCGGCGCAGCAATGATGCCTGAATTCAGTACATGTATTGTAATGGTGGTGTATTGAACCTGCGGCACCGGACAGACGTCATCGCTTGCTTTGAATACAAAATGATACGTTTTTTGGCTCTGCGCTTGACCTTGCCCATCTAAGAGGTGGTCACAAGTGGTTTGCCAGGTAAATTGGGTCTGTATTTGCCCAGAGGCGGTGTAGGGAAGTGCGGTGCTTAAACTAGGGCAGGGGCCAACAGAACAGGGTAAATTACCTTCCAAAGTGATGTTTTGTGGGCTGCCATTGATTTGGGTATCGGGGTCTGTAATCAGTAAATCGAAGTTGATGAGGTCGCCCGCATTGACCGTGAGTTCGTAGGAGGTACCTCCAGCAAAAGGAGGTGCAATTACCGGCGGAAAATTGCTGCTGTTGCAGGGCTGCAGTACAACTTGTATTTCGCGCTCGGTTTCGGAGATGAGCATGCCAGCGCGATACGCCTTTACGACAATTTTGAGGGCGTAATTGCCAATTGTGAAGCTATTGAAAGTCAGGTTGCCGTTCAAAGGATTGAGCACAGCAGCTACATTGCTGGCATTGATAGCTGGCCCTGGGGTAGGACTGAGGTAGCTAAAACCGTTCGTAAAAGGGATGGGAGCTGGGTTGCTTGGTGGGTTGTAGGCGCCCAACGGGAAGTGGTCGTAAGGAATGCCAAATTCAAAGTGGAGGGAGTCTAGGTTGGGGTCATTGACCGCTGCATTGTATTGATATGGCAGACCCGCGCAACTCACAAAGTTAGGGTCTTCGTTGAAGACAGGAGAGTCGTCGGGTTGTGACAAATTGAAAATCTTAGCAACTAGTGTAATGCCGTAAGTTGAAGGATTACTCAGATTGGTGAGCGCGCCGCTGCGCGAGAAATTTTCATAGGTGAAAGCCCAACCTTGTGCTGGTGGAGTGCCACTAAGTGCAATTGGCGCACTGCGGTAAATGACCTTCTCAATGGCGCCTATGCCGTTGCCGCCGTTGTTGCCAGTGCCGCAAAGCAAAGGGCCTGCGCCGCCCGGCACTTGAGTGCAACTTGGCGATAAATCTTGGCGCTGCACAAATAAGACTGGAATGGCATTGAGGCTTGGGTGGTTCCAGACGCGGAGTGTTTCTGAAACAGCATTGACGTCGGCCCCGTTGCAATCGCGGTAGAAAACAAGTTCAAATTGATAGTTGCCGCCGCCGAGATGCTTATAGGTGATTTCACCGCCCATCACATGCGATGCCAGACTTGTAAAAGCTGTTTGAAGAAATACCAGTACAATAAGTGCTCTGAACATCCGTTGAATAACGTATTTTTTACTTGTTTAGTATAACGGCAAAGCCTTTTAAAGGTTGCTATCCTGCGGAAATAATCAGCATTTCGTCCCAATTGAGGTAGCGCTTTGCCAATTCTTGAAGTTTTTGGGCGTCAACTGCTTTGATTTCAGCAATATAACGGTCGTAGTAGTTGAGGTCAAGACCAAGTGTTTCTACATTGGCAAAGAGGTCGAGCATGGCGTAAGGGCCGTCGGCACTTTTGAGCAGCTGCCCCATGAGGTAGCTTTTGACGAGTTCGAGTTCTGCGACTGCAACGCGTTCTGTTTGGAGGCGCTCGAATTCTTTTTGAATTTCAATAAAAGTAGCTGTTCTGGTTTGTACGCCTACCTCCGTTCCAATCACAAAATATCCAAAATTGTTGTTTTCTACAATGTGTGAACCAATGCCATAGGTGTAGCCTTTGTCTTCGCGGATGTTGCTCATCAGACGGCTGCCAAAGTAGTCGCCGAGAATGGTGTTGAGCACGCTAAAAGCACAGAAGTCCGGATGCGTTTTGTTAAAGAGAGGACGGCCGATGCGCACTGCACTTTGCAAGGCGCCTTCTTGTTCAATATGGGTAGCACCCGATTCTGGTTGCCATATAAAAGGTGAGCGCTCCTTGTTATTGCTTCCGAAGACATTTAATAAATCTTGAAATGAACAGAGGGTGTCTTCGGATATGTCGCCAATTAGGAAAACTTTTTTAAGTCCGTTGAGGTAATTTTGTTGGTGAAAAGCCTGGATCGCGGAGCGGTCTGCGTTTTGGAAGTCTTCTAGTTGAATTTGCTGCGCATAGACAGAGCCGTTAAAAAGGTTACGCTGAAAAAAGCGCTGCGCCAAAAAACTCACTTTTTGTTGTTGGACCTTGAATTTTTGGCTGCGTTCATGCACGAGTTCTTGCAGTTCTTTGGTTGGGAAGGTGGCTGCAAAAAGGCTTTCATGAAAGATTTGATACGCCTTAAGGAGTTGGTCTTTGAGCGCATAAAGTGTGACAACTGTTGTTTCTTGACTGAGCGAGACGTCGTAATAGGCGCCCACTGCATCGAGTGCTTTTTGTATTTGCTTGGCTGATTTTTGTGCAGTGCCGTTGATCAAAAGGCCCGCACACAAAGAAGCCGTAAGCGGATCACCAGTGGCTGAACCTGCGGCAAAATGCAGTTCAATTTTGCTGGTTTCATTTTGAAGGCCATTGCGCCAAAAGAGTTTAGCGCCACTTTTTAGGGTGTAAATTGCTGGTGCCACAAACGCGATGTGGTTGATTGGTCGCAACTGTGGTGCAATGGTTCGATCGAGCACAGCAGGGTGTGTTGGTTGCGTCATGGTTATTGGGCTTGGATTTGCAACAGCGAACAACGATTTTTATCGAAGAGTTGTTGGGCATAGGTTTGAAGATCTGCGGTCTGGATACTTGAAAAACGCGTACTTTCTTGATTGATGAGCGCTGCATCGCCAAGGAGCTCAAAAAAGCTGAGGTTCATGGCACGGCTCAGGAGGCCTTGGTCTTGAAAAGCTTTGGCGGTTTGCAACTTTAAAATAAGCTGTTGTAGCGAGGGCTTACTCATTTTTTTGGCCTTGTATTTTTCAAGTAGGGGCCAAAGTGCAGCATCGAGTTCTTCAAGGCTGCGGTTCGGATTGATTTTTCCTGTGATGACGAACAACCCGTTGTCGATAGAGCCTGTGATGTATGCCGTAATTTCAGAAACCAAGCGTTTTTTGCGCTGCAATTCTGTAAAAAGCAAGCCGGTTTTCTCGTTGCCGATGTGGTCGGAGAGGAGGTCGGCGAGGTAGTAGTCGTTGTCTAGGCGCTTGCCCATTTGAAAAGCATAGTAAAAGGAATCGGCCGGAACTTTGCGGGCAATGACCTTTTGTCTGAAGCGTTTTTGAGGGGGTTCTTGCGGCAGTTGGCGCACTATTTTTGTTTGGGCTGGGATGTCGCCAAAGTAATGCTGTACTTTTTGTTGAATTTCGGCTAATTCGAAATTGCCTACAATGCACAGCACGGCGTTGCCGGGGTGGTAGTGTTTTTGAAAAAAAGTGCGGACGTCGTCCATGGTGGCATCGGCAATGTGCTTGATGTTTTTGCCGATGGTTGCCCAACGATATGGGTGTTTTTGATAAGCGAGCGGACGCAATTGCAACCACGCATCGCCGTAAGGCTGATTGAGGTAGCGTTGCTTGAATTCTTCAATGACCACCTGGCGCTGTACTTCTAAGCTTTTGGGCGTAAAGGCCAAAGACAACATGCGATCGCTTTCGAGCCATAGTGCGGTGTCGAGGTTGTGTGCGGGCAATACATCGTAATAGTTGGTGATGTCGTTGCTTGTGAAGGCATTGCTTTGGCCACCTGCAGCTTGCAAAGGTGCATCGAAGTCGGGGATGTGCACAGAGCCCCCAAACATGAGGTGTTCAAAAAGATGGGCAAAACCGGTTTGCGCTGGGTTTTCGTCGCGCGCACCGACGTCGTAAACCAAATTGACTACCGCCATTGGGGTAGAAGGTTCTTTGTGGAACAAGACCCGCAAGCCGTTGTCTAGGGTAAAACGCTCGAAGTGGATCATAGTTGAAAAGCAGTTTGGGCTGCCAGAGCAGCATTGAAATCGGAGATGAATTCTTGTACAATGGCGCCGGCGGGCATAATGGATTCGAAATTGCCGGCAATTTGCCCAATTTCGAGTTCTCCGGCATGGAGGTCGCCCTCGAACATGCCTTTTTTGGCGCGGCCTCGGCCGAGTAGGGTGGCGAGCGCCTCGGCGCTCGCCCCGTTTTGATAGGCAGCCATGAGCTCCTCAAAAAACGGATTGCGCAACAAACGCACAGGCGTGAGTTCTTTTAGTGTAAGTAAAGTGTCGCCTTCTTGGCTAGCGATGACGGCGTTTTTAAAGTTAACGTGGGCGCTAGATTCAATAGAGGCTACAAAGCGGCTGCCTACTTGGGCGCCATCGGCGCCTAAATTCATGACGGCCAACATGGCGCGTCCGTCGCCGATGCCACCTGCAGCAATGAGCGGTATGCCTATTGCTTTGCGCACCATTGGGACCAGGCAAAGCGTGGTGGTTTCGTCGCGACCGTTGTGGCCGCCGGCCTCAAAACCTTCTGCTACAACTGCATCTACGCCGGCGGCTTCAGCCTTCAGTGCAAACTTCACACTCGAAACCACATGCACCACCTTAATTCCTTCTTTATGAAGGGTTTCGGTCCAGGTTTTTGGGTTGCCAGCACTGGTGAAAACAATAGGCACTTTGTGCTTGATGATTGTTGCAATATGTGCTTCAATATTTGGGTAGAGCAGCGGCAAATTGACACCAAAAGGTTTGTTGGTGGCAGCTTTGCATTTTGCAATTTGTTCATCAAGGACTTCAGGATACATAGAGCCAGCACCCAAGAGACCGAGTCCTCCTGCGTTAGAAACCGCGGCTGCGAGTTCCCATCCAGCACACCAGATCATGCCACCTTGAATGATCGGGTACTTTATGCCTAGAAGTGAACAGATTTTATTTTCTGATGGATTCATATAAAAATGCTTCTTACAAAATTAGTCGAAATGCTTAACTTAGCGAGGATGAAGTTGACCTCGTTTCAGATTTTATGTTTTTGTATCATTGGCCTGTTATTTGCCTCGCCACTTCATGCACAATTTCAGGGTCAAGAATTTGTTCAGAACCAAGGGCAATGGCCTTCAGATGTCCAATTTATGGCCAAAGAAGGCGCGGCAAAAGTCTGGATGGGCACCGATCGTTTTTTGTTTCAGCTTACCGACTACTCTTCTTTAGAAAAGGCGCACCACGAACACGTCCAAATAGACAACCCAACCTTAGTTTCAAATCTTATTGAGCAGCGCTTTATTGGCATCAATCCCAATACTTCAATTGGTGGCCATGCACCTCGTTCTCACACCTATAATTTCTTTTTGGGTAAAGATCAAACCAAATGGGCTAGTTCTGTTTCAGCTTATGAGGAAGTAAATTATCAAAATTATTACCCTGGCATCAATTTGAACTGGCAATATGAAAGCGGACACTATAAATATGCTTTTATCGTTTCGCCCGGCGCTCAAGTCAATCAAATTCAATGGCAATATACCGGAGCTCAAGAGGTCAGTATTAAAAAAGGGGTGTTGTACTTGAAAACAACAATTGGTGAAATCAGAGAAGAGCGCCCATATGCCTATCAGCAAATCAATGGGCAAAGAAAAGAGATCACTTGCACTTATCGTCAACAAGAAAACGGCACTTTTCAATATGAGTTAGGCGCCTACGATGCCAATTATCCCTTAGTCATTGATCCTGTTTTGGTATTTGCCACCTACAATGGCGCTATTTCAGACAACTTTGGCATGACAGCCACTTATGGCAACGATGGTTCTGCCTATTCAGCCGGGGTTGTGTATGGCAACAATTTTCCTTTACCTAGTTTGGCAAGTTTTGATACCAATTCAAATTTCACTTCAATAGCCGGCACCTACGGGGTAACCGATGTGTTCATGACCCGCTTTGCTTCAAACGGAAGCACTATGCTTTGGTCAAGC
>JBIIZI010000240.1:0-2521 GCA_044346375.1 Crocinitomicaceae bacterium | reverse complement strand
CGACAACATTCAAGGCACCGAAACGGCGCATAGCCTCATCTGCGATTCACTCAATAATCTTTATCTTTTTGGCGCAACTTCAAGTCTAGATTTTCCCGTTACAGCAGGGGCCTTGCAGGCAACTCATGCCGGCGGAACCGCAAACACCAATTTCTTTTACAATGGCATTTATTTTGGTGCTCAGGGTTCTGATCTCTTTGTTTCAAAGCTGAGTGCAAATGGGCAAAATCTGTTGGCAAGTACTTATGTGGGCGGTTCCGCTAATGATGGCGTCAATTATCGAACGCTGGGGCTTCCTTATAATTCAGTTGCGGCATATGACTCACTAACAACAAATTACGGTGATCAATTTAGAGGAGAGATTTATATATCAAGCACTGGTTCTGTGCTGGTGGCAAGTTGTACGCGCTCGGCAAACTTCCCGCTCCAAAATCCTTTTCAAGCGGCCAAAGGCACAGGGCAAGATGCTGTTGTATTTCGTTTGAACCCCACTTTTTCAGCACTTGAATTTTCTTCTTTTTATGGGGGAAACAAAGACGATGCAGCGTATTCAATTAAAACAGATACCCTTGGTGCTATTGTATTTGCTGGCGGTACGGGTTCTAATAATCTTTCTGGAACAACCGGCGGGTATCAGAGTACTTACAACGGTGGTAAAACCGATGGTTTTGTCGTGAAACTCAATGCAGCAGGCACGGTCATTCAAAAAGCAAGCTATGTTGGAACTTCCAATTACGATCAAGTATTTTTCGTAGAAATCGACCGTAATAATCAAGTGTTCTTGTTGGGGCAGGCCGTAGGCGGAGGTTTTGTTGTGAACAACGCACCCTACAGCAATCCGGGTAGTAGTCAGTTTGTACTGAAGCTCAATGCTGCCCTCACTACCAATTTAGCCTCAACCGTAATTGGCAACGGCAATAGCCAAATCAATATCTCGCCTGCGGCATTTTTGGTTGATATCTGTGGCAATGTATATATCTCTGGTTGGGGGGCCAACATTTTGCAGTCAACACCTCTGAGTGCTATGCCAATCTCTGCCAATGCTTTTCAATCCAGTACTTCTGGTTTTGATTTTTACCTTATGGTACTTCAGAACAACTTCAATGGCCTGCTTTATGGTTCGTATCTCGGCGGAGCCATCGCGCAAGAACACGTCGATGGCGGCACTTCTCGTTTTGATAAAAACGGGGTGGTGTATCAGTCGGTTTGTGGAGGTTGTGGTGGGCATTCAGATTTTCCGACTTCGCAAGGAACGTGGTCCAATACCAATAATAGTTCTAATTGCAATAACCTGGTCTTTAAGTTTGATTTTCAGCTTATTCCGACGGCAGAATTTGCCAGTTCTAACGTTCAAGGTTGCGAAGATCTAAGCGTCAATTTTCAGAATACTTCCGCCCAATGGGACTCCTACCTCTGGGATTTCGGTAACGGCGACACCACCAGTGTGGTTTTTAATCCGACGGTAGTGTACTCCAATCCAGGTGTTTACGAGGTGTTGTTGTATGTCACAGACAGCGTTTGCCTCATTACCGATACCGCCCAAATTCAGATCCTTGTTTTGGATTCTATTTTACTGAATTTGAACGATACAATTAGCCTTTGCAGTTCTTTACCTTTTACTTTAAATGCGTCAACTCAAGGTACTGCAAATCAATTTATTTGGTCGCAACAAAACAACCTTTCGAATCCGCTCAATGCGTTGCAAGATTCAAGTATTGTAGTAGCGCAAGGTGGTTGGTATTTTTGCCAAGCAAGCAACGGTTTTTGCAGTGCCCTCGATTCTGTTTTTGTGGCTTTTGACATTCCACTCAATGCTTCATTTACAAGTTCAGACACCATAGGTTGCGCCCCACTGAGCGTTGTGCTCAACAACTCCTCGACGCTTACAAGTTCATTTATTTGGGATTTTGGAAATGGTACTTTGGATAGCACCAACTTTGAACCAACCATCAATTATACCCAGCCCGGAACCTATCAAATTACCCTGACCATTGCCGATTCCATTTGCTTGGGTGCCGATCAAATGAGTCTTCAAATTACTGTTGGCCCGGCGCTCAATGTGGTGGCTCCTGCGGACATCTTTTTGTGTACGTCTTCAGATACCACCCTTATTCCCATCATCAGTGGTGCTCCTTCATCGGTCATTTGGTCGAGTTCGGCACAATTTCAAGATACACTCAACCTCGCCAACAATCCCAATCTTGAACTCCTCGATCCGCAAACTGGTTGGTATTACATTCAAGCTTCTTCTGCTTATTGCTCGGCATTAGATAGCCTTCAGCTAACAATCGCAGCTGACTCTATAATTATTTCTGGTCCGAATCTGGTGTGTGCCGAAGCACCGTTTAATTTAACGCTTGCAGGTGCAGCCAACGCGCAAAGTATCCAATGGAGCCCTATTGATATCATATCAGGTGCAAGTACCTTGCCCACGGCAAATGTGGCTTTATCTACCAGTCAGTATATTAACGTGGAGGTCTTGACACCACAAAATTGTACTTTACAAGATTCCATATTTGTG
>JBIIZI010000005.1:0-30098 GCA_044346375.1 Crocinitomicaceae bacterium | reverse complement strand
TTTTTAAATAGCGTAATGGCGATATTATTGGCAAGCATGAGCAGCCCCCAAAACACAAAAATGAAGGCAAAACTGGTGATATTCGTGAACCAACCACTCGTTTCTGTAGAAATGATAATTGCTGAACCTGTATGTTGCTGTTCGATGACATGCGAAAAGCCATTCAGTTCAAAATGACCTTTATGAGTTTGCTGCTTTTTAAACGCAGAGAGTGAGTTGGGATAATTGAAAGTGCCAGTTTGGTGTATAAGCCTGCCTTCGGCATATTTGCCAATTGCATAAGATTCAAGGCTATTTGAAATGCCAGCTTGATCTGAAATGAGCAACCTCGGAAATCCAATTTCTTCGGGAATTCTTTTGGAAACAAGGGTAATTGCAATGGTTTTCTGAGCTGCCAAACGCAGTAAAATTACATAGCTCAAGCCCTCTTCTTCGTGGGGCATAAAATACAATCCATCTTGAATATCAGATGCTTGACCATGCTCGTTGACGAGTGCTTTTAATCTGGAGAGTTTGAGGCTATCTGTTCCAAAGCACGGCCGATGATCAGAATCGTAAATGTCAGCATCGATGTCAAAACCGTCCCAAATGCCGGTAAAAAATTTTTGGGTGAGGAGGTGCTCAAAACCTACCTTAGTAAACTGTTTTTGAAGAGAGTCAAAAGAAGTATTTAGCCAATTTTCTTCGTTGATATTTGGAGCAATTTGTGCATAAGCTAACTCTAAATTGATGTTGCGTTCAATAGCGAGTTGCTGGGCAAAAAGTTGGCGGTTTTCAATGTCTTTGTTTGTTTGTAAGTCTTGTAAATAAAAAGATATAATAGCTGCGTTTACGGTAAGTAACAAAAGTTGAATACTCAAACGTCGCCATGAAGTTTTACGCGTATTTTCAAATATCAATTGTATACAAATGATGCAAATTGGTAAAAAATTGATCCAGTTTTGACCTTCAGCAAGTAACCATAAGAACGGAAATATGCAAATGGCTACTTTGAGAAGCGGACGTCGAAACCACTTTTGAGTGCTATTTTGAACAACTGCAAAATGAACAGTTTTGTGAAAAGTGAAAAGAAAATAGCCGATAAGTGCAAAGAAGAAATAAGAACTCAAGCGCAAGTCAAAGAGGTGTTCAAAGCTGAGTGGGATATTGGAGTGCTCAATAACAATACCTAACTGTTCAAGTACCCAGAGCCAAAGTAAAATAGGAAGCAGTAATGCTATTATTTTGGACCACCACTGATCAATAATGCGTAAAAGCACAATCAGAATCCGAAAGCCGAATACGATAAAAAGGCTATTGATGGCAAAAGCAAAAAAGTCCGGATACCATTCGTTGTAAGCAAAAAATCCAGCCGAAAACCAGTCGTTTTCTTGCCAATTTAGCGGCCAAGTAATTTCGTACAGAATAATACGCGTAACCAAAAGCACTAGCAATAGCAATAAACTTCCAATCCAGCTTTTTTCAAAATGAGTTTGAATTTCGTAGCAAATGAGAAATGCGGCAATGAGTATAAATAATGGACCCCAGTTTTTATTGTTTGAATTGGTGTTTTGAGCCAAGGGAGTCGCATAAAATACAAGCTGCTGCTTGCTGTCAAAAATGGCATGCCTGCGCTCACCAGTCAGATTCACCGAAAACTGTTGTTTCCAGAATTTTGGATTAGCTGCATTTAAATAGGCATTGCTGAATTCATATGCTTTGAGCAAACAAAAACTCACGCAAGAAGTAATGCTATCTTTTTGTACCGATTGACTGAAATAGTAACCATTGTTTAATTTGATGAGCCCATTGTCGGGAAAAACAGCGGTTTTGTAGCGTCCAACCGGAAGTTGGTTGCTGCTCCAGCCAAATAAAACATCATTTTGATAAAGGTGGTAGGTCAGTTCATTTGAGGCTGCCAATTTTTGACCCTTGTCAAGTTGTTTAAGGAGGAGTTTGGCTTGCTCTGCCCCTGCTTTTTCTAGTTCAGAAAAGCGTTTTTGAACCGCGGTAATTGAAAAAGCCTGCTCTTGACTCGTATAATAGGAGATAAGTCCAAATAGCAGAAACAGCAGCCCGAGTAGACTGAATTTCCAAGACCGAATAAAAGAGATAAATGGGTTCATTATAAAAAGCGATCTGGCACCAAGGTACGCAGTTGTTCGCTTAAACGCAAGAAATCTGCATCGGCGCGGTGGTCGTTGCAATAAATAAAGTTAGCGGCATGTCGGTATGGTTCAATGAATTGTTCGTAACACGGCAATACGTGGTTGTCCCATTGGTAAATAATTTCTGAGCGTTTGTAACCCCGTGTTTCTTGATCCCGATAGATGCGTCTGTCTAGTTGTGTAGCGTGATCAACATCGACAAAAATGCTGAAATCGAGTTGTGCAAAGACTTCTTGATAATGAAGCGTAAACAGGCCTTCTACAATGATGAGGTCACTCGGCTGAATGGTCAGCAGTACGCTTTTACTGCCTTGTACATTGAAAAAATATTCACGTACTTCTATGGGTTGCCCGGCAATTAGAGTTTCTAGGTCCGTGCTTAGTTTTTGGTGGTCTAGCGCACTAGGAAGGTCAAAATTAACTACACCATTTGCATCTTTAGCCTGCTGATCGAAGGGCAAATAATAATTGTCCATGGAGAATACAGCCGTGCTCGCACTTTGGAAAGTTTCAGACAGGCGCTTCAGCAAAGTTGTTTTGCCTGCACCGCTTCCTCCACATATTCCGACAACAAATGGTTTGGTCATGAAACAAAGATACAACTTGTTGGGTACTTTTTTCGTCTTAGAACCGCGCAACATGGCGCAAAAAACACTATTTTCGAAGTATCTTATCAAGTAAAGCCGTCTCCATGAAAACACTTTATACCCTAATTTTCATTTTTTGCTGTGGTTCGTTTTTTGCCCAAATCCAAGGTAAAGGAGGTGTTCCAACCACTACCAAATTAGTTTTAGATCAAAAAGCCATCGAACAATGGTTATTTGCTCAACCCAATATTGCTGCTTTGCAGGCCGAAGACGCACTCATAGACGACCAAGGCATTGCACCATGGCGTTTTGGCTTTAACAATTACACCAATCTGAACACCACCAACGCTGGTTCTTGGTTTGATTTACCAAATGGTGCACGCTTGTGGGTTTTGCGCGTAAAATGTCAAGGTGCCCTTACTGTCAACCTCACATTCGAACAAACGAGCATTCCCCAAGGAAATCAACTTTTTGTTTACAATGCTGCCAAAGATTTTATTCTCGGTGCTTTTACCCAACAACACCTCTACGATGGTCAACTCGGTACCGAATTGGTCCCTGGTGAAGAAGCAATAATCGAATATTATATTGCACCCAAAAACAACCCTGGTCACGTTCAAGTGGCTACAGTTACGCATGGTTACCGCACCGCTAATGAATTCATCGAAAAAGCATTTGGTAGCTCTGGATCTTGCAACATGAATGTGAATTGCCCTGATGGTCTACAATGGACTCCACAGCGCAATAGCGCAGTTATGCTCGTGTCGGGTGGCAGTGGTTTTTGTTCAGGTGCACTCATCAACAATACACAAAACGACGGAAAACCATACGTATTAACGGCAAATCACTGTTACAGCAACCCTGCGAGTTGGGTTTTTCGTTTCAATTGGCAGTCAACAACTTGCGCTAACCCAGGCGCTTCGCCAACATTCCAGTCTTTAAGTGGAGCCACATTGCGCTCACGCCGTACCCCTTCTGACTTCTGCTTGGTAGAAATTACAGGTGGTTTGGTCAATGGAACAGTGCCACTAGACTACAATCCTTATTTTTCAGGCTGGGACAATTCTGGCACAATCCCGACTTCAACAGTTAGTATTCACCATCCGTCTGGCGATATCAAGAAAATATCATTTGATGACAACCCTGCCACCATATCTCAAGCAATGGGTTCAACAGAAGCCAACTCCACATGGACTGTTCAATGGGACCGCAATACCACTACAGAAGGTGGTTCATCCGGATCACCATTATTTGACCAAAACCACCGCATTATTGGTCAGTTGTGGGGCGGCGGCGCTTCTTGTCAGAATTTAACAGCCCCTGACTATTACGGCCGAGTATCCAGTTCTTGGGCACCAGCAGGTAGCAATAGCACCAATCAACTGAAATTCTGGTTAGACCCATCAAATTCAGGCGCTGCATTTATCGATGGTTATGACCCAACAAATGCAAGCACGGTTGCATTAGACGCAGCCATTTCGGGTGCAACTTTGACCGCACAAGCACTTTGCGCAGACAACTACCAACCAAGTGTTTCACTCCTGAATATTGGCACCACAACACTTACAAGTGCACAAATCACTTACCAAATAGACAACGGCACTGCACAGCAGTACAATTGGTCTGGTTCGCTCAATCAATGGCAAGCACAAACAATTACGTTGCCAACAGTTCAGCTTGCAGCTGGGGCGCATACTTTTACAGCTACTGTAAGTAACCCAAATCAGGCCTTAGATGAAAACGCAGGCAATAACCAATCAGTCGCGAACATCAACGTTACGGCAGTGCCAGAAACAATTGATATTTTGAAAGTGACGCTTCTTACCGACGATTATGCCGACGAAACCTATGTAGAGTTGCGCAATGCATCAGGCGCTGTTGTTTGGTCTGAAGGTAATGAAAGTGTTGCAGGTAATTTTGGCACAGGTAATTTCCCTGCACCCAATGATCCAACCACTCCTTTGCAAAATAACACTACTTATAACTTCGATATTCCGCTCACAGCTTTTGAATGTTACACTTTTGTAATTTACGATTACTATGGCGACGGCATGGGCGCTTCCCAATGGGGTGGCACTGACGGCGCACTCTCATTAGCCGACAACAATTCAGTAAACATTTTTACTTTGCCTTCTGCTGATTTTGGCGATAGTATGGCAGTAGTTGTGCGCCATATAGATGACGCCGGTCTCGACAACTCTGCTTTGAATTTTACGTTGGCGCCTAACCCAGCGCAGTCAGAACTCAACGTGAATTGGTTCAATCAGGCACAAATGAGCATTCAAGTCTATGACGTATGCGGCAAGCTTCTTTTCACAAAAGAAGTGGAGGCAAGTAGTGCACAACTTCATATTCAAGAACTTTCAGCAGGCACTTACTTATTGCAACTGAATAGCAACAATGGCTCGGTAGTTCAGAAGAAATTTGTCAAGCAATAAATTGTCAACCATATGAGTGGGCTATACTTGCACATCCCGTTTTGTCGCAAGCGCTGCACTTACTGTGATTTTCATTTCTCTACTACTTTTGAAAATTACCGAAGTAGTTTAATAAGTGCCTTGGTTCAAGAACTGGTGTTGAGAAGTACCACGTCTAAGAGCGTCATACAAACTATTTACTTTGGAGGCGGTACACCAAGCATTTTAACTGAATCAGAGCTCAGGCTTCTCTTTACAACCATTAAACAACACTACATTGTTGCCCCTGATGCTGAAATTTCATTTGAGGCCAATCCCGAGGATATCAATCCCGAGAGTTTAACAACATGGAAGTCTCTCGGGATCAATCGCTTGAGTATTGGTTTGCAAACTTTTTCTGATGCAGACTTACAATGGATGAACCGGGCGCATTTGGTCAACGACGGCCTAGAAGGCATTAAGCTTGCCCAGCAGTTGGGTTTTGACAACATTAGTGTGGACCTCATCTATGGTCTTCCGGGTCAATCTTTAGCAGCTTGGCAAGCAAGCCTAGACGCTGTTTTCAAACTTGGAGTGCAGCACCTTTCAGCTTATTGCCTCACCGTTGAGCCCAAAACAGCACTCAATCATTTAGTGCGCAAAAAGAAACTACAGCCAGCAGATGAAGTACTGCAAAGTGAGCAATTTTTAGCACTACTTACCAAAGCAAAGACCTTTTGTTTTGAGCAATATGAAATTTCTAATTTTTCTTTACCCGGTTTACATTCCAAGCATAATAGTTCGTACTGGAAATTTCTACCCTATATCGGAATAGGGCCTTCTGCGCATTCTTTTGATGGGAGTGAAAGGCGTTGGAATGTGCGCAATAACACCATTTATACGAAATGCGTTGGCAAAAATGAGCAATGGTACGAGACCGAAGTGTTAAGTGCCAATGCCTACCGAAACGAACAAATTTTGTTGGGTCTGCGTACCGTTTGGGGTTTGGATTTAACGGCGTTGAAAGAAGCTTTTAATAGAAAAGAAAACGCGCAAATTGAAGAATTTGCGCGCTTAAATTGGTTGACTGTTGCCGATCAAAAAATGATCCTAACCGAAGAAGGCAAGCTACATGCCGATGGCATTTCAGCCGCACTTTTCCGTTTAGATTAACAAAATTCGTCGTAGGCCGCTTGAAGGTTGGCTGCTATCATTTGGGCACTACCTCCTTCGATGTGGTGTCTTTCTAGAAAGTGAACTAACTTACCCTCTTTAAATAAGGCAATAGAAGGCGATGATGGCGGGTAAGGCAAAAAGTATTTTCTTGCTTGTGCAACTGCGTCTTGGTCTACGCCTGCAAAAACAGTAGTGAGTTTTGCTGGTGCTTTGTCGTGCTGAATGGAGAGTTTTACTCCTGGGCGCATGTTGCCAGCTGCACAGCCGCAAACGGAGTTAACGACCACGAGAAGTGTGTCGGTGTTTGCAGAAACGGCAGCATCTACAGCCGCAGCATCTAGTAATTCTTCAAACCCTACTTTTGTAAGGTCGTCTTTCATGGGTTGAACAAGTTCTGCTGGATACATATCGTTTTTTTTACAAAATTAAACAAGTCTACAAGAACCTGTGTCATTTAGGTGTCATTTCTCGAGGTACTTTAGTAAGGTTTGGACGGTTGGTTGTCGCGTTACTTGTTGTTTTTGAGACAGCCCAAATGTATTTCGAAATGCCGCTTTGTGGTCGCGCATGTAGTCGAGGTAGTGTACAAATTTTTTAGCAGTAATGTATTGCGGGCTTTGCTCAATGATAGAAAGGCTCATGTAATCGGCATAGAAGCGGTTCTTTTTATCTAAAGCAAAGGTAAATTGTCTTCTTTTGGCGGCTTTCTTTAAGACGTGTATATAGGTGTCGTAACGACATATCAATAGTGTATTCAGCAGCTGATAGTTGTCAAAAGCAAGTTGGTGGTCTTTGAAGCCGCGCATCAGGTCTTTATATACCTGATTGAGTTGTTTGTTTTTCTCTCGACTTCGGTATACATAAGCAAGATTTGCTTTTAATATGGGGAGTGCTTTGTCATCGGCTGCCGACCAGAGATATTGTTGAGAAAGATCTTTGAAATGACTTACCCTGACAACGGAATCAGGAACATAAGATACCCCAATTGGTATGGTTGCAAAGGCTGGGTTGTGGTATTGAAAAGACAAGCCTGATAATGATTTTTGGGCTGCTAAGCCGTCTAACATGATGAGGTCAAAGCCAGGCTCCCAGGGGTGTTTTTTGATGGCTTTGCGAATGGCTAATGGTGAAAGTTCAAGAATGGTTAGGTCGATATGGCGGCGCTTGGCGATTTTAAGCATGACCTTTTTTTGACTAGCCGTCATGAAGTTTTGGGCAAGTGTAAGTTGCTTTTCTTTTTGAGGCTCTGCTTCATCAATTGCACAACCCGTAAATAGTAATAGGAGGTAGAGGAATACAAGATTACGCACCGGTGAGTTTTTTAATTTCATTGAGTTTGAGCAGTGCTTCTACGGGTGTTAAAGAATTGATATCGGTCTGGACGAGCTCGTCGTGAATTTGTTGCAGGACTGGATCATTGAGCGCAAAGAAGCTCAATTGTACATCTTGGGCAATTGCTTGTACAGCTGGCTTGCTCGATTTTTTGTCAGAACCGCTACCCACACTTGCGTGGCTAGCCTCGAGGTCTTTGAGCACGGCCTCTGCGCGTTTTACTACAGGAGCAGGCATACCAGCAAGTTTGGCCACATGAATACCAAAAGAGTGCGCCGAACCACCTGCTACTAATTTTCTTAGAAAGAGCACTTTTGAACCAAGTTCTTTGACACTCACGTTGAAATTGTGAATGCGTTCAAAACGGTTGGCCATTTCGTTGAGTTCGTGGTAGTGGGTTGCAAATAATGTTTTGGCCTTGGCTTTCGGATTTTCATGGAGGTATTCGGCAATTGCCCATGCAATAGAAATGCCGTCGTAGGTGCTCGTGCCACGACCAATTTCGTCGAGAAGAATAAGGCTGCGCTCGGAAACATTGTTGAGAATACTGGCTGTTTCGTTCATTTCGACCATGAAAGTAGACTCACCTGAAGAAATGTTGTCAGAAGCCCCAACTCTTGTAAAAATTTTGTCTACGATGCCAATTTGCGCCGAACTTGCGGGCACAAAGCAACCAATTTGCGCCATGAGCACAATGAGGGCAGTTTGCCGAAGAATGGCACTTTTACCGCTCATGTTGGGCCCGGTAATCATGATGATTTGTTGGCGGTTGTTATCGAGGTGGATATCGTTGGCAATGTAGCTCTCGCCAATGGGCAAACGTTGTTCGATGACCGGATGCCTGCCTTCTTTGATACTGAGCTCGTGGCCATCGGTGAGCGTTGGCAAGCAATAGTTTTGAGAAAGTGCTACCTTGGCAAAAGAGAAAAGGCAGTCGAGTTGTGCAATGAGTTGTGCATTTTTTTGGATAGGACCAATAAAGTCAGCCATCCCAAAAATGAGTTGCTGGTAGAGCTGCTGCTCAATGTGCAATATTTTTTCTTCGGCGCCCAATATTTTTTGCTCGTACTCTTTGAGTTCCTCAGTGATATAGCGTTCTGCTGAAACCAAAGTTTGTTTGCGTATCCAGGTGTCGGGTACTTTATCTTTGTGGGTATTGCGCACTTCGATGTAATATCCAAATACGTTGTTAAATGCGATTTTTAGGCTCGAAATTCCGGTAGCTTGGATTTCGCGTTCTTGAATTTGTTCAAGGAAGTCTTTGCCGTTGGTCGAGATAGAGCGCAACTCGTCTAGAGCTGAATCACGACCTTCTTTGATTACAGCTCCTTTGCCAATTTGAACCGCCGGCTCTGCAGTAAGATTGTCTTCAATGAGTTCAATGAGTTGTTGGCAAGCGTCTAGGTTTTGTAAGAGTGTTTGCAGACTTGTGTTCTGCAAAGGGTTGAGTAGCTCGTGAATGGGCTGAATTTGTTGCAGTGTGCGCTTGAGGTGCTGAACCTCTCTTGGATTGATTTTTCCAACTGCAACTTTAGAAATGAGTCTTTCGAGGTCGCCGATTTCGCGCAAACGGGCATCGAGGTCGTCGTGGATTGGTTGTACATCTTTTAAGGCTGCAACAACTTGATGGCGTTCCTCAATGGGTTTGCGGTCTTTGAGTGGGAGCACCAACCAACGCTTGAGCAAGCGCCCGCCCATTGGGGTTTTGGTTTTATCGAGCACATGCGAAAGTGTTATGGCGTTTTCGTGCGGCGAATGGATGAGTTCGAGGTTGCGCACCGTAAAGCGGTCAAGCCACATGTAGCGGTCTGGAGCAATGCGAGATATGCCGGTTATGTGCCCGAGTTGTTGTTGTTGGTTTTCAGAGAGGTAGTGGAACACCGCGCCAGCGGCAATAATAGCGAGCGCTTGGTTGTCGAGTCCAAAACCTTTCAAAGATTTTGTACCGAAGTGTTTGTTGAGTTGTTCGTTGGCGAAATCTGAACCAAAAACCCATTCTTCGAGTCTGAAATGAAAGGCATCGTTGCCAAATAGTTCATGAACTGCGCTGGCCTTGCTTTTTTGATAGATGATTTCAGTTGGCCTAAAACCGCTAATGAGTTTGTCTATATAGTTAGGGGTGCCTTGTGCAACGAGAAATTCGCCTGTTGAGATATCTAGAAAGGCAGCGCCTACTTCGTTTTTTTCAAGATGTAAGGCACACAAAAAGTTGTTGGTGCGTTGATCTAGAACTTGATCGTTGAAGGCCAGACCGGGCGTCACAAGTTCAGTGACACCTCTTTTTACTATGGTTTTGGTCATTTTCGGGTCTTCGAGCTGATCGCAAATAGCGACGCGCTGGCCGGCCCTTACCAATTTTGGAAGGTAGGTTTCTAGAGAGTGATGCGGAAAACCAGCGAGCTCCATTTCGGCAGCGGCACCGTTTTTTCTTTTGGTAAGTATAATACCAAGTATTCT
Source organism: Crocinitomicaceae bacterium (assembly GCA_044346375.1). Taxonomy (GTDB): domain Bacteria; phylum Bacteroidota; class Bacteroidia; order Flavobacteriales_D; family Crocinitomicaceae; genus UBA952. Next base: position 20,003 of record JBIIZI010000005.1, on the reverse strand, counting down.
GCTTGCTTTGACGGCGTCTTGCCCGAAGGTTTCGTAGAAATCGCCGACCCTGAAGAGCAACATGGCTTCGGGATGGCGCGCCTTGATTTGATTGTATTGCTTCATCAAGGGCGTTTCGGAACTTTTTTCTGCGCTTTGCTTTGACACTTGTATTTTTTAGATGAGTAAAGATAGGCCTTTTTAGCCCTTGACTCTGGGCTACTTTTCCACAATTTTGCAGTATTTTTGAGCCATAGATGTCAGCAAACCCCACAAAAAAACTAAAGCTCTGGGAGCTCAATCGCGTAAGTGATGAGGACTTTATAGCGCAAAAAAAATTCCCACTTGTGTTGGTTTTAGACAGCATACGCTCACTTAACAACATAGGTTCTTTTTTTAGAACGGCCGATGCCTTTAATGTCGAGCTCATTTATTTATGTGGCATTACCGCTCAGCCACCTCACCGCGATATCCACAAAACAGCGCTTGGCGCTACAGAAACCATCCGCTGGGAGTACCGCGCTTCTTTAATGGAAGCGCTAGACGAAATCAAGGAACGCGCTTATGCCATTTGTGTTGTAGAACAAGCCGTAGAAACGACTTTATTGCAAGATGTAGGCGGGCTAACTGCAGAAGGTTTTGCTTTGGTATTTGGAAATGAGGTTGATGGCGTAGCTCAAGCCGCACTAGACCGTGCAGATTATATCATTGAAATTCCGCAGTTCGGCACCAAACATAGCTTAAATGTGAGTGTCTGTGCTGGGATCGTTCTTTGGGAGTTTACCAAAAAGTATATCTAATCTTTTTCATGTTACTCCGCAATTTATTTACGGAGTAACTAAGGCGATATTTTAGTTCAATTTGATTAAAAGCAGATCACCTTCTTTAAATACAGTGAGTAACTGGTTTTTAGTCAAGGTTTTGATGGAGGTGTCCCACACTTTGTTGCTGATTTCAAAATGAGCGCGTAATTCACCCAACAACAATTGTTTTTCGATTTGCATTTTTTCAAAAATGGCGGTCTCGGTTTCGTTGAGTACTATTTTTGGCCCTTGTGTTTCTGGGCGCATTTGCGGGAAGAACAATACCTCTTGAATAGAAGCGTTATTGGTGAGGTACATAATGAGGCGGTCCATGCCGATACCCAAACCGCTTGTTGGCGGCATGCCGTATTCAAGCGCACGCAAGAAATCTTGGTCAATGAACATGGCTTCGTCGTCGCCGCGTTCTTGGAGTTTGAGCTGTTCTTCGAAGCGCTCGCGTTGGTCAATCGGATCGTTGAGCTCGGAATACGCATTAGCAACTTCCTTACCGCAAACCATGAGTTCAAAACGTTCGGTGAGGCTTGGGTCGTTGCGGTGTACTTTACAAAGCGGCGACATTTCTTTGGGGTAGTCAGTAATAAAGGTTGGTTGGATGTAATTGCCTTCGCATTTGCCACCAAAAATTTCGTCGATGAGCTTGCCTTTCCCCATGGTTTCATCTACCTCGATACCCATTCCTTTGGCTGCTGCGCGCAGTTCATCTTCTGTTTTTCCAGCAATGTCAAAGCCTGTAAAATCGATGATAGCTTGACGCATGGTTACGCGTTTGTAAGGCGCTTTGAAATCGATGGTGTGGTCTCCGAATTGCGCAATTGTAGTTCCGTTTACCTCCGTTGCACAAAACTCGAGGAGTTGTTCGGTGAAGTCCATCATCCAGTTGTAGTCTTTGTAGGCCACGTAAATTTCCATGGCGGTAAATTCTGGGTTGTGGGTGCGGTCCATTCCTTCGTTGCGGAAATTCTTGGAAAATTCATAGACACCATCAAAACCACCCACAATCAGTCTTTTGAGGTAAAGCTCATTGGCAATACGCATGTAAAGTGGAATGTCGAGTGCGTTGTGGTGCGTCATGAAAGGCTTTGCCGAAGCACCACCAGGAATGGCTTGTAAAACAGGTGTTTCGACTTCCATGTAACCCGCGCGGTTGAAAAAGGCGCGCATGGCATTGAATAGTTTTGTTCTTTTGATGAAAACATCTTTGACATGGCGGTTCACTACGAGGTCTACGTAGCGTTGGCGGTAGCGCAATTCTGGGTCAGTAAAGGCGTCGTGAACAACACCGGCAGCATCGGTTTTTGGTAGTGGCAGCGGACGCAAAGATTTGCTGAGCAATTGAAATTCAGTGACATGAACTGAGATTTCACCTACTTGTGTTTTGAATACAACACCTCTTACACCGATAAAGTCGCCGAGGTCGAGGAGTTTTTTGAAAACCTCGTTGTAAAGTGTTTTGTCTTCTCCGGGGCAGAGTTCGTCGCGGTTAAAATAAACCTGGATTCTGCCAGAGGCATCTTGGATTTCAGCAAAAGAAGCTTTCCCCATAATGCGCTGCGAGAGCATGCGCCCAGCCAAACAAACCTGTTTACCGTCCTCGAATTGTGTTTTGAGATCCGCTGCAAAAGCATCTACAGGGTAAAGTGCTGCTGGATAGGGATCAATGCCGAGGTCGCGCAATTTTTGTAGCGATTCGCGGCGTAAAAGTTCTTGTTCGGAAAGTTCTGAATGACTCATGGGTATACTATTGAGACCACAAAGATAGGGCTAAAAAAAATTCTAGGGTTTGTTTGCAACGTATAGGCCATTTATTCGTTAGAGGATTATGAAATTCTGGTTGCGGCTTTTGAAGCGTATTTTTTTGATGATTTTAATCCTGATGGCCAGCATCTCTTTGGTGCTGTTTGTTTTCGAGGACCGCATCATCAAAAAGGTCGTAGCCGAAGCCAATACACATCTGAAGGTTCCGGTACAAGTCCGAGAAATCGACTTACATTTTTGGCGCACTTTTCCTCGTCTAAGTGTCGCTTTTAATGATGTCCTCGTTGCAGACCCGCTCCAAAAAACCGATACACTCCTTCACGCCCAACAAATTAGCTTGCGCTTCAATCCTTTTGATGTTTTCGGTGGCACCTACCAAATCCAACAAATTTCTGCCTTCAACGGGATAGCCAACATCAAAGAAGATCAAAGGGGCCATGCGAATTACGATATTTTCAAGCCAAGCACGGAGGGTTCATCTGCCTTCAATTTAGAACTTGAATCCATCTTCCTTGAAGAATTTCGTTTGCGCTATACAGACCAGAAAAATGTCCAATTTTATAGTGCCGACATCCATAGCGCTACTTTATCAGGTCATTTTTCGGACCAAAAAACCACACTAAAAGCCTCAGGCGCAGTTCAGCTCAAAAAAATCAAAAAAGGCCGAGTGATCTTGCTGCAAAATCAACCACTCGATTTTGACATCGCACTCTTGGTAGACCAAGTTCAAAATACCATTAGGCTCCCGCAAGCTCAGATCAAAATTGCCAACTTGCCTTTTTTAATAGACGGAGACTTTAGCCCACTATCTAGCAATGTAGATATTCGTACTGAGCAACTATCTTTATTGCAACTTGTCAAGACCCTGAGCCCAGCAAATTTGTCTTCTCTACAACAACTGAAAGCCGAGGGAATCGTCGACTTTCAGTTGCATTACCAATCTTCGCCAGACCTCAAAAGCCCTTCAGTGGAGGCGTATTTTAGCATCAAAGACGGCATGCTTACCGAGCCTACATTTGGTGCAAAAATCAAAGATTTACAGTGTTTTGGATCCTATAAAAACCTCCCTACAGACCAGCTACTTATTGATCGTTTTGGTTTCAAAAGCCAAGGAGCTCAGTTTGCAGGTCAGCTAGCGCTACAAGATTTTCTCAAACCCCAATTGCAAATCAAAGCTGGTGGCGACATCCCATTGGCTTTGGTGCAGGCATTATATCCGATAGCAGCTGTAGAAGAAATCAAAGGAGTTGCCAAACTGCGGATCAATGGACAATTTGCACAAAATGCGGCGCAAGAATGGCAAACCAATGCATTAACAGGAAATGTTGCTATCAGTGCGCCACATCTTCAGATTGCTGATTTTAAAAAGCGCTTTCATTCGGTTCGTAGCAACATAGATTTTACCAAAGATAACCTCAGCATCCATCAATTCAAAGCAGAAATTGGCAAAAGTGCTTTTCAATTGGAGGCTAAAATACCAGATTTCATGGAGCGCCTCACACAGGAAGCACCGCTGCTTATTTCAGGTTCGTTACAAAGTAAGCAGCTCGATATCTCTGATTTTGACACAAAGTCTGCCACTAAGGAAAGAGACTGGATCTTGCCTTCAAGTTTGGATGTGCGCCTTCCTTTTGAAATAAAAACTTTGTTGTATGACCACAAAGAATTTCAGCACTTGAGCGGCGCGCTAACGTTAAGTCCAAGGCAATTGTTGTTGAGCAAGCTCCAATTCGGGCATGTACAGGGGCGTTGGCAAGGTCAGGTTCAACTAAAGGAAGACGCGCCATGTAAATTTGCAATTGCAACGAATGGTTCAGCAAGGCAAGTAGAGCTCAGTACTTTTTTCAAGCAATGGAACAATTTTGATCAGTCTGTGCTCACTAATGAACAACTCACAGGTAAAGGAAATTTTGAATTTGACGTCAATACAAAGTACGATTTCTACAAAGGCCTGGACGAAGCTAGTTTGCGGGCTCAAATCCATTGCCGCATTGACAACGGCCGCCTATATCATGCGCCAATACTACAAGATTTAGCGAGCAGTCTCACTTTTGGAAAAGGCAGGGCCATTCTCGGCGCCAAAAATCAGGCGGCTTTGCAACAAAAACTCAAAGATGTCCGCTTTGAAACATTAGAAAACACGTTTACAATTGCCGATCGGCAATTGCGCTTTAAAAAAATGCATATAGGCTCTTCGGCCCTAGACCTAGACTTAGTTGGGCAGCACAGTTTTGACCACGACATCGATTATGCCATAGGCTTGCGTTTACGCGATTTAATGGTGCAAGAAACGCAAAGCGAGTTTGGCGAAATCATGGACGACGGCACGGGTTTGCGTTTGTTTGTGCGCATCAGTGGCAACCTAAGCGACCCAAAAGTGAGTTGGGACCAAAAGGGCAAAAAAGAAGCTGCGCAACAGCAGTTTGAGCAAAGTAAGCAAGAGTCTAAGGAGATGCTCAAAGCAGCATTTGGTCTCTATCAAAATGACCCAAGTGTAGGGACATATAAGACAGAAAAAATTCCGCATGAAACCATCAAGCTTAAATTCAATACCAATGAACCTGCGGCAAAAACGCAAGTGAATTCGAAGCTTGCTACTGAGAAGAGCAATAAACTACAGCAGAAGCTCGAAAAGTGGAAACAAGAACAGCAGCAAGGCGCTGAGGTGAATGTAAAAATTGGAGGTTAGGGTTATTTACCTTTGGCCAAAATACTGGTTGTCGAATAACCTTCTACAAACGGAATGGTTTGAACACGCCCACCGTAGGCCTTTACGATATCAGACCCGACAATATAATCTTTTGCCAAAGGATTGGTTTGTTCGGCGCTGTAGTCTGCACCTTTCAAGAGGATATCAGGCCGCAAGGTTTCTATAATTTCTATAGGTGTATTTTGTTCAAAAAATACAATGTTGTCAACGCAACTGAGTGCGGCAAGTACCATTGCTCTGGCCATTTCAGAGTTGATAGGTCTGTTGGGCGCTTTCTCGAGTGCCTTCACCGAAAGGTCGGTATTGATCGCCACAATGAGGTGTTTGGCCGTATCCGCAGCTTGCGCAAGATAACTCACATGACCTAAGTGTAAAATATCAAAACAACCGTTGGTAAACGCGACACTTTCGCCCTTCAAAGCCCAAATATTTCTTCTACGCTGGGCTTCTTCCCAACTTAAAATTTTGTTTTCGAGGTTTGTAAGGCGCTGGCTCATGAATTTAGGAGAGCAGGTTGGTTTGCTCATTCGGGAAAACCAAAGAAGGCTTAAAGCTTTTGGCTTCTTCGAACTCAAGCATGGCGTAACCAATGATAATAATGATGTCATTGATGGCTACTTTTCTCGCTGCTGGGCCGTTGAGGCAGATCATGCCTGTTTGGCGCTCACCTTTGATGACGTAGGTTTCGAAGCGCTCACCATTATTGATATTGACAATCTGAACGCGCTCACCTTCAATAAGGTTGGCGGCATCCATGAGGTCTTCATCGATGGTAATACTGCCGATGTAGTTGAGGTCGGCTTGCGTTACGCGTACCCGATGAATTTTTGATTTGAGGACGTTGATGAACATAACTATAGCGCTTTGTAGCGCGGCAAAATTACATCAAAGAACCGATTCACACAACATATTATCGATGAGGCGTACTTCACCGCAAATGGCGGCAACGCAACAGACTTGTTCTTTCTGCCATTGGTTGCAATTTACGAGGGTCAGCGGATCGACAATTTCTAAGTATTCTATAGACAAGTCAGCTTGTTTGATGATGGCACAAGCATCTTTTTTTACTTGTTCAATCGTACTTTTTCCTATATGATTTTTAACATAGAGCAGCGCTTGCGATATGGCTAATGCATTTTGTCGCTCTTGTGCATTCAGCCTTAGATTTCGGCTACTCATGGCCAATCCATCGGCTTCGCGAACGGTTTCACAACCAATAATGTCAATGCCAAAGCCATAGAAATTATTCAAGAGTCGAATAATAGCGAGTTGTTGGAAGTCTTTTTGGCCGAAATACGCCTTTTGTGGTTGTACCAATGCAAATAAATGATGGACCACATGCACCACCCCTTCAAAATGACCGGGTCTGTGCGCCCCTTCTAACAGTTGACCAATTCGCCCCAATGGCATGGGCGTAAATGGCAAATCTTTGGGGTACATTTCCTGTTCAGTTGGCGCGAAAATAACGAGGTTTTCAAGGCCCTTGAGCAGCGCTAAATCTGCTTCAAGCATTCTTGGATAAGCTTGTAAGTCAGCGCTTTGGTTGAATTGTTTTGGATTGACGAAGATAGAAACTACCACCGCTGCATTTTCCGAACATGCTCGTTTGATCAAGGCTAGGTGCCCTTGATGTAAAGCGCCCATTGTTGGAACGAAACCAATTTGTTTTCGGTCGCCGCGCATCTGCTGGCGCCATTCGATTATTTCTTGTCTGGTAACAAAGGTCTGCATGGCTTCGTCTATTCTACAGTTTGAATCGGACAAAGCTATTGCTTTTTAGGATAGTTCAGGTTTATTTCGTAATTTTGCTACCATACTTATATAAATGGAAAAGAAGAAAATCCTATTTATTTCTCAAGAAATCTTTCCTTTTTTACCCAAATCTGAAATTTCTGGAAGCGCGCGTCGCATTTCACAAGCAGTTCAAGATGCTGGTAAAGAAATCCGTGTCTTCACGCCGCGCTTTGGCGCCATCAATGAAAGACGCCACCAACTACATGAAGTCATTCGTCTTTCAGGGCTCAACATCTCTATCGACGACCACGACCACCCGCTACTCATCAAAGTTGCTTCTATTTCAGCGGCCAGAATGCAGGTCTACTTCATTGACAACGACGACTACTTCAAACGCAAAACGTGTTTGCAAGAAGAAGACGGCACCTACCACCCAGACAACGACGAACGCGCCATGTTCTTTTGCCGCGGCGTACTCGAAACCGTTAAAAAACTCGGATGGCAACCTGACGTCATTCACTGCCATGGCTGGCTAACCGGAATTATGGCCTTGTACATCAAGTTCATCTTTAACAAAGATCCGCACTTCAAAGAAACCAAAGTTGTTTACAGCCTTTACAACGAAACCTTCGACCAACCATGGGACCCACGTTTCGCTGAAAAGCTCAAATTCGACGGTTTCCCTGCCGACCTCACCGAAGCACTCCAAGACACCAGTTGTGAAAACCTCACTAAAGTGATTTTATCTCACTGCGATGGCGTAAATATCGCCAGCGAAGTCCTCGATGCTCCTTTACAAGCGCTTTACGACGCGTCTACAATTCACAAATTGCCTTATTTTGCTGAGGAACATCAAGGCAAAGAGCTCGCTGCTTTCTTTGACAAAGTTATTGACGCTAACGTACTTGCCTAAGCACATGAAAACCTTAAGCGCACTTCTGCTCTTGCTGCTATTTTCAACAGCATGCACCAAAAATGACAAAGGTTTGGGTCAGGAAATCATCGACCCTAATGCCCTTTTAAACGGCATTACTACCGATACTTTTGAACTTTATACTTATTCCATTGTAGAAGATTCTACCGAAACCAAAAATGCCTCAAACGTATTATTGGGTTCTTACCAAGATCCAAAATTTGGCAAAGTTGAAGCAGCTGTTTATACCGAATTTCGTTTACCAGGCCTTAATCCTAACTTCGGCGACCCTACCCAAATCGTCATAGACTCATTTGTATTGGCCTTAGAATACGTAGGCTACTACGGCGACCTCAGCGCTCAAAATTTTGAGGTCTACAAACTCACCGACTCCATTCAAAACGCTTCTGAGGTCAAATACTATCAATTTTCAAGTTTGCCAACTGGCAGTACCAATTGGGTTGCCAGCGGCCAAGGCTCCATTATCCCTGACCCAATCAACGACGCAATTGTTGCGGGTGCAAAAGTAGATCCTCAATTGCGCATTCACCTCGACACCAACCGCGCCTGGGACTTCATCAACGAATCCACAACCAACCCGGCTACATTTGCTACCAATACAGCTTTTCAAGATTTTTTCAAAGGTCTCAAGATTACCGTTAACAACCCGTCCCAAAATTCTGGAAAAGGTGCCATTCTTTACCTCGATATCAACAACAACCCGGCTTCCAAAATGACCATCTACTTCAAGCTAGCTGGCGTTTCCAAAACCTACGATTTCACCATTAACTCCAACTGCGCCGATTTCACTCACTTAGAACACGATCAAGCAAACACCCCTGTTGCGGCCTTACTTGCCGACTCCACCCTCGGCCAAAAAGCATTTTATGCCCAAGCGAACAAACTGCGTGCAATGGTCAAAATCCCAGGTCTAGATCAACTACCAGACAACATCATCATTCACCGTGCCGACCTCAGCCTACCTGTCCAGTTCCAAACAGGTTACCGCTATAAGCCAGGTTCGCGCATCACTGCCTCCAGTAAATTGGCTGCCACCGACACTTACTACACATCTCTAGGTATTGCAGGTCTTTATTCCGATGTCACCAAACAATACGACCTCGATCTCAGAGCTTATTTGCAATCCTTAGTGAACGGTAAATTAGAAAATACTGGCATTGTAGTTTCGCCATTATTCTTTAGAAATTCTGCCGAGCGCATTATATTCAATGGTGTTGAAACCACCAACAAGAAAAAACCCAAACTCGTCGTTACCTATACAACTTATTAATTATGTGTGGAATCGTTGCCTACATAGGTAAAAACGAGGCCTATCCAGTTGTGATCAAAGGCCTCAAAAGATTAGAATACCGTGGCTATGATAGCGCTGGAGTTGCATTACTCAATCAGGGCCAACTCAACGTTTACAAACGCGTAGGCAAAGTTCAGAATCTTCAAGATTTTGCAGCAGCGCAAGATAGAGCCGGGCATGCCGGTATTGGCCATACCCGCTGGGCTACGCACGGCGAGCCTTCTGACGTGAATTCACATCCGCACACGTCAATGGATGGCAAAATTGCACTCATCCACAACGGCATTATTGAAAACTACGACGTCCTTAAAAAGGAACTCGTTAAAAATGGCTACATCTTTAAAAGTGAAACCGACACCGAAGTAGTTGTTCATTTAATTGACTACATCCAGAAAAAAGAAAACGTATGGTATGGTGAGGCATTGCGTTTGGCACTCAATCACGTTGTTGGTGCTTACGCTATTGTTGCCATGTCATCTGACTATCCTAACCGCTTGGTTGCTGCCCGCAAGAGTAGCCCATTGGTCGTAGGTATTGGTTCAGACGGCGCCTATTATTGTGCTTCTGATGCAACACCAATTGTAGAATACACTAAAAAAGTAGTTTACCTCAACGACGAAGAAGTTGCCGTTATTGACCTCGAAGAGGGCCTTAAACTTTACGATATTGCCGATCAGCAAAAAACACCATTTTTTCAGGAACTAGAGCTAGAACTCGAAGCCTTAGAAAAAGGCGGATATGAGCATTTTATGCTCAAAGAAATCCACGAACAGCCGCGTTCTATCCACGATTGTTTCCGCGGCCGCCTCAACTCAGAAGAAGCATGGGTTGCACTTGGTGGCATCCGCGAATACGAGCAAAAAATGATCTCTGCCAACAGACTTATTATTGTTGCTTGTGGTACGTCTTGGCATGCAGGTTTGGTGGGAGAGTACCTCATCGAGGACCTCGCACGCATCAATGTAGAGGTAGAATACGCTAGTGAATTCCGTTACCGTAATCCGATCCTCAACGAAAACGATGTCGTCATTGCTATTTCGCAATCTGGCGAAACCGCCGATACACTTGCAGCACTAGAATTGGCTAAATCAAAAGGCGCTACAATTCTAGGTATTTGCAACGTTGTAGGTTCTTCGATCGCACGCATTACCGACGCTGGCTCTTATACCCATGCTGGCCCAGAAATTGGCGTGGCTTCCACTAAAGCATTTACAGCACAAGTAACAGTCCTCACCTTAATGGCCCTATCTTTAGCTAAGAAGAAAGGCACTATATCTGAGTCGAAATTCCGTCAGTTATTGGCAGAACTCGAAGCGATTCCAGACAAGGTAAAACGCGTTCTCGAAACAGATGCTGACATTGAAAAAATTTCGGCAATCTACAAAGATGCAGCCAATGCACTTTACCTTGGCCGAGGCAGTTCTTTCCCTGTTGCATTAGAAGGCGCACTCAAACTCAAAGAGATTTCATATATCCACGCGGAGGGTTACCCAGCTGCCGAAATGAAACATGGTCCAATTGCCTTGATCGACGAAAACATGCCAATCATCGTAATAGCTACGCAAGGAACCTCATATGAAAAAGTAGTCTCTAATATCCAAGAGGTGAAGGCCCGCAAAGGAAAAGTCATAGCCATCGTTACCGAAGGCGACGAACAAGTCCGCAACATGGCCGACCACATCATCGAAATCCCTGAAGTAGACGAATTCTTGGTGCCACTTCTAGCCACTATTCCACTCCAATTACTCTCATATCACATTGCTGTCATGCGCGGTTGTAATGTAGACCAACCAAGAAATTTAGCAAAGAGTGTGACCGTGGAGTAAAACATTTTAAAAATAAAAAAACCAGCAATTAATATAATTGCTGGTTTTTTTATAATTCATAAAAATCAATTATGTCTTACAATGATTTTTTTGCCAAATAAAAATCAACGCGTTCTATGGTATTGTCTGCCAGTCGTTCGTTCATTTCGTCGAGAGTTTTTGGCGGCGGAACAATCACTTTGTCACCTTTTCTCCAATTGAGAGGCATGGCAACTTTGTATTCGTCTGATGTTTGAAGAGCCTCTAAAACACGAATAATTTCATCCATGTTTCGTCCTACGTTAAGGGGATAGTACATCATTAAGCGCACCTTTTTTGTAGGATCAATAAAGAATACTGCTCTAACTGCAGCTGTTTCACTTTCGTTAGGTTGCAACATGCCATAAAGCTTACTTACTTTCATATCGATGTCAGCAATAATTGGGAAATCAAAATATACCCCAGTTCTTTCGCGCACATTATTTACCCAAGCTAAGTGGGAATGTATACTGTCTATGCTTAAACCAAGTAACTCAGTATTTAAAGCATCAAATTTTTCTTTTTCTAGTGCGAACCCACTCATTTCGGTTGTACAAACTGGAGTAAAATCTGCTGGATGCGAAAAAAGAACTATCCATTTTTTTGGCGCAAATTCTGAAAATTTGATTTTCCCCTTTGTTGTTACCGCTTCAAAATCTGGAGCAAAATCTCCTATTCGCAACATTTGTGTGTTTATTGTTTCCATCTTATAAATTTAATTTATTAACAATTCAAAAGTATAGACAAAAGCAATGTTGAAATGCAACATAAGTTGCAGATTGGATTTATTGTTTAGGATAAACGCCTTATTTTTCTTTTTTCTTTTTGAGATTTTATACACTTGAAAAGGAATATTCATTCCAATATTAATCGATTAAATCTAAAACTTTTGCGAGTTCTCTATCTTTCAGCGTAACAGTATTTCCTTTGTCATGCGTCGATAATATCACATGAACTTTAGTGTACTCGTTGGTCCAAATAGGGTGGGTGCCAGAGGGTGGCGGAGTAATAATCCACTGAAAGAGTCAAGAAAAATTTCCTAACTTCGCATGACTGCACATTGGAAGGGATTCCATTACCGTGGAGTAATATTTAATTTTAAAAATCTCAACTAAGTCAATTATGAAACTGGATTTTAAAAAGTTACTCCCACATTTAGTTGCCATTGCTATTTTTTTGGCGCTCTCCATGTTATATTTTTCGCCAGTTTTTGATGGCTACCGACTGAAGCAAGGTGATGTTACGCAGTTCAGAGGGATGGAAAAAGAAATTGCCGATTACCGTATGCTCAACGGTGAAGAGGCATTATGGACCAATTCTATGTTTGGCGGCATGCCTGCTTATCAAATTTCAGTGGCTCACGATAGCAACTGGTTGTCTTATGTTGACCGCTTTTTAAGACTAGGGCTTCCCGGACCCGTTGGGATTCTATTTGTAGCAATGTTGGGCTTTTACATCTTTGCATTGTGCTTGAGAATCAAACCATGGTTAGGAATAATCGGTGCCATAGCCTTCGGATTCTCCACCATTACCATTCTATATCTTGGCGCTGGGCACATTACCAAAGTAAAAGCAATTACTTATATGGCGCCAGCTTTGGGTGGTTTGTTGTTAGCTTTTCGAGGTAAATGGTTGCTCGGTAGTGCAGTTTTTGGTTTATTTTTTGGGCTAAATCTGTCCTCGAATCACCTTCAAATGACCTATTATTTGTCGTTTTTACTTGCTGCGGTTGCACTCACAGAAACCATCCGTTTGCTCATTGCCAAACATTTTCAGGAACTTCTCAAAGTATTTGGGGGCCTTGCTTTAGCGGCAATATTAGCTGTATTACCTTCTATTGGCAACCTCTGGACAACATACGAGTATAGCAAATACACTACCCGCGGCTCTACAGACCTCACGATCAAACCAAAAGACGCCCAACAATCAAATCTTGAAAAAGAAGGACTCGCCTCAGACTACATTCTCGAATATAATTTTGGAAAAATGGAATGGATGTCTTTCTTTGCGCCGAATATCAAAGGCGCAAAAGACGACCTCATCGGTAATGACCAAGCCATTATGGCAAATGTAGATTACACCTATGCTGATCAAATTTCCAAAATGAACCGTTATTGGGGCGGCCAACGCATGAGTGGCGGCGCCTTTTACTTTGGTGTGGTTATGGTTGTTTTCTTTGTTTTTGGTTTGCTCTTTTTAAAGGATACTATCACCTGGCCTTTTCTTGCCATTGCCATTCTCTCTATTTTACTTGCCTCTGAAAACCCAGGCGGCATCAACGATTTTTTCATCAATAAATTCCCGCTTTACAACAAGTTTCGCGATTCAAAAATGATTCTAGTTCTCATACAACTGATGGTCCCTGGGCTAGGCATGTTATTCCTTGATCGCTTTTTAAAGAAAGAAGATATTAGAGGAACAAAGAAGCATTGGCTCATTGGTGGAGCAGGTATTTTATTGTTTTTAATCGTTATTTATGCGTCGCCTTCAATTTCTGGTAGCTTTTTGCGTTCCGATGAGGTTCAACAATTTAACCAAGTTGTAAAAGAGTCCAAAGATGCGCAGCAAATAGACTACATCAATGGTTTGAAAGGTGCGTTGGTGCAGACGCGCATTGATATCTATAAATCTGATATTTCGAGGGCCATACTATTGGTTTTTGTAGCGCTTGGTCTTATTCTAGTGACGGTTTATACCAAAATTTCAAATGTACTTGTGGTTATTGTGGCAGCGATTGCCGTTTTCGGTGACAACTGGTCTGTAGCCAAACGCTACCTGAACCATGAAGAACAAGATGGCATTTACCGAAGTTTTGAAGATGAAGCAACGGCCGCTTTACCTTATTTACCTCAGCTCTCTGATATTTCAATTTTAGCTCTGGAAAAAACCAAGGTACCACAATTTGAAAGTCATGTAGCTCAATTAATGAGTGCAATGCCAACGGCACCTAATTACGCCACTATTGAAAGCACAGAATCGCTGCAAATGTTGGCAGAATTTGGCGCACTCAATTTAAATTCAGATTACAGAGTTCTGAATTTCAATAATCCTTTCAATGAAACCGCAACAAGCTATTTTCACAAGAGTCTTGGCGGGTACCATGGTGCTAAATTGAAACGTTATCAAGAGCTAATAGATTTTCAGATATTTCCGGCCATGAGCCAAGTCAATACCGAAATCAGTGCCGAAAAGAACAAAATGCTGCAAGCCTATGCGCTCAATACACCACCAGTAAACCAAGAGCAAGCGCAGGCTATTTTTGATACCATACAACTGAGCAGTATCGCTTTGTCAGAAAAAGCTACTGTATTAAATATGCTGAATACAAAATACATTGTTGTTAAACCTAATCAGCGTGCTATTTTGAACACCTCTGCCAACGGCAATGCTTGGTTCGTCGATACGGTTGTCAATGTGAAAAATGCAAATGACGAAATGTCGGGCTTGGCAGGTTTAAACTCAAAGACTACCGCACTTGTGAACATTGCCGAATTTGCTAAATCAGGAATTACAGCAAAGAAGGCAATTGCAGATAGCACAGCCAAAATCACACTTGCAAAATACCAAACAAAGGTCTTGAAATATAAATCAAAATCTGCGAAAGCAGCGCCGGCAATTTTCTCTGAGATTTACTATCCAGAGGGCTGGAACTGCTATATCGATGGTAAGCTAACACCAACTTTCCGTGCAAATTATATCCTTCGTGGCGTCATGGTGCCGGCGGGGTCTCACGCAATCGAATGGCGATTTGAACCAGCATCTTTTCAGACAGCTAGTACATACGGAACCATAGGCTCCTTGGGTCTTTTTGCAGCGTGTATTTTGATTTTTGGTCTGGCTTTGAAAGGTTCACTTTTGGATAAAAGCGAAGAGGCATTAATCAAAGAAAGTTAATTCGATTCTATCGCCAATTTGCAGGTCTCTGTTAGCTCGTTTTCCAATGAGTTGAGGATAGTATTTAGGATGTAAACTGAAGCCTGGTCTTTTGGATTGGATATGATCTTTGGTAATGATTTCACCAACTTTGATTTCTTTAACAACATACAGTGATCTGCAAAAGTCTCTACCTTTTTGTTGTTTTTCTGTCAGATGATAATCAACCGCACCAATTGCTTTCTCTGCTTCACGAACAGCCTTAACCATTTCGGTAAATTCTTTCTCATCCATTGAAAATGATGCGTCTGGGCCGCCAATTGAGCGGTCTAGGATAAAGTGTTTTTCGATAATTTTTGCACCAAAACATGTTGCAACAATTGGTACCGTAGCGCCCATTGTATGGTCAGAAAGCCCGCTGACAACGCCAAATCTTTCTGCAAGATCTTTTACCATAACCATATTCGCTTCCTCTATCGGAGCTGGGTAACTAGACGTACATTTCAATAAAGCAATATCATTATTACCCATCCTTCTACAAGCAGCCAATGCCAATTCAATATCTGCTAACTCGGCGATTCCAGTAGAAATAATGACAGGTTTTCCTTTGGAGGCAACATATTCAATTAATGGAATATCAGTAATCTCAAAAGATGCAATTTTATAGGCGGGCACATTCAGTGTTTCTAGGAAATCTACTGAGGTTGGGTCAAAGGGAGAAGAAAAACAAATTAATCCTTCTTCTCGTGCAACTTTCATGATCTCTGAATGCCACTCCCATGGTGTATAAGCTTCTTGGTAAAGCTCGTGTAGCTTTCGGCCTTCCCAAATTGTTCCTTGAATGATAAAATCAGGTTGATCCGCATTTATAGTTATGGTGTCTGCTGTGTAGGTCTGAAGCTTAATGGCGTCGGCACCTGCGCGTTTGGCAGCGCGAACAGTTTCTATTGCCGTCTCTAAACTTCCATTGTGATTAGCAGAAAGTTCGGCAATGATGAATACTGGTGCGTTGTTGCCAATTTTTATTTGGTCAATTATAAACATTGAGCTGGTATTTTTTTGTGAATCTGAGCGAGGAAGTGGTACTAACTTTTTTGAAACCTAATTGTTCAAATATATGAATGGAACTTTTATTGTCGGGTAAGACATCGCCAATGAATTGTGTGTATGCAGCGCTCTTATTTTCGGATAAAAATTGCTCAATGCCCATTTTTAGTATAAAAACACCAAGCCCTTTTCCTTGTTCCAACGGATCCAACAAATAACTGATCATGGCATCTTCTTGTTGCAAATCAAAGCGGATACTACCTACCAAACGATCTTCGATGCGCAGTAAATAATAGTAGCAATTTGGATCATGTAACTTTCTATTGAACCAAAGTGTGTGTTCTTCAAGGCTTATGTCGTGTTGCTGAAAAGAATAGCGTCGGACATTTGTATCCGTGGCCCATTGATAGGTTTGAAGGATGTCTTTGTCAGTTGCTCTTTGGAGCTTCATATGGTTAGACTGCACTATGCGCTCCAACATTTTACAAATGCGCTCAAGTGAAAATCCATCCACGATTTGGCCCTTGAATTGGAAGTTTTGTTTTTGCGAAAATGCAATGGCTAAGCCTTTAGACGAGAAGTCACCGGCATCAATGATTGTTTTTAAATCAAGATGCCCTTGGTGCACTAAGCGTTGATTTTCAGCTGTTATTCCTGCAATAATCTTTTGTTGAGCAGCTAATCCCTCTAGCACAATGCCACTTGATGGATAAATTCCCCATTCACACTTTGACATTAAAGCTGCCATCTCGTTGGCATTTAAATTGGCATGGAAGACAATTCGCTCGTCCTTGAATGTATCGAGCGTATCCTGGAATACATAGCCGGCTCCTGTGACTACATGAATGACCACAAAATCCTGACCAATAGCGTTTTCTAATATTTGCTTTGTAAAATTATAGGGATCAGCTCCACCCATACAGATCATTGCTGATCCCAATTCTTTTTCAATTTGATTTTCTTTGGCTAGGGCAATAAACGGCGGGCGTAGTAAGGCGTAGTTTAAGCCAATCATACTTATTGTTGGCCTGGTGCTTTGATAGGTAGAGGCTTGAATTCCGGGCGTAGGGTTGATGATTAAATCAGCTGAGATGATATTGTTGGCGAGGTCGTCTATAAGTACTAGCTTCGCTCCTGAGGCATGTATAAGCTCTTGGAAGGCAATGTTGAATGGATATCCGTCTAAAATAACGAGGTCAGTTTTTTGTAAAAATTGACAAAAATCATCCTCAGCTTTTATACAAAAGAACTGAATGGGTACGTTTGCATTTTGTTGAAGGAGACCTTCTATTTCATTTGATGAAAACCATAAGACTTGCTCAAATTGGCTTGCGTTTACAATTGCCAAGCAGCGCATGACATGTCCGAATCCGATTTGTGAATTGCCATCAGCCCGAACAATTAGCCTAGTCATTTTGAAGTAGACGTTGAAATTTATATTCGGCTAATTCCCAGTCGCTTAAATTGTCGATATCTTGAACGCGTTGAGGCGGGAGCTTTAATGCTGCAATTTTCCCAGCCCATAATGATTGTAGTTCAAGAAACTGAGCGGTTTTAAAAAAGTAAAATGCGCCAGCGTCGTGGTAGGTTTTGGCTAAATCTTGTGAGCGGGCTGATATATATTGGGGTTCCCTCAGTTGTACTAGGGCGTCGTCACTTAATTCAAACGCGCGTTGAATTGGGAAGTCAAATGCGGTGGCACTCATGAGTACATCGGCATCAAGGGCATGAAATAATTCTAAACCTGTAATTAAATCTGTTGGTAACAAGAGCGGTGTAGTTGGGTACAGACAGCAAGCCAAATCAGGAAGTTCATTTCGCGCTTTTAGTTCCTCGAGTACTTCTACCAAGACTGCTGAGGTTGTAGAATAATCATCAGCATTTTGTTGACTTCTGAAGAAAGGTACCTCAGCGCCAAAAGAAGTGGCTACTTCTGCTATTTCGTTGTCTTCGGTTGAAACAATAATTCGGTCAAACAAATTACTTTTTTGTGCAC
Organism: Crocinitomicaceae bacterium; assembly: GCA_044346375.1. Classification (GTDB taxonomy): domain Bacteria; phylum Bacteroidota; class Bacteroidia; order Flavobacteriales_D; family Crocinitomicaceae; genus UBA952. Next base: position 2,016 of record JBIIZI010000005.1, on the reverse strand, counting down.
ATTGAATTGCATAGGCAATAATCGGGTGCCCATGAAATTGGCGGATATTCTTTTTTGGAATTCTCTTGCTTCCTCCTCTGGCTGGTATGATCGCAATTTTATGCATTAAAGAAAGCATTAATAGTTTCAATTACAAATAATTGCTCTTCGTTAGTAAGCGTAGGATACATCGGCAAACTAATGCAATGTTTATAGTAGGTTTCGGCATGAGGACGGTCACCTTCTTTCCATCCTAATTGTCTGTAATAAGGCATTAAATGACACGGTATATAATGAATTTGAGCAAAAATGTTCTTGCTTCTTAAATAATTATATAAACCCAATCTGTTATCCACCTCGAGAATATACAAATGATAAGCGTGGCCCTCGACTTCGCCCGACTGGCTAATGATAAAGGACTTCTCATTAAAAGCAGAGGCATATTTGGAGGCAATTGCTTTTCTTTTCTCTAAGCCATCATTTGCTCTATTCAATTGACTTAAACCAAGTGCAGCTTGGAAATCCGTGATGCGGTAATTGAAGCCTAAGTCTTGCATTTCCATGTACCAAAGAGGGTAAGAGGTGTCACCACCTGCAAAATCAATGGAATTTTGAAAACTAGTTTCATTTTTAACAATGCCATGCGTGCGCAGCATCAATAACTTTTCATATAATGCTTTATCGTTGGTGGTAATCATACCTCCTTCACCTGAAGCAATATGCTTCACGGGGTGAAACGAAAAAATAGCAAGATCTGCAAAATTGCCGTTACCACAATTTTGTGCAAGACCACTTGAATCAAGAAAATAACCTCCGGGAGCATGGCAGGCGTCTTCAATTAACCAACAGCCAAATTCATTCGCCAAGGCTCTAAAGGCCTCTAAATCTACTGCTCTGCCCGCAAAATCTACTGGAATAATTCCTTTATAGGTGCCAACAGGAGCTGCTTCTAAGAGCCTACGCACCGCATGAATGTCAATGAGGTAGGTACTTGGGTCGATATCTGCAAAAACTACTTCGCCGCCACAATAACGCACACAGTTAGCTGATGCAGCAAATGTGATGGGTGTTGTTATGACTTTGTCTCCGGGCTGCACACCAAGAGCTAAAGCGCAAAGATGTAGTGCTGCTGTTCCGTTTGAAAGCGCAACGGCGTAGTTTGCACCAACATATTTTGCAAATGCTACCTCAAACGCATTGATGATTGGCCCTTGGGTGAGGTAATCAGATTGTAGCGCAGCAACAACAGCTTCGATATCTTCGGGTGTTATATGCTGTCTACCGTATGGAATGGGCTTCATGGCTCAAAAGTGGGATCTACGTGTGCTTTGATCAGAGACCTTAGAGACGCAACGGTTTCCCATTCGTCATTGTTATTTGAATTATAGGCGAATCCTTCGGGTACTTTCTTTGCATTAAACGCTGCCATGAAGTCTTCTTTATTCCAAATGGGTGTTTGTGGAATGATGGCGTAGTATTTACCTAAATCATAGGTAAAAAAGGAATCAGAAGAGGTAATCATTTCTTCGTGAATTTTTTCTCCTGGACGGATACCTATAACTGGTTTTGAACATTCAGGGCCAATTGCTTCTGCGACATCTAGAATGCGATACGATGGTATTTTAGGAACAAAAATTTCTCCGCCCCAAGCCGTAGCTAAAGCATGCATTACCATATCTACACCTCCTTGCAAGGAAATATTGAAGCGCGTCATGTTTTCAACGGTAATTGGAAGTACACCATCTGTTTTTTTCTTTTTGAGAAAAAATGGAATAACAGACCCGTTGGAGCCCATTACATTTCCATAGCGGACTACTGAAAATTTAATTGCACGTTTACCCCGAATATTATTAGCGGCAACAAAAAGTTTATCTGAAGTTAATTTGGTTGCACCGTACAAATTGATTGGTGCGCAAGCTTTGTCGGTAGAAAGTGCAACAACGTGTTCAACATTTGTTCTGAGCGCAGCTTTGATCACGTTTTCGGCGCCTCCAACATTTGTTTTGACGCATTCGTCAGGGTTGTACTCAGCAATAT
>JBIIZI010000081.1:0-8949 GCA_044346375.1 Crocinitomicaceae bacterium | reverse complement strand
TTCTTTTTGAGCAGGTCTAACGCCCAAACTTTATTGCTTCTAGACGAGTTTGGAACGGGTTCAGACCCCGAACTTGGCGCAGCTTTAGCAGAAGTATTCTTCGAGCAAATGTATGCGCTGCATGTGTTTGGTGTCATTACAACCCACTACAGCAATATCAAACTCAAGGCCGACGAACTGCCAGAAGCCAAAAACGGTTGTATGCTTTTCAATGAGAAAGACCTCTCCCCGCTTTATCAATTCTCTTTGGGGCAGCCCGGGAGCTCTTTTACTTTTGAAGTTGCGCAACTCAATGGTATTTCCAAACAACTCATATTAGAAGCCAAGCAACGCCTTAATCAGCAAAAGGTACGCTTAGATAAATTGCTCAGTAGCCTTCAGAAAGAACGCAACCAGCTTTTAGCCCAAAATAAGCGCTTAGAAGAAGCCTCCAAAGCCGCTGAGCGTTCGAATTCACAGCACGAACAAGAAATCCAGAAGCTACAACACAAGCAAAGCCAAGTGAGTCAGGTGCAAGAAACGAGTCAGCGCCAATTGCAGGCCGGTAAAAAGATGCTCGCTTTCATTGACAAATTCAATGCAACGTCGAGAAAGAAAGATGTGAATACGGCGCTTTTTCAGGAGCTGACACAGTTTTTAAGACTCGAGAAATCGAAGCAAACCATCAAAAAACAGGCCCCTGCACCCTCTCCTACTCAAAAACCTACCAAAAAAGAGGTTCAGCGCGCCGAGAAGTACGAACAAGAACGCATTAAAGTTGGTTCGCAAGTACAGCTCATCCAGACCAACAGGATCGGAATTGTGGAAGAAATGAAAGGCAAGCAACTCACGGTGATATTTGGCCAGGCCCGCATTAAAGTACATCTTGAGAAGCTGCGCTTTTTGGCAGACTGAAATTTAACATAAGTTACATATCAATCCCTTGAAAATGCGTATCTTTGCGCTCAATTTTTTAATTTATAGCTGAGAAATGAACAACATTGCACTTGGAAACCACATCTTGGTAGAGTTTATGAACTGTGACCCGCACGTCATGAACGACGTTGCTGCCATTGAACGCGACATGGTTGGCGCTGCCCGCAAAGCAGAAGCAACGGTCATCAACTCTACGTTTCACCATTTTTCACCATACGGTGTGTCTGGTGTTGTCGTGATTCAAGAAAGCCACTTGGCTATTCACACTTGGCCTGAATACGGTTATGCTGCTGTAGATGTCTTTACTTGTGGCGACATGAACGCCTGGATAGCCTTTGACCACTTGAAAGAGTGTTTTGGAGCCAAGTCTTATTCGGCAATTGAAATGAAGCGCGGTTCTGTTAACCTACTTACCCGCAACGATTTCGACATCACTAGCGCGCGCGAAAAAGCAGCCGAATGGCGCAACCCTGATTTCTATACCCGCAATGTGTGGTTCACCGATAAAGACGAAGACCAAGCGCTTTCTTTGCGTTTCACCGGCGATGTCTTTTTTGACGTGCAATCTCCGTTTCAGCGTGTCCGTATCTTAGAATCTACTAAATACGGCAAAATGTTGGCCCTCGACGACATGGTCATGACCACCATCAAAGACGAGTTCCACTACCACGAAATGATCTCTCACCCTAGCCTTTTCACCTTGCAAAATGCCAAAAATGTATTGGTAATTGGCGGTGGCGACGGCGGTACGGTTCGCGAAGTATTGCGCCATGCCAACATCGAAAAAGTAACTATGGTCGAAATCGACGGCGAAGTTATTAAGGCTTGTAAAGAACATCTTCCTGAAATCGCTGCTTCTTTCGACGATCCACGCCTCGAACTCATCGTAGACGACGGTATTGCTTTTGTCAAGAACGCTGCAGATGCAGTTTACGATCTTTTGATCGTCGACGGTTCAGACCCAGTTGGCCCAGCTGAAGGTTTATTCAGCGTAGATTTCTACCAAAACTGCTACCGCACGCTCAAAGCCGACGGTATTTTGGTTGCCCAAGGTGAATCGCCTAAATTCAATGAAAAAGCATTTGCCGAACTCAACCAAACCCTTCAAGGTATCTTCGGTAAAGAAAACGCACCAGTTGGTTTGTTCTTCGTGCCAACCTACCCTACCGGCATGTGGAGCTTCCAATACGGTCTCAAAGGCGCTGCAGATCCACGCAAGCTCACCAACACCGACGCCATCAAGTCGTTTGTTGCAGAAAAAGGTCTTCGTTACTACAACGAAGACATCCATTTCTCAACGTTTGCCCTCCCTAATTTTGTAAAGCAATTAATTCAAAAATAACATGCAAATTTCCCACAACAAGGTCGTTACCTTGACCTACAAGCTCTCTGATCACACAACCGGAGAACAAATCGAAGAAACTACTCCGGAAACTGCCTTGACCTTCTTGTATGGTGTCGGTGGGATGATTCCCGAATTCGAAGAAAAACTCGCTGGCAAAACTGCCGGAGAGCACTTTGACTTCCACATTTTAGCTGCTAACGCTTATGGCGAGCAAGATCCACAACATATCGTGATGTTGCCAGCAAATATCTTCCACGACGAAAACGGAAGTTTTGATTCCGAGATGTTCAAAGTAGGCAGCATGGTTCCTATGTCTGACAGCGAGGGCAACCAATTGCGTGGCCGCATATTGGAAGTAACCGAAGAAACCGTACAAATGGATTTCAATCATCCATTAGCAGGTACTGACCTTCATTTTCAAGGTACAATCTTAGAAGTTCGCGACGCAGAAGCTGAAGAATTAGCGCACGGTCATGCACATGGCCCACATGGTCATCAGCACTAAACGCAACAATTTTACAACTATATTGTTAGAAGGCGTATATCGGTATTTTCCGGTATACGCTTTTTAATTATATACACCCATGGCTACAGTATTTGAAACCAGACTTATCGGCAATATCGGCAAAGACGCCCACATCAAAACAATGGACCGCGGTATTGTTGCTATTAACTTTCCAGTTGCACACAACAAAAATTGGAAAGACAAAAAGAGCGGTCAAATGCGCACCAAAACAACTTGGGTCAACTGCACTATCTGGAAGCGCGAAGGTTCAAACATGCGTATCATTGATTTCTTAACAAGAGGAACCCTTGTAGAAGTTTTAGGCACACCATTTGCCAAAACAGTTCAGCTCGAAGACGGCCAAATGCGCACAGAAATCCGTCTGAACGTATCCAAAACCAACATCCTCCGCCCTGCCAACCGCGATGACGACGCCTCAGGCTACGTAGATCAAGACGACGAAGAAGATCAGTACGGCGCAAGCCTCGATGATTTCACGATGGATGAAGATGATTTTTAAGTACTTATCAAATAGCTCAAAAAAAATCAGATTTTTTTTCTCAAAACTGATTTCAATTAAATAAAAATTTATTTATATTTGCATCCTCAATCAGAGAGCAACATTCCTCCTTAGCTCAGTTGGTTAGAGCATCTGACTGTTAATCAGAGGGTCTCAGGTTCAAGTCCTGAAGGGGGAGCGAAAGCCGATCAGAAATGGTCGGCTTTTTTTATGTCTACCTATAAATGATACATCATGCAAGACTTCATGGATCAAGCTGCAAAAAATGGCGTAGAACTTCTCGATCAAGGAAGGTGTCAGTTTTGTGCTGCGGATTATCAAAGAGGGATTTTTGAATGTATGGAAAACTACAATAGTGGACTTTTATATTTCGATTTTAATGACCCGAAATTTCACTTGTATCGATTTTTAAGTGTTGATGCGCATGCCTTGCAACACCCGGAAATTCATGGGCGTTGGAGTAATCATTTTCATTTGACTAGATTACATTTAATACTTGAAAAAAAGCAAGCTTGGGACTACAACAAATCACCCCTACTCAGTGACTACTTGAATAGATATAAATCCAATAAACCAAATGAGTTTCTAATAGCTCCAGCACCCTTAACTAGAGGAAAAATCACTGCGAAAGATTTGACCAAGATCACCTCAGCAGAAGAATGTGCTGAACTCATCATGAAATGGGCAGATGAAGTATATCATGCTTGGAATTCAAACCATGGAACAGTTGCTCAAATTGCAGACGGTTTTTTAGACAAATACTACAATTAAATAACCAAATGGAAGAATAACAAATGTCAAAATTTAATCTACATCAATGAAACAAATTATCTATCTGAACATTCTTTGTATTTCAATCATTACAAATTCCTTTGCTCAAATAAATCAACCTCAATATGATATAAACACAACAAACAATAATTTGATATTTAAATATCCTGATACCTTAAACAATGTTTTTTTAAGAGAGCTTAGAAATGAATACAAGCTATCTGAACTGACTCAAAACAATTCAGCGGACATCGATATAGTTTTGTCAGTGTTGAACTGGACGCACAACCAATGGAAACACAATGGTTCAAATGAGCCGAGTAAAACTGATGCACTGACCATATTAAAAGAGGCAAAAGATGGTAAAACATTTAGGTGCGTAGAATATGGTATAGTTTTAACATCAGCTCTCCAAGCGCTGAATTTTAAAGCCAGAGTTGTTGGTCTCAAAACTGCAGATGTTGAGACAAAAAAATATGGGGCTGGCCATGTTTTAGCGGAGGTTTGGATGCCGCAATTTGATAAGTGGGTATTAATTGACGGTCAATTCAACGTCATGCCAATTTTGGATAATATTCCTTTAAATGCAGTTGAATTTCAACAAGCAATTTCAGCAAATAAAAAATACAAATTAGTTGATGTCAATGGAGAAGTGAGTAAGCTAAGAACCAAAATGTACACAAAGTTTGTTTTAGATTACCTATATTTTATAGATGCAAGATTTGACAATAGAAACGACCCTGCAGATCAAAGAGTGGTTCATGAAGGAAAGTCGACTTTAATGCTCGTTCCTGTAGGCGTAAAAAATCCTACTGTTTTTCAAGTTAAATATCCTATGGACAACTTGTTCTATACGAATTCTATAAATGATTTTTACCGCAAACCATATTGATTTTGAACTTCAACCCTACCGTGAAGTCAAGGCCACCCAAAGCATAGCTGCGCGCGTAAAGTTTTTGTGGTTTAGAATTGTCGGCACTGTTGTAGTTCAGCCATTCAGATTCAGTTCCAAATGCTATTTGAGTATTACCTTGAAAATCAACGCGGTTTTTTGGTGAGATCAAATGAATAATGATCGATATCACCACTTAGCTTGATATAAACGAACCTTGAATTTTTTTCTCTGTATTGAATGGCATCAGAATCTACGTTGGCAGACTTCGCTCTTTTGAATAATTTTTGACCTGCTACCTCTCCAATCATTTTCCATGGAACACCGATGATATAGTTCATGGTCATTTTTTCATCTAGCCGTTGTTCCCCTGTTAATTCCATAAATCCGAGTGTCGAGTTGATTGTCATGAGAGGAATAGACATGATGCCTTTTTTAATGCGCAGCGTGTTCTCAAGTGTATCAAACACTACTTTATTGACGTTCTTATCCTGAAAATATGTGGCTAGCGCTTGAATTGGCGCGTAGTTTTCGAGCCTTCCGTTTAAAACGGTCATTGAAATACTTAATTCGGAATCGTCTATTTTCGGAGTTAAATCGGCGTGGAGGTGAAGTTTTCCTGTGAGCTTACCGGTGAATTTCCCATGTAAATTTTCTGAAACTAGATAATCTTGCCCGAAATTTTCAAACTTGACCATAAAACGATCGAGGTCAACATTTCTGACAGATATATTTGGCTCTAAATAAATATGCTTTTTGTCTGCGCCACTGAGCGTTGCCCGCATGTCAAAATGACCTCCTGCTGCGTCAAAATTCATGTGATCAATATGAATATTGTGATTCTTTTTCATTCGTATAACTGCCTTAAAATGATCCATCTGATGATGATGATAATTGAGGTGCTGCACATCAAATTCAAAATCCATGTTTGGAAACGCTAGGTCATACAAACTAAACACGGCATCGTGATCAACTTTTGTTGTTGTTGGCGATGAAGCGGAGGAAGAAATATTGTAATTCAAAAGTTCATCGATATCGAGATGTGCTGCTTTTATGCGCAAATAATGAGGTGCCGTATTGTCTTTGAAATGATATTTGAGATTGGTAGAGAATGTGGATTGGCCCATTTTACCATTCAAATTTTTGAGTTGTAGCAAATCATTGGCGTAAAGTATATCTCCGTTGAAATCTTCGAAGCGCAGCTTGTGGAGCTTGAATTTGCCTTGGAAATTTGATATTTGCACGTTGGTTGCTTGCAATCCTTTATCAAAATGAAGTGTTGTTTTTCCATGTAATTTCAAACCTTTGACCTCTTCATTTCTGTAGTCTTCAGGAACAAACTTTTCTCCCTTATAAGTGAAAACATCATCGAGATGGAAGTGCTTTGAAGCAAGGTCGAATTCAATCTTGGTGTCGCCCTCTAATTGCTCCTTGAACCAAATTCCATAATTGACCAAACTACCGGAGAAATGAAAGTCAGATTGATCAATTAAACCAGAGAAGTCAATGACTTTAAAGTTTTGATCATCAATTAGTATGTCAGCACGAAAATCGTGCAAAGTATGAGGATAATGCTTGAATTTTGCATAAAGGTTGTCAATGAAAAACTCCCCTACTGGCAAATTCGGCGACTCTGTAAATGCCCGAGCGGTGCTATTGAAGACTAGATTTAAACTGAGATCTTCAATCTCTTCATCAATAATTGACCCTTTGTTTTTGCACGTTAATTCTTTGATGTCCAATAATTTTGAACTTATATTCAAGCGGCAATATACTAGGTCATTGGTGTGGTGAATGATTGCAGGTAAATCACTAATATCGCCGTTTATATGTATGTCGGTATTTCCAGCTCGAATATCAAGTTTTTCAAGCTTGGCTTTATGTCCTTTTATAGTTGCTTTGAGATCCAAGTTTTGAAGTGGAACAGGTAAGCTTGGCGAATTGAAACTAAGGTCATTTATGAGTAATTCTGTAAAGTAGGATTCATTCAAGCGTTCAATAGACTTCTCAGGTGCATTGAAATCAATGATATCATGGAAATTCATGTTCAAAACTACGCGTCCGGTTAAGCCACTTAATTCACGATTGTTGAGGAATTTTGACAGAAATTCTAAATCAAAATCAGAATTTAGGTTCATATCAATATCAGGAGAGCTAAAATTCTGCACCTTGAGTTTTCCTTTGAAGTTGCCTGCTTCAGGTTTTGCTGTAAAGTTTTCCAGCTCGAAGCACATCGTCGAGAAATCGTGTTTTTTCCCGTTGGTGAAAGTGCCTCTAAAACCGATCTTATCCAATTTTTTACCAGAAGTTAAGTTGTTGAAAAAACCTTCTTTACAGCCGAAACGCGCAGATATTGCTGGAGATTTACCGTTAGCCGACGGGCCTTTTACGCGCGCTTTAAAAAAGACCTTGCCTTTATTGTCAAATTCTTCAAGTGTTGTCTGAAGTTCTTGAGGAGCGAGGGCTAAAAAAAGATCAAAATTGGGCTTATTCCCATAAAGTCGAAGATCGAGATCAATATCGTTGTTTAATTTAACAGAACCATTTAAGCCAAAGGTGGCTTTTTCGATTTGAACCTCAGTAGGCGCTACATTTAAAATTTTTGTCTTTTCATTCAAATCAAATTCTGTAACCAAAGAGAAATGCTTGCGCTTGATAAAAGTGGAATCGCCATCTAGGTTTAAACTTAAAACAAAACGGCTATTCAAGGTGATAAAAGTGTGGTTATTTTTTACCTTCAAGCTTGAATTAGCCTCCGAAATATAAGCATCTATATGCACTCCGCTAGCCAAGTTGTATTTTGAGACATCAACCTTATTTAGCTCAATAGATTTGAGATCTAGATTTAGCGTCTCTTTGGTTTTTTTGGCGGGTTCTTTACTCGAAAGTGCGTTGGTAATATTGAGGCTTCCGTCTCGATATTGCAACAGTTTTAACTTGCCGTTATCTAATTGAATCGAACGAATCTCCACCTTTCCTTGAAGGATTTTCCATAAATTAAAGCCAATATAGATGTCGTCGAAATGTGCAATTCTCTTTTGGAGGTTTTTTTGCTTCCCCTCGTAGATTGTTACTTCTTCTAGATCGATGGAGGTATTTGGAAAATTGGCAAATGGTGCGATATGACTTCCTTTGATTTCAAGTTGTCCATTGAAATCTTTATTGGCGGTCAGGAGTAATTCCTGCACCAATTGATCTTGCATGAAGTAAACAACTGATGTAGCTGTAATGAAGATTGTCAGCGGAATAATCAAAAGCAGAGCACTTATCCATTTGATGCGCTTTGAATAAGGGGTAAAGTCAATCATAAAAGCAAATTACTCCGGCATGTAATAAATACTCACAAAAATGCGATAAGCGAGGTAGACGCCCATTACGGCCCATATCCACCATCTGTTTTTCATGTACCAGTCCATAGTTTTTTGGTTTAAGATCCTTTTAAAGTTAGGATTAAAATTGACTCCTTTTCCTTAATTATAAGTCATACAAAAGCAAATTCAGTAATTTTAGCGGACTAAACCAATAGCAACCCCAAATGAAAAATCTATTCCTTTTACTCTTTGTGCTCTTTTCGGCATTTATTTCGAATACCGCTTTCTCTCAAGACTCTACGCGTTACGAAGTATTCGACGTCGTTTACCTTACAGATGGCACGGTATTAAGAGGGCAGATTTTAGCTTATGACTCACAAGGAGGCGGACTTTCCTTTAGGGACACACAAAATCGGGTTTACAATTTCAGTCGGGAAGAATATAAATACTTCCGTGAGAAGCAAAGTTTCCCGATCAATACCAAAAAGAATAAAGCACTAAGAGTACGTAAAACTGGTGGTTTGAGCTACAATATTGGGCTCAACAATACCTATTTGTACGGTTTGGAGAAATTAGATTTGAACGCGCTTGGAAAAAGGCGCAGCACAGAAGGTTTTGCTATTGGTGTACAAGGAACTATTGGCAAATACTTTACACGCAGTCATTATTTTGGAGCGTGTGCAGAGGTTG
>JBIIZI010000080.1:0-8970 GCA_044346375.1 Crocinitomicaceae bacterium | reverse complement strand
AGAATTTCATGCCGCCTTGATCTACCATGAAGTAGCCCTTGCTCGGAGTAAAAGGATGTTGATTGCGTTCGCCGTCGATTTCACCCCAAAAGATGGGCTCGGTTATTTTTTCAAATTTGGTATTGACAAGACCCCATTTAGCTCCTACTCTGTACGCTAGTAAAGCGGTTTTCCCTTCATCTTGGTTATCAATTGTACTGATATCATCGCACTTAAAAGGTACGGGTTGACAATTGGGCTGATAAAAATCAGAGGAGTTTTCTAGGTCAGCTTGAATATAGTTTTCGTACACATAAATTTCATTGTACTTCATGGGCGTCATTAATGTGCCATTGCGCACGAGGGCCCATTTACCCTTTGTTACCTCTTCAAAACCAAATTCATCTTTTTTATAGGTTCTGCCAGAGTTAACAGTGCATACACCGTCCAACGGCGAAGGCATTGCATCGGAATAGGTAAAGGGCACAATTGCTTTACCTAATTCGTTGACGATGCCCCATTTGCCATTGAAAGCTTCATCAAAGGTGCTTAAGGCGCAACCGACACAACCTACGAGCGAAGTGCTTAAATAATCTATCGGCGTTGGAATGAGGTATTGGTTGCTTCGGTTGACCAAACTGTATTTACCACCAACTGGTGTGTATTCGTCGGAATAATCTTTGGAAGCGATGAGCTTCATGCCTTTGCGCACCACAAACTGATTGGCATTATTGATCGGCTGAATATAATTGAACTCAACGGGCAGAATTATTTTGCGTTGCAAATTGACTACCCCTGCCATGCCTCCAAGAGCAAATGACCCTTCGGTCATGCCATTGGCGTAATACCCAATAACGGCATTTTTGGTAACAATAATGGTTTGTGGATTAATGAACTCCATCATATTATAGCCATCGGCATAAGGAATCAGTTCTTTGCCGTCCAAATTGATCAAGCCAACATTACCCAGTGTTTCTTTGTAATCGTTGTATTCAGTCGGAAAAACCTTGTTAATTGTCGATACTAAATAAGGATAAACTTCAAAGGAGTCTACTGCATGAAGTTCGTCAAAAATCAGGGGCAGTACCACCTGACCTGCTTTGTTGATCACGCCCCACTTACCACCGATAGTTTGCCAAACCATACCTCTGAAGGGCTCATAGGTTCCGCCCTGGTGGCACAAGAAATAGTTGCCTTGCGCATCTAGTGGCTCCATGGCATTGTATGACTGTTTGGTCATTTGGACGCCATCTTTTGACTCAAGGTAGAAGTTTCCTGGATTGTAGGTTTCTTCGGTTTCGATATAGCCATCTTGGATGAGTCGTACATCTGGTGTTTCTAAAAGCGTTAGATGGTCTTCGGTACCGCGGTCAATAAATACTCCGTTGTTGTATTCGACAATGTGATTTTTACCCGAAAGCCTATACGTAAAGTGGGCTTCATCATATAAATAACTATAAGAATCAAAAATGGCGTAAACTTCAACTTTCTTAGTCACGAATGGGCCTTTCGTGTAAAGATGAATGGTGTAATCCATTGCATTGTAGGCATCGGCTGCTTTTTCTAAGAGTTCTTGAAAATCTTCATCTTCGTCACCATCGTAGCTAAAATCAGCATAAGAATAATAGTCCCTCGTCACCAATGCCCCTAAATACCTTCTATATGCTGCCTGTGCTGCAGGTGTATCGGCACTATAGATAGTCTTGGTGCTCAGGTGATTTTTTAAGGCTAATACATCTGCTTTCGACCATTCGTCGTTGTAAATGTCGTCGGTGTTTTTCTGCCAATAAGCAACTAATTCGGGCTTGAGTTTGGAACCAACAATGAGTTGATTATTGAAATACGACTCCATTTGATCGTAATAGGCCGTAACGAGTATCTTTCCTTGCTCGTCGATGACCCCAAAAAGACCGTTGTCTTGTATAATTGCTCTGCCATTATCAAAGGGCATGGCAAAATCAAAATCTTTGCTGAATTGAGGCGTGTTGGTTTGCAAATCTCTGTACTCCATGCGCCCATTGGATTTCAGATACGGAGCTATAGTAAATAAATCGGCAAGGGCAATTCTGGCCTCCGGGATTAAACTTGAATTTGGAAATTGCGCCATGAACTTCAGCCAGGCCTCTTTGGTTTGGCTGGCAACAGCGTTGTCAAAACTCAATTTTTCAAGCATTTGGTGTAGTTCGGTATAGCGTGGGCTCGGGGTCGAAAACTTGGTGCAATAGGCCTCTAAATTGGCAAGCGTCGGACTCGCTTTGGCTCGGTCGTAATATTTGTCTGCTAATTTTTGCAGGAGTACTTCATTGCGCGTGCCGTTAGGAAACTCAGCTAAAAAAGCTTCAATGGAGGGAATGTCGTTTATTGCGCTAACGGTCTCAAAGCGCAAATCATAAACCAATCCTTCAATTTCAGGCTTGTATTTACTCGTTGGAAATTCAGTCAAAAAGTCTTTATAAATGGCCAGAGAATGTGCTGCTTTTGCATTGGCATAGGAAAGATCTTCTATGCGGCGCAATACATCTGCTTTGTTCTTGGCATTTTTAAAATCAGACAAAAATTGTTTGTATACGCTAATAACATTGACTTTTAGTGCTGATTCATAGCTGATTTTTTCGCGGAGGGCATTGACTTGTGGGGTCAATTTTGACTGAGGAAAATCCTTTAAAAACTGTTCGAGTAGGTTGAGGTCGTTGGCTGCGATAGCTTGCTCAAAACTCAACTCTTCTATTTTTTGCTGCGCCAAATTGAAAGCCTTTGAATCTGGATACACAGCGCAGAATTTTTTGAAGCCAGCTAGGTCTTTTTTACGAGCTAAATCGGTGTAGATTTCATTGGTGAGTGAATCTTTTAGAACGGCAAACCGCGGCATACAAATCGAGAAATCTGTACAGAATTCAGTCCTGTCCTTAGGGCTAATTGTCAAGAACAATTCTTCACTGCGCTTTACACAGGAGTACGCGCTATCAAGTTGGTAATTGGGGTTACTTGAAGCGTAGAAATAAACTGCTTTGTAGAAGTAAAACAATGTTTGTTCGTTGGCATCTTTGGATAAGCCCGACAAACGCGTTAAGCCTTCTTCAAATTTAGCCGCAGCAAAATCTTCCTTGGCTTTTGTAATGGTGCGGGCTTGAGCAAATGTCAAGACAGAAAGAGTAAAACTTAAAAAGAAAAAGTAAATGCGCATAACAATATAAAAGATCAAACGAAATTACGGTATTTTGAAAACTTCTTAAACTTTAAATAGGATCGCTCTAGTTTCTCTTAATATACAAGGCCGCTCATTTCAAAATTTATAGAAATGTCGTAAATTTCGCCTCTGAAAATCAAACAGACTGAATGGAGCCCACCCAAACCCCTAGAAAAAAGCGCAAGATTCTTAAAATCAGCTATTACATTGTCCTGCACCTCCTCTCGGCCTTTGCCGTTTTTTTGATCGTAACGGCACTTGCAGTTAAATTCAAATGGACCAACACCAAAGGGAATGTCGACATCAATAACCGCTACTTCTCGAATTTAGCGAGCCAATACGGCAAAGACCTCAAAGCCAAAAAACAAAATTTCGACAACGAAGAAAACTTGTTGCTCCAAAAAATTGGTTTGTTGGCAAAATACAAACCTATCGACGCACTCAAAATCAGTGCGGCCTACCACCAATCCAAAGACCTCTTCATTGCACAGCGCATGTTCAATGCCACGGTGCTCTTACTCAAAGACAACAAGTCATTTAACAGAGAATTGAAAGCACTCAAAGCCAAAAAAGACCGCACCTCTTTATATGAATTCTCCAATTATGCCGTCTGGAAAACGTTTTGCAACGCGGTGCGCAAAGACAAAGCAGCCATTGACTCTGCAGCGCGTATCGCCGGTGTAGAATCGAGAATGATTGTAATGTGTTTGGTCGGCGAGCAAGTGCGGATGTTCAATGCCAACCGCGAGCGCTTCAAGCAATATGTGTATCCGTTTAACAGCGTTATTTTACCCAACAACCGCGGGTATGGCGTCACGAGTATCTTGGAGCACACCGCCCTGCGCATAGAGCGTCAACTCGTCGACAAAAACAGTAAATTCTACCCCGGCGATTACTTTTACAAGTGTTTGAATACCACCGACGCCGCTCCTGGCTTAGTTGTAGACAGCATCAAGGCGCATCAGCACAAAACCATTCAGCGCCTCATTAAAGGCGGCGACCACTTCTACGCCTACCTCTATACTGCGTTTCTGATCAGACAATACCAAGCACATTGGCAGCGCGAAGGTTATGATTTGTCTTACCGACCAGAAATTGTAGGCACCCTCTTCAACCTCGGTTTCGAGAAGAGCAAGCCAAGTAACAATCCGAAGGTGGGTGGTTCTTCCTTCAAAGTAGGCGAAAAAGAATATACGTTCGGCGGTCTGTGCTTTGAATTCTATTACAGTGGCGAAATGAACAAAGACTTCCCTATCACCTCAGTACCATTTACACCAGTAAAAGAACTCGAAAAGCAAAATAAAGCGCACTTAAAGAAGGTAGCCGAAGCCTTGAGTCTTTCTGATTCTTTGAGTACAGTAACTACCGAGCCAGAAACAGTTCAATAAAATTCAGACTGTAACCAAAAACGCCTCCTTCCATTGTAGGGTATAGAAGCTTCTCCAAACTTTCTTACTCACCCTATAAACTCATGGAAATGAAACGTTTGTCTCTATCAGCGCGGCAACATGCTGCGCACAAAGCACAAGAAAACCCCCACGGCGCAGTGGTGGTCATGATCTTCTTTTTGATCGCCTTTTTATTGGCTGCGCGCTCCGCTAATGCCCAATGGGCCGTTATGAATAAATATGCCGAATTTGGCCTTGGCAATTTTTACATGTTTGTCCCAAGAGAAACCGACGCCAAGCGCATCATCCAAGAAACCCTCCAAGACAACCGCTTGCCCTATCAAGTTGCGTTTCGCAAAGGCAAAAGCCTGTTGCTTTCTACTGCCTTTAACGACCCGCTCAACAACGAATATGTCTATGTAGTACATAGTTTCAAAGGACGCAAAAACGACGTCAATGGCTACCACATCTTTTGCTACTACATGGAAAACCGCTACCGTTACTTTTACGACATCGAAGAAATCGATGGGCGCATTTCTGTGATCCACGACCCCGCAGTACTCGATGTAAGCCCCAATCAACAGCGCAGTGCTAAAAAAGACTAATTCCTTCACTCCATAACGACAACTATGAAAACGCCACTCCTCATTTTAGGCTTGCTGCTGAGTACAGTAGCGCCTATTCAAGCCCAGTATCAATTCCAACTCATGGAAGACGACTTCCTACAAATCGGTGCCGGCAACTACTTTATTCATGTCGACAAAGAAGCAGAGGTCAAAAAAACGGTCACGGCTGTCTTCAAAGCCCACCGCTTCCCAACACAAGACCTCCTCTACAACAAAGGAAAAAACCTCTTCTTTGCCAGCTATTACGTCAACCCTTCCGACGACCGCTTCGTGTATATTGTACACGCCGTTCGTGGCCGCGAAGGCTACGACCTTTATTTCTTGTATTGCCAAAACATCCTGACGCATCATTTCGAATTTGTGGAGGGCAAAGACTTACATCAGTTGGTCTATGACCCAGCCGTGAACACCAGTAGCGTACTGACCAGCTTCAATGCGACGCTGGTGGAGCAGAAATAAACGCACTGCGGAGTTGTTTCTCATCAAATTTGTAACTTAGTGTACTCAATTGATGATCATGAAACAACTCCGCTTTTTTCTTTGCATTTGCCTGCCTTTTGTACTGGCCGCTCAAAGCAACAACCCCATAATTGAAACCAATAATTTGGTAGTAAAAATGGATGCCCAATTCAAAAGCAAAGCATTCAAAGAAACCATCCAACTTTCCTGGAAACCCGACGAAATCGGCACTGAAGACCCAATTTCTGCAGTTCCGAAGATCACATTTCGCTATTTAGCAATGGCCGATGGCACCGGCATGCAAGTCATTCAATTTTCAGGCTATGAAACGAAAAGCGAATTGACTTACTATTGCAAAGGCAATGCGCCATTCTATGCAATTCTGAGTAATTCAATGGAAGGCTGTACCAACCGCTATAAAGTTTACTACGACCGCCTAGAGCCTATTAAATGCCTTCGTCAGACCAACGAATGTACAGGCGGAGCCTTGGGTTCGGTAGAAGAACTCAAAGATGAAGTAACAATTTCAGAAGAACTCATGAGTTTTGACGATTTATTAGGCATGGCAGAAACACGCGTGAGCCAATACCTCAAGGGCCTTGAAGAAAATGCAGAAGTATATCCTTTGCGCAAAGAAATCAAAGAGATTCAATCCTATGCCCAATTACTTGCATTTGTAGAAAGACACAGCCCAAGCTACAGCGACCTCGACTCACTTTATACGCTAATCACCCACAAACCCTGCCCTGCTGGGCTAACCAACAGTATTGTAAACGGAGACCCAAGCGTACAACAAACTCTTCCCAAAGATTACCTTCATTTTGTTTTTCGCAATAGCACCCAACAATTCGACTACAACATTCAGTCTGAAAAAGACATTGAAGGCATCACAACCTTTCAAGATTTTCAGACCAATATGGCAAACTATCAAGAAAAAGTAGCTATTGAAACCGCAGCTGATTTCTCGTGCGCTTACTCCAATTTTAATTTGGAGCAACTGGTATATGTGCCTTCAACTGAAATGCTAACTATCGGATCCAATTTTAAAAGCTGGTTTCCAAAATTGGCCCGCAATCGCGTCATGTATTATCCGAGTATTTATGCTTACAATCCAAAGCTCATCATGTACGACATGCAAGAAGAGCTCGATTTTTCGGAATATGACGAAGCACTTGAGAATGCCAAAGAACACGAAGTAGAAGCCTTTAAATCAAAGTTTGCCACCGATACATATAGCAAGAACCTATACCGCTACGTGCAGTCTCAGGTATTCAATGACATTGTTTTTATATATATCAATAACCGTTGGGTATTTTTTGATATCGACCGCTGATCCTAAGCCCATCTTTTTCTAACATCCTCTTTTCCAAACGCCGCCCCATGAACGAAATCAAATGCCCGCATTGCACCAAAACGTTTAACCTCGACGACGCCGGCTATGCCGATATTTTAAAGCAAGTCAAGAACCACGAGTTTGAAATCGAGCTCGAAAAACGCGAGAAAGAGCTTGAGCGTCAGCGGCAAGAAGCGCTCAAGTTAGCCGATGCACAGGCCAACGAAAAGCTCCAGGCAGCACTGCGCACCAAAGATGCTGAGCTCGCTGCATTGCAGGCAAAAGTTGGAACCGAACTTGCTGAATTGAAATCTCAGCTCAGCACTTTTGAACTCCAAAAAAGTTTGGCGGTCAAGGAGGCTGTATCTGTTTTGGAACAAGACAAAAACAAACTAGAAGCCGAGCTCCAAACCGAGAAAAAACTCAAAGACATGGAGCTGCAAAGCCAAAAGGCTGCGCTCGAAGAAAAGCTCCGCTCTGAGGTCGAGCGCAAAAACGACGAGCTACGCCTCAAAGACGAAGCCATCGAGCGCTTGCGCGACTTCAAAGCCAAACTCTCGACCAAAATGGTAGGCGAAAGCTTGGAACAGCACTGCGAAATCGAATTCAATAAGCTCCGCCCTACTGCCTTCAACAAAAACGTATATTTCGAAAAAGACAACGACTCCTCTAGCGGCACCAAAGGCGATTACATTTACCGCGAAGCAGGCGACGACGGCACCGAATTCATCTCGATCATGTTCGAAATGAAAAACGAACAAGAAGACGGCGGCGCCAAGAAAAAGAACGAAGATTTCTTCAAAAAACTCCACGAAGACCGCCTCAAAAAAGGCTGTGAATACGCCATTTTGGTGTCTATGCTCGAGCCAGAAAACGAGTTTTACAACGCCGGTATCGTGGACGTTTCTTACAAATACCCCAAAATGTATGTGGTGCGCCCCCAAGCGTTTATCCCGATCATTACCCTATTGCGCAACGCGGCGCTCAACTCCTTGCAATACCGCACCGAACTCGCTTTGGTGAAGGCCCAAAACATCGACGTCACCAACTTCGAAGAGCGCCTCAATAAATTCAAGGACGGTTTTGCCCGCAACTTCAATCTGGCCTCAGAAAAATACAATGCGGCCATCAAGGAAATCGATAAGTCTATTGCCGCACTCATGAAGGTCAAAGAAAACCTCATCGGGTCGGAAAACAACCTGCGCTTGGCCAACGACAAAGCCGAGGAAATCACGATCAAAAAACTCACGCATGGCAACAACACCATGAAGCAAAAATTTGATGAGTTGGGGAAGAATGAGTAGGTGAAATGAGAAGCTGAAGCAGCGCAAAAAAACCGCAATGTAAATGTTCATTGCGCGAATACGAGCAATCCCCTC
Organism: Crocinitomicaceae bacterium; assembly: GCA_044346375.1. Lineage (GTDB taxonomy): Bacteria > Bacteroidota > Bacteroidia > Flavobacteriales_D > Crocinitomicaceae > UBA952. The sequence continues at coordinate 619 of JBIIZI010000080.1, read as the reverse complement.
AACCTCAATCAAACAAATCCACCGCCAAGCGAAACGTATTGCAATGCGCCTCCACAATGACTTTGACATCCGGCGAATAACCACCGCCGAGGGCAACTGCTACCGGAATGGCTTGTTGTTTTAAGGTGGTGAATACGAATTCGTCTCTCTTTTTGCAGTCTGCTAGGCTCACCTGCAGTTTGCCAAATTTATCGGTTTCGAGGATATCGACGCCCGCGAGGTAGAAGGCAAAATCGGGCTTAAACGCGTCAATGACCTTAGGTAAATGTGCTGCCAACAAGGCCAAGTAGCTTTCACCTGTTGTGCCATTTTCGAGTTCGACATCGAGGTCGGATTTTTCTTTATGAAAAGGGTAATTTGAACCGCCATGCATACTGAAAGTGAACACATCTGGATTGTTTTCCATGAGCTTTGCAGTGCCGTTGCCTTGGTGCACATCCAAATCAATGATCAGAATTTTGCGACACAACTTATTTTTCAATAAATAATTGGCTGCGATAGCCATGTCATTGAGCAAACAAAACCCCTCTCCCCGCTCGGCAAACGCATGGTGGGTGCCTCCTGCGATATTCAAGCCAGCGCCGTGTTTGAGCGCATGCAAAGCAATGTCTATGGTGCC
>JBIIZI010000079.1:0-8993 GCA_044346375.1 Crocinitomicaceae bacterium | reverse complement strand
TTTTTCGAGCTCGGAATGCGCGACTTCCTGAATTTCTTTGTCAATTGTAGTGATGACGTCGGCGCCCTCTACGGCGTCTTTGATGATTTTACCAGTGCGTTTCCAGCCCGAAGAGATGCGCTGTTCGATTTCTTTTCCTTCTTCACCCTTAAGGTAATCGTAGTAAGCACCTTCAATGCCGACGCGCAGCGTATCGTGTGCGTTTTGAATTTTGTAGTAACCGAGTGTGCGGTTGAGCAAGTTTCCAAAAGGCTTTTTGCGCATGATGACCTCGATGTTGTCGATGATACCGCCCTTCATTTGACCTAATTCAAAGATGGGCAACGCGCGGAGTTTCTTGCGAGCAGCGTTGGTCACCTTTCTGCGGATCAATAAATAACGCACCCCATTGGCCCGAGCCTTTCTTATTTGCGCTTCGTAATCGTATGCTGATTTCTCTGGATACAAGCGGCTCAAGCCTTCACAAAGCCCGCTGATTTGCGCATCGAATATTTCGTCTTCGACCACCGTTGGATCCATGTAGATATCATAGAAGGTGATACTGGTTACGAGTGGCACCTCGTTGTGATCTAAGATTTGACCCATGCGCGGAATGCGATCGGCAACACGAGTTGGCAATTCGCCTTTTTGGGTTGCGTAGGCCACTCCAGGGCCATTGAATTGTAAGTCGAGTGTGGAATACAACACTAAAATCATGATGGCCACAAACCCGAAATAAACCAGGTAAGCGCGGTAATAGAGGTGTTTTCTATCCTTACTCATTGATTTTTTCTTTAATGCGAATCACTTTGGTGGCATTCTTGGTTTCCTTGAGCTCACGGCTCTCCAAGCGTTCTGCCATTTTGAAACGACGCGTCACGAGCTCTAAGCGCGCCTTAGCTTCGATGAATTCTGCGGAGTGTTGATCGAGGTTGCGCTGGGCAGCATCGGTATCTTTGGTGAGTTGCTTGCCGTAATAGCCCTTCGAGATGAGCACCAACAACAAAAGCATGATGAAAAAGATATAATTAAGGTTATCGAGCACAAAAGACTTAGTCAAAAACTCGCCATTGAGAATTTGTGCAAAAGCGTTGGCTTTGCTTCCCTTGCGGTTCTTGGGTGGAGTTGCCTGCGACTTAGCCATTTTTCTTTGCGATTCGGAGTTTGGCACTGCGCGCTCTTGAATTGCGCTCGCATTCTTGTGCATCGGCAACAATAGGATGGCGATTGACTTCGGTCATTGGCTTCTGTACGTTGCCAAAAAAGTCTTTTTCGATTTCACCCGAAAAACTACCTCTTTTCATGAAGTTCTTGACCAGGCGATCTTCTAAGGAATGATAAGACATCACTACCAAACGGCCATCGGGCTTGAGCACTTGCGCAGCTTGCTCTAGAAAATCTTTGAGCACCTGCATTTCTTGATTGACCTCGATGCGGAAAGCCTGAAAAACCTGCGCGTAAAACTTGTGGTCTTTAAACTTGGGCGCAAAACGCTCGAGCGCCTTAATCAAATCAAAAGTGGTGAGAATAGCGGCGTTGTCGCGCTGGCGCACTAAAGCAGCAGCCAAAGCTCTTGAATTGCGCAATTCACCGTATTCGTATAAAATAGATGCTAATTTTTGTTCGTCGGCAGTGGCAATAAGTGCTGCTGCAGACTGCCCACCGTTGCGGTTCATGCGCATGTCTAATGGGGCATCTTCGCGAATGGAAAACCCGCGTTGCGCGGTATCAAATTGATGTGAAGACACACCTAAGTCGGCAATGATTCCATCGACCTGCGACAGACCAAGGGCGCGCACATAGTTTCTTAAAAAAGCAAAGTTGGCCGGAACAAAATGAAAATTTGGCGCTTCCCAAGCGTTGTTGCGGGCATCGGGATCTTGATCAAAAACAACGAGCTGTCCGTTTGGGCCCAATTGCTCAAAAATAGCACGGGCATGACCGCCGCCGCCGAAGGTGACATCTACATAAGTACCGTTCGCCTGGAGGTCTAGACCATCCAAGCAAGGTTGTAACATGACGGGAATGTGGTAGTCAGTATTAATCTTCATTGTCTAAATCACCCATTACTTCATCCGCTAAATCAGCGAAATCTGCCATGTTGCCTTCGATCATTTCGAAGTACTTAGACTTATCCCAGATTTCAATGCGGTCGTTGTAGGCAATCAGCATTACCTCAGCAACCAACCCTACCCGCTCCATTAAAGCAGCAGGAACCAAAATACGACCAGCGTTATCAAGAGCAACCTGCTTGGCGCCTTGATGAAACAACCTGTAGAACATTCGGTTTTTGGGTTTAAACAAGTTCATTTTTGAAAGCTTCTGACTGATGCGTTCCCAATCTGATAGTGGGAATAAGGTCAAGCAGTCTTCAAAACCCTTGTTGAGCATGAAATCGCGTTGGGAAACAGCAGGCAATTGTTTGCGCAAACCAGATGGAAAGAGGAAGCGCCCCTTCTCATCCATTTTTACCTCAAATTCACCTACTAGTCCTGACATAGCGTTATAATGGGTAAAATTAGTAGATTCCTACCACTTTTTACCACTGCTCTTTTGTATTGTTGATAACTTCTAACGTACAGAGCCAATAAAGGTTACATATTAACAATTATTAACAACTTAATTTCCTTGTTTTACAGCGCTTTAAAACGCTATAGTGGGAATTTGTGGGAGTTTTTTCAACAATTTGTTAATATCCGATTTTGAACCCGTTTGTTCACAACGCATTTACACTAAATTTGTACATGCAAAAGAAACAACTCAGCTACCTGCTTATTCCGCTTCTAGCATGCATTTGGGGCAGCTCGTTTATCCTCATGAAACGCGGTATGTTCAGCAGCGAAGGACACAGCGTTTTTAGCTCCGCACAAGTGGCCAGCATCCGAATCTTTCTTGCTAGTGTTGTTTTCCTACCCTTGCTGCCTAAATTGCTGCGCAAGCTCAACAAGAAACGCGACCTCCTTTTCTTTGCAATTGTTGGCCTAGGTGGCAACCTCATTCCAGCATATTTATTTACCTATGCCGAACAAACCCTAGACTCCGGCATAGCTGGTATCATGAATAGCTTCACGCCTATTTTCACCATCATAGTTGGCGTATTCTTCTTTCAAACCAAGATCAATTCACAGCAAATTACCGGCACACTCATAGGTTTTAGTGGTATTTCGTGGCTCATCATGTTGAGCAGCCCGGTGAATGGCAGTTTTCAATTAGGGCCCGCCCTCGCCATATTACTCGCTACTTTACTATACGGCTTTAGCTTAAACACCATCAAGCATAAACTCAGTCAATACAATGCTGTGCAGGTAGCTACAGGAGGCTTCAGCATGGCCTTCTTGCCCGCATTTCTAGGTCTTTTTGTATTTGGCGCGCCCCAAGTTTTTGCCACAAACGAAACAGCACTTTCAAGTTTTGGCTACATCGCTATTCTTGGCCTCATAGGCACCGCCTTTGCCGTCATTCTTTTCAATCGGATCATCGCTCAAACAACCGCAGTAGCCGCAAGTACCGTCACTTATTTCATTCCAATAATTGCGGTCGGCATTGGCGTTTGGAATGGCGAAAGGTTTATTTGGCAGCAGTTACTAGCCATGCTAGTGATCATTACAGGTGTGCTGTTAGTCAATATAAATTGGCGCAAAAGCAACAAAAAATAAGAAAAGGCGTAAGAAAAGCTCGATAAATCTTTGGAGTACACGTTTAAAACACTATATTTGCACTCCAATTTTGGATTATTTAACAATTAAATAAAGCTATATGTACGCAATTGTAGAGATAGCAGGGCAGCAGTTCAAAGTGCAAAAAGACCAAAAGGTTTTTGTACACCGTCTAGACGCCGAAGCAGGTCAGAAATTAGAATTCGACCGTGTTTTATTGATCGAAGACGCTGGCAAAGTAACCCTTGGCGCCCCAGCTATAGAAGGTGCTAAAATCACCGCAGAAGTTATTGACCACGTTAAAGGTGACAAAGTCATCGTTTTCAAGAAAAAACGTCGCAAAGGTTACCGTGTTAAAAACGGACACCGTCAGCAATTTACTGCAATCACAATCAAAAGTATCAAAGCATAACTTCCTATTACAGGAATTAAATAGAAGAAACCATGGCACACAAGAAAGGAGTCGGTAGTTCGAAAAACGGTCGTGAATCGCATAGCAAGCGCTTAGGTGTTAAAATCTTTGGTGGTCAGGCTGCCATTGCAGGAAACATCATCGTGCGTCAACGTGGTACACAACACCACCCAGGCAACAACGTAGGTATTGGCAAAGACCACACCTTGTTTGCGCTTTCAGACGGTCTTGTCGAATTCCGCAAAAAGAAAGACAATCGTTCATTTGTATCAGTTGTTCCTTTTGAGGCAACACAAGCATAATACAAATAACAACCTATTGAAAAGCTCCCCTACCGGGAGCTTTTTTTATGCCTTCCTTTTTCTCAGTCGAAAAGCAAGCGCGTTTCTCAGTATATTCCTTAATTTTGGCCAGACGTTTCCTTGAATGAAAAATTACCTCCTCGCACTCCTATCAAGTACACTGCTCATTTTAAGCTTTCCCTATACGGGTAGTTTTACACCTTTCGCATTTATTGGCTTTGTGCCGCTTTTGTTATTGCGTCAACAATTTTTAGTAGCAGGCAAAAAACCTTGGAAACTCGCGCTCTGGATCTACATCTCATTTTTACTATGGAATATTGGCACCACTTGGTGGGTAGCCAACGCATCTATTAGCGGTGGCATTTTTGCCTTTACCGTGAACGCACTGCTCATGACCCTTGTGTTTGGAACCTGGAGCTTTATTGACAGAAAAATCAATACGCGTTATTCCTTTCTATTGCTCATCCCTATCTGGATCTTATTTGAATTCGGGCATCACCGCTGGGACCTTTCCTGGCCTTGGCTAACGCTTGGCAATTACTTCTCGGTGCGCACGGGCTGGGTGCAATGGTATGAATGGACCGGCACGCTTGGCGGCAGTGCTTGGATTTTATTGGTCAATCTTTTGTTGTTCCGTTTATATAATGTGTATCGTGATGTCGCCAAAAGAAACCAAAATATATTCGCCATCATAGGTGTTTTGCTTTTGCCAATTGTGGTCAGTCAAATACTGATTCACTTTGCCACATTATCTGACATCGTTAAAAAACCTACCTATCTAAATGCTGTAGTGCTCCAACCCAATATTGATCCGTACACTGAAAAATTCGCAGCGAGCGCAAGTAACGAAGCTTTCACCGATTCTTTGATCAATCTTGCCAATCGCCACGTCACCTCAGAAACAAATCTCGTCATGGCCCCTGAAACGGCCTTGCCACTTTCTTTTCAAGAAGACAAATTAGCTGCGTTCTCCTTTGGCCGAACACTTCAAGACCAAGTGGGCAAATGGACTCAAGCTAATTTACTGATTGGCGCCTCAACCGTCCAAATCTTCAACCACAAACAATCTGTAGCTAGCACACCCATACCAAATACAAATGAATGGTATGAAAGCTATAACGCTTCTTTGTTACTCACCAAAAATGAAGCACCGCAGTATGCTCACAAATCCAAATTAGTTCCAGGTGTAGAGCTTGTTCCATTTTCGGCTTATCTTCCCTTTCTCTCGGCGCTTGCCATCGAAAATGGCGGCACATCTGGTACCTTGGGCGTAGAAAAAGAACCCAAAACTTTACATATTCCTATCCCAACTTACGGCTCTGGAAAGTCATTTACAGGAACCAAGCACAACGAAGTATTTTCCCTAGCGCCTATCATTTGCTATGAATCTATCTACGGCGATTTCGTGCGCAAGCAAGTACAAAAAGGCGCCCAAGTGCTGTGCATCTTGACCAATGACGGCTGGTGGGGCAACACCCCCGGCTACAAACAACACTTTTCGTTTGCCCGTCTGCGCGCCATTGAAACGCGCCGCTGGGTTTTGCGCAGCGCCAATACCGGCACGAGCGGCAGTATTGATCCAAGGGGGAAAATCATCAAGAAAACAGCCTACTGGACCAAAACTTCCTTCGCGCAAACAGTAACCTTGCAATCGTTCAAAACATTTTATACCAAATACGGTGACTGGCCTGCAGGGCTATCTTTATCTTGGATTCTATTTGCATTCAGTGTTTTTTTCATGGATAAAGCTAGGAAATCCCGTAAATTGCAAAAATGATGCGCTTCAGCCTAATTTTACTCTTCTATTTATGCAACTTCGTCAATGGCTTTGCTCAACTCAATCACTGGGAAACCATTCTTTACGATTCCACCACCTGGAAATACCAAATTCCAAATGTAAATACACCTGCCAACTGGCAAAGTAGTAATTTCAACGATGCTTCTTGGATCAGTGCAAAAGGAGGCTTTGGCTTTGGCGACAACGATGATTTTACAATTCTACCCAACAACACTTCAGCGGTTTTTTTACGCAAATCCTTCACAATTAACAACCTCGGCTCCATTCTATCGCTCGCTCTTCACATGGACTACGACGACGGTTACATTGCTTATCTGAATGGTACAGAAATAGCCCGAAACGGCATTCCAACAGGAGTTCCTAGCTCATCTACGTTGGCAAATATCTCACACGAAGCACAATTGTATCAAAACGGACAACCTGAACTTTGTTTACTGGGCCCGAGCCAATTTCAAAACATCTTGCTGTCCGGAAACAATACCCTTTGCATTGCCGTTTTCAATCAAACGACTAGCTCCTCAGACTTCACGTGTAGACCATTTTTGAGTATTGGCACATCCAATACAAACCAAACTTTTTACACAACACCATCTTGGTTTGTGGCACCCACTATCTTTGACAGCTCAACGCTGCCTATAGTGGTCATTGACACCGATGGTATTGCCATTCCAGACGAACCAAAAATTGATGCCATCATGGGCATAATTTACAACGGCCCTGGGCAAGTCAATCAAATCAATGACAGCTTCAATGCGTTTTACGGTCAAATAGCCATTGAAAAGCGCGGTTCGTCGTCTGGCGGCTTTCCACAGCAATCTTATGGCTTGGAAACCCGCGGTCCGGACTCCGTCAATTACAATGTATCCCTATTTGATTGGCCCTCAGACAACGACTGGATTTTATATGCACCTTATACAGACAAAGCGCTCATGCGCAATGTGTTGACCTATAAAATTGGCAATGATTTAGGTCGTTGGGCACCGCGTACGCAGTTTTGCGAAGTCGTACTCAATGGCAACTACATTGGCATTTATGTCCTAATGGAACGCATCAAGACCAATCCTGGACGCGTTAACATTGACCCCCTTTCCTATATCGATACACTCGACAACCATTTAACAGGCGGTTATATCGTCAAGGTAGACAAAACCACAGCTGGCGGCGTCATTGCCTGGACCTCCCCTTACACCTGCCAAGCACCGGGCACTGGTCCTATTCATTATCAGCTTCACGATCCAGAAATAGACGGCATACATCCCGCACAAAAAGCTTACATTCAAGATTACATAACAGACTGGGAAGTTGCACTCAAAAGCCCAAACTTCACCAATCCAGTGACTGGTTACAAACCATTTATCGATGTAGGTTCTTTTATTGACTATTTTTTGATCACCGAACTCTCCAAAAACGTTGATGGCTACCGCATTTCAACTTTTTTACACAAGCAGCGTTTTAGCGAAGGCGGTAAACTAGTCGCAGGCCCATTATGGGATTACAATATTGCCTGGGGCAATGCTAATTACTGTCAAGGAGGCAATACTTCTGGATGGGAAATCAACTTTAACAGCATTTGTGGTGGAAGCGGCGCGCTTCAAAATCCATTTTGGTGGAACCGTATGCTTGAAGATTCACTTTATGCCAACGAGGTCAAATGCCGCTGGACAAACCTCAGACAAACTGTTTTAAGTGATTCATCTTTACTGAACTACATCGATTCAATGGCATCCATTCTTGCTGTTCCTGCAGAGCGACATTATCAAAAATGGCCAATTCTAGGTACTTATGTTTGGCCCAACAACTTTGTAGGCACGAGTTATCAAGCTGAGGTCAATTACCTCAAAACCTGGATTCAGAACCGAACTGCCTGGATGGACGCCAATATGTTTGGAACGTGCATAGCCAGTATTTCTGAGTTCAATTATGACGCAATTAACTTGTTTCCCAATCCAACTTCATCTGTCGTAACAATTTCTGGTTTACCTAACCAAGGAGAGCTGTGTTTAATTGATTTATTTGGCAAAAAAATATGTACAATTCCATATCAGTCCAATTCCATTCAAATCAATCTACAGGATCTTCAATCAGGCATCTACTTTCTTTCTGAACCAAACAAAGGCATCTATGAAAAAGTCATTAAAAACGATTAGTGTATCTTTCCTTCTTATCGGGCTGCTACTTACTACATTTTCATGTGTAAAGAAAAACCCGGGCCCTGGCGGTACGTCTGCCATTAAAGGAAAGGTAACTGGGCAAGATTTCATTGTCGGAGAAAACGAAGTTCAGCAAATTATATTCACCTCAGGCTCACAAATTGAGCACGGAGATTACTTTCTGCTAAACGAAGTAAAAGACGGCAACAACTACTACATTTATTTCAAAAATCCGACTTGGGTTTCAGCTGCAAACCCAAATATTCAGGGTAGAATTGGCCTAGAGGTAGTCTTTAATTACAGCGATGCCAATACCACAATTGCACAAGCTGTAAAAAACAAAATTGCCGGATTGGGTGTTTTGAACTTCACCATGGCGCTAGACCAAGATATTTTAACGCTTTCCTACAAAAGTCACCAAGCGATACCCGATCCAGACAACGGCACTACCAATTTTGCCTTGGATGTTTCCAATCAGGGAAGTCCAGACCAATTGGTTTCTACCATACTAAATATGGCAGAAAAACGCGTGTACCTTTGTTATGGAGACAGCCAATACGCAAGCGAAGATATACGAACCAATCAAAATGGCGAGTTTATGTTTACTGGACTTCAGCCCGGAAAATATAAAGTTTATGTCATGAGTGACAACCCGACAGTTAGCAACATGCAAAATGAAGTCGCTAGTGTTGTGCA
>JBIIZI010000078.1:0-9054 GCA_044346375.1 Crocinitomicaceae bacterium | reverse complement strand
AAGTTCATGCCGCTTGCGTCTCTTTCGTTGTCTAGGCCAAATTTGTTCATGTCGCCAAAGCCAAAGCTCGATTTTGGAGTATTGGAGGCCAACATAAATACCGATATTTTTTGGGTTTTATTGAACTTATTGAAAAGGAGTTCAGATTCATAAAAAGCTTCGTCGGCCGCTCCTTGGTTGAGGTCAGAGGCAACAGCTGCTTTGCCGAAGTAGCCCCGTTTGGCTTCGTCTTTGAGTTTGAGGTCTAGGACTTGAATTTTGTCGTCTTCGCCGGCGGCAGCATCTTCGTTTTTCTTTTCGTAGACTTGGACTGATTCTACACCATTTGCCGCTAAATTTTTTGTAGCAATGGTAGGGTCTGAACCAAAAAACTCATCGCCGTCTACCAAAACTTGGCTAATTTCTTTTCCTTGTGAGGTTATGCTTCCGTCGTCTTCTACCTTGATACCTGGCAATTTTTTGAGGAGGTCTTCGACAACTGCATTTTCGGCAACTTTAAAGGAGTCGGCCACAAAAACGAGGGTATCGCCACTGAAATACATGGCGTTTCGGTTGCGTGTGATCACGACATCTTGGACATCTTGCACTTTCGGGTAAAGTCGGATGTCGGGTAGTTCAAAGGTTGTTTTTTTACTCGAGCCCATTAGGTAGATACTGCGAGGGGTCCAGTTGCTGTGTTCGATAATGATTTGAAATGAATCGAGCGGAAGGTCGGTCATGGAAAATTCACCGTTGCTATTACTTCTTGTATAACGCACCAAAACAGAATCTCTGAGGTGAATGGCCATAATGCTGGCCTGGTGAATTGGCGTGAGTCCAGATGTATCGACAACGCGACCAGTAACTTTCATGTTTTGGGCGAAGAGTGCCGAGCAAAAAAGAAGGGAAAAACTGAGTAGTAAGATTTTTTTCATGAAATAAGGGTCAGAACAACATGTATTAGACGTTTAAACGGCTAAAATGTTGCGTTAGTTTTTTTGAATGGAGGTGAGTACTTGGTATTGTAAGCCTGAGGCCTCCTGAACGAGTTGATGTTGAATTGTAAATGATTGATTTTCAGTATTTGATTGGTTCTTTTCCAAGTCTAAAACCATGCTTTCATTGGGTGCGTAAGCTAAGTTGGTTGAAAACATTTTGTTGCCAAACTGGATGAATTTCTTGTTGAATGCTTCATCGAATCCTTGAAAATAAAGTGCAAAGACTCCTTGTTGGTTTTGCATATCGGAAAGCGCGTTGAGGTCGTTTTGAATAGAGGCGTGTTGATTTGCCGATAAATTCGTGCGTTTGAAAACGCTTGATTGATCACCTCTCTCTAAAATTCGGTTGTAAGCAGCAATTGGTCTTTGGTCGGCATCGTAAAAAACACGCGTTTGGTGCGTTTCGAGCTTTGAGAGACGTAAATTATCAGTGTCGACTTGAACCATACTCAGTACTTCTTTGAGGAAATAAAAGGTGGTATTCACTTTTACGCCATTGGTATCGATGCGCTCATGGACGGCCTTTAAAATTTCGCCGTTTGCATCTAGGAAAACTTTGGATTGCAGGGTGTAGCCGGTTTTGTGCGTAAAAAGTAAAGAAGGTAAGGTCTTTAGATCCTTTCTTTGCTCGATTTTTTCTTGGTAATTTAAAAAGGCGTCGAGTCCGTCAAATTGTGGCTTGAAAACTAATTCAGCCTTGTTTTTGGTGTTTTCTTTTGGGTTCTCGTTACACGAAAACAAACACACACTCAGTAAGCAAACTAAAAATTGAATTTTCACGGTGTAAAATTACAAATACTTCGTCGAAACCGACTATTTAAGCGAAGAAACTCCGTTTTACTGCGACAAAACTCCGTATTTTTGACCGATGTCTGTTGTACTTTGTATTGATTTCGGCCTCAAGCGTTGCGGCCTGGCTATTAGTGATCCAAATCGCATCATTGCCAGCCCTTTACAAACCATCGCTTCTTCAACCCTTGAGAACTGGCTCGAGTCAGAAATCCCTAAACGTCAAATTGCCGAAATCGTACTCGGTTATCCCACCCGTCATGATGGCTCTGACTCCCATGTCACCGAAAATATACGTTTACTAAAAGCGGTTTTAGAAGCGAAATTCTCAACCATACCAATTCACTTATTCGACGAGCGCTTTTCTTCCAAAATGGCTAGTTCAGCAATTGCTCAAATGGGCCACAAGAAAAAGAAGCAAGATAAAGGGTTGATAGACCAAGTAGCTGCAGCCATGATTTTACAAGAATACTTGGGCCAAAGCTAATCCTTATTAAATTTGCACCATGATTTTACCAATTGTAGCCTACGGAGACACCGTCTTGAAAAAAGAAGCTGAAGAAATCGATTCGAATTTCCCCGATTTGCAAAAGCTTATTGCCGATATGTTCGAAACTATGTATCATGCAAAGGGTGTTGGCTTAGCTGCGCCTCAAATTGGCAAGAGCATTCGACTTTTTATCGTAGATGGCAGTCCTTTTGCCGACGAAGAAGACGACGAACCAGATCCAAGAGCTGCCGGCATTGAAAATTTTAAAAAGGTTTTCATCAATCCTATCATCGAGGAAGAAAGTGGTGCAAAATGGGCTTTTCAAGAAGGTTGTTTGTCTATTCCAGGTATCCGCGAAAACGTCCAGCGTCAAGAAAAAGTACTCATCACTTACTACGATGAAAATTGGGAGTTCCATGAAGAAACCTACGACGGTTATGCCGCACGTATCATACAGCACGAATACGATCATATCGAAGGCGTCTTGTTTACCGATCATTTGAGTCCACTTAAAAAGAAACTTTTACTTAAAAGACTAGGAAATATTACCCAAGGAGCAATTCAAGTCGATTACAAAATGAGCTTCCCTGGCAGCAAAAAACAACGCATGATCTAATTATAACTTATGAAAACTGTTTTTTCTTTACTTCTTTTTGCTGGGCTAGTTTTGGCATCTTGTAATAGCAATTCAGCCAAACAATCAAAAAAAACCGATTTGCGCGAGCGCATTACTCAATACGAAGATTCGTTAGCCCAATTGCAAAAAGATCCTCAAAAAGCGGCTAAAATCACAAGTTTGGCACAAATTGAACTCATCAACCGTTTGATGGCCTACAATAAGGCTTTCCCAAAAGATACCTTTTCAGCAGACTGCCTTTTTAAAATCCACATGATTTACGAACAATTGCGTGCGCCACGCGAAGCCAGAGCATATGGCGATACCTTATTGCAGCGCTTTCCAGACTACAAAAACAGCTTGTTAGTAATTGAAAGTTTGGGCAGTTCGTATGATATCAATTCGCCACGCGATACCGCAATGGTTAGAAAGTACTATACGCTATTATTACAGAGCCCTAAAGTTTCTTCACAAAAAAAGAAAGACATCAAAGCGCGCTTGGCAAAGCTCGAACTCACTTTCGAGGAATACATCTTAAAAGGCGATACAGGTTTTTTGATTGGACAAGGAAACTAAGCCTGGGTTAGACGCAGAAAATCTGCTATAAAATCTGGATAGGATTTCTCAATAGCCGAGGCATCGTTTATGGCTTGTCCTGCCTTACAAAGTAAACTTGCTATACAACCCGCCATCACAATGCGGTGGTCGTGGTAGGTTTCAATCAGTGCTGTTGCAATAGATCCGGTACCGTGAATCAAAATTACCCGCTCCTTGATTTCGTAGGAAACGCCCCATTTGGACAGCGCTTCGCACATTGTGTGTAGGCGATCCGATTCTTTGTTTTTCAAGCGATGGATCCCTTTGATGCTGCTTGTGCCGCGTGCCGCGCAGGCCAAAACCACTAAAACAGGGAATAAATCAGGTTGTTGAGTGCAATCAAAGTCAAAAGGGGTTTTGTTTTTGCTTTCAAAAAGAAATAGTTCTCCGTTGTTCCAATTGTACTTTGCACCAAATTGCTCGAGTGCATGTAGTAGGTTTTTGTCAGGTTGCAAACTTTCCAGATTCAAACCCGAAACACGTATTTCGCCTCTTATTGATGCCCCAACTAGGTGTGCAGCCACGCTGCTCCAGTCTCCTTCCACTTTGGCCTGCGCGCAAGACAGTACTTGGTTTCCGACAAAGGAGAAAACGTCGTTGCAGCGCTCATATTGAAAGCCAAATTCGCGCAAGGCGGCGAGTGTCATTTCGAAATAAGGTCGACTACTGAGTTCTTTGATTGCGATTTTCCAATTGCCGGGGTGCGTTGCGGCCAAAAGGAAGAGGCCGGATACAAATTGTGATCCTTCGCTTGCGTCAATTTCTAATTGGGTGTTGGTAATTGAACCGCTGACAACAATCGGGAGTAAACCGTTTTGATGGCTTACGCTCAAACCCAATTGTTCTAGTATTTGAATAGTGGCCCAATGTTGTCTGTTGAGCAGTGTACCTTTGCCTGTAAGTTCATAGCTTTCAAAGAATGCTGCGGCTACAAAAGCTAGGCTGCGCAAGGCAAAGCCGCTTTCTCCTACCGAAATAGATATACTTTTTTTCGAATTGCAGTTTTTTGTAATGCATTGAACGGCTGCCGACATCGCATGGGTATCGTTGTCTGAGCCGAGATTTTCAATAGAACAGTGCCGAGCAGAAAGTGCTGCTAAAATCAGTAGGCGTTGTCCATGGCTTTTGGAAGCAGGTGCTTGTAACTGACCGTAGTATCTCTGTGCTTTAATTTGCATCGGGCTGATCGCTGAGAAGGGCTAATTGAATCCGGATAGATTCTTCGTGTAGCATTTTGATAAAGTGCTCGGCAAATTCTTGAGAGATACCAGCGTTTACTGCTTTTTCTACTGTAGACTTCAGGGTTTCTTCCCAACGTTGGACTTGAAGAATAGGGCTATTGTGATTGCGTTTTAAATAGCCAATTTCTTTAGAGAGTTCCATGCGTTCTTGCAATAATTCAACAAGACCGTCGTCTACGAGGCTGAGTTTGTCTCGGAGTTCAGAGAGTTCGGAGAGCAGTTGGTCACTTTTGGAACGGGGCTCTAGATTTTGAAGTAGCTCTGAAAGAGCAGATGGCGTAATTTGTTGTTTGGCATCGGTGAGCGCGAAATTTGGATCGCAATGGGTTTCTACCATCAGGCCATCATAGTGGAGGTCGAGGGCTTGTTGCGCAAGCGGAGCAATGAGTGCTGCTCGGCCGCCGATGTGTGAGGGGTCCATAACGAGTGGGATGTCTGGACGGGCCTGTTTGAGGTCAATGGCAATTTGCCAATGTGGGTTATTGCGGTATTTGGTTTTTTGATACACCGAAAAACCGCGGTGAATGGCACCGATAACCTTGACATCGTGGCGTTCGAGCCTTTCAATGGCGCCGAGCCAAAGCTTGAGGTCGGGGTTGATGGGGTTCTTCACCATCACGGGTATGCCTGTATCTTGCAGGGCTTCTGCTATTTCTTGAACCGTAAAGGGATTGACCGTAGAGCGCGCGCCAATCCAGACCATGTCTAGCTGATGGGCAACAGCAGCTCTGACGTGTTCGGCTGTGGCTACTTCAGTGCAGATTTTAAAACCAAAGCGCGTGCGCACATCTTGTAGCCATTGGAGGCCTTCGTCTCCGATGCCTTCAAAAGCGCCTGGTTGGGTACGGGGCTTCCAGATTCCGGCCCTAAAATAAGAAAGCGGAAGGCCTTGGAGACCTTCCGCTGTTTGTAAGACTTGAGAACGCGTTTCGGCCGAGCAAGGCCCTGAAATGAGGCTAGCGAAGAGGTCCGAACGCATTTGGAGTTATTTAGCGTAGTTGACAGCGCGTTTTTCGCGAATAACCGTGACTTTAACCTGTCCTGGGTAGGTCATTTCGGTTTGAATGCGCTGTGAGATCGTGAACGAAAGTTCTTCGGCACGCTGGTCGCTGACTTTTTCAGCTTCTACCAATACGCGCAATTCGCGACCCGCTTGGATGGCATAGGCACTGCCAACACCGTCGTAAGAAAGAGCGAGGTTTTCGAGTTCTTTGATGCGTTTGATGTAAGCTTCTACGATTTCGCGGCGTGCTCCTGGGCGCGCACCTGAGATGGCATCACAAACCTGTACAATTGGCGAAATGAGGGTGGTCATTTCGATTTCGTCGTGGTGGGCACCAATTGCGTTTAAGACATCGCCTTTTTCGCCGAATTTTTCTGCGATTTTCATACCGAGGATAGCGTGCGGCAATTCTGGTTCTTCGTCTGGAACTTTACCGATATCGTGGAGTAGACCTGCGCGTTTAGCAAGTTTGACGTTTAGACCAAGCTCCGCGGCCATAATGGCGCAAAGGTTGGCAACCTCACGGGAGTGTTGCAAAAGGTTTTGACCGTAAGATGAACGGAATTTCATGCGGCCAACCATGCGCATGAGCTCTGGATGAAGACCGTGAATACCGAGGTCTATGCATGTGCGGCGGCCTGTTTCTGCGATTTCTTCGTCGAGCTGTTTGCGTGTTTTGGCAACTACTTCTTCGATGCGGGCAGGGTGGATGCGGCCGTCAGAAACAAGTTGGTGCAAGCTCAAACGTGCGATTTCGCGACGAACTGGGTCAAAGCAAGAAAGAATAATAGCTTCTGGGGTGTCGTCAACGATGATTTCTACACCGGTTGCTGCTTCAAGGGCGCGGATGTTGCGGCCTTCACGACCAATGATGCGTCCTTTGACTTCGTCAGATTCGATGTTAAACACCGAAACAGCGTTTTCAACGGCTTGTTCTGTTGCAACGCGTTGGATACTTTGAATGACGATTTTGCGCGCTTCTTTATTGGCGTTGAGTTTGGCCTCTTCGGTGATTTCTTTGATGGTGGCCATTGCCGCAGTGCGCGCTTCGTCGGTGAGCGCTTGCATGAGGTTCTGCTTGGCGTCTTCAGGTGAGAGCTGTGCAATTTTGGAAAGCTCGGCAATTTGTTTTTGATGTATTTTGTCGAGTTCTTGGTTGCGTACCTCTAGGTGAGTTGCTTTGGTTTGGTAGTCCGTCTGAATTTTTTCAAGATCTTTTTCTTTTCTGCTGATCTCTTCTAATTTCTGATTGAGTGTCTTTTCTTTCGTGCGGAAGCGGTCTTCACCAGATTGCATGCGGCGCTCGCGTTCTCTGATGGCTTCTTCGTGCTCTTCTTTCTGCTTTAAAAAGCGTTCTTTGGCTTGGAGCGCGCGTTCTTTTTGAATAGTCTCGGCTTTCGATTCTGCTTCTTTAATGATGCGTTCTGCATCTTTTTTAAGGATGCTTTTTTGGAGGATAAATCCGGCGACACCGCCGCCGAGTAATCCGATTAATAACCATACAATATCCATTCTACTGTCGTTTGTAGTCGGGAGAGGGGTGGCACTAGAAAGTTATTGAACGTTGCTCAAGTCTTGTTTGAGGGCTTCAAGTGCCGCTTCGATATCGGCATAGTTGGGCTCTATTACAGTGGGTTTGGCGTCGGCTTTTGCTTTGGTGAGCAATTGTAAAGCAGACATTGCCAATAAGTCTTGGGTATCGTTTACTGCATAGTTTTTACGTAGTAAATCAATCGCTTTGTTGATTTCAGCCGCAGCATTGTTGACTGCTTCGGCTTCGGCTTCTGGCACGTTAAGCGGATAACTGCGACCAGCGATATTGATTTTAAGAGCTACTTTACTCATTTAGGCTTGCTTGAGCTTTTCTATACAGAATTCAATTTCTTTCACAAGTGCGTCGATTTCCTCGGCGTTGCGACTACTTGTTGCAACAGGAACCTCTACGACTTTGTTTTGGGCCTCCGCCAATGATACATTGAGTTCGTCAATAGCTGTATGGAGTTGCTTTACTTGAGCTTGTTCAGCTTGGTAAAGTTCTTCTAGACGGCGCAACTCTGCTTGAAGGGCTTCGTGCTGAGCACGTTCGGCCTTCAATTGGGCAGCTAAATCTAAGCTGCGTGTGCGGATATCTTCTATGAGCGTATTGAGGTTCTCAGTCATGTTAAGCGGTGACTTTGTACAAAGTTAACAAGCATTCGTTTACATTCTGCAAAATCGCTAAGGTTTTTCTATTTTTTCTTGCTTAGATTTGAAGATGCACAAGCTCATCCTATATTTAGCGTTGTTTTTTACACCGTTGGCCTTCGGTCAATTTTTAAATTGCGACACATCTTGGACCTTACCAATGTCTCCGCCGGTTGAATTAAGTGCCGGATTTGGCGATTTGCGTCCGAATCATTTTCACATGGGCATTGATATCAGAACAGGTGGCCGTGAAAATTTACCCATTTATGCCATTCAAGACGGCTATATTTCACGCTTAAAGGTTTCGGCTGTCGGCTACGGCTGGGTTTTGTATGTGGCGCATCCGAATGGTTATACTTCTGTCTACGCGCACTGTAATAAATATGCGCCTGCCATTCAAGATTTTTACTTGGACACCTCCGAAGCATTGCAGCAAAATGAGGTCGATCTGCTCTTGCCAGCCAACAAAATTGTAGTGAAGAAAGGTGAACTGATCGCGTATTCAGGCAATACTGGAGGCTCTAGTGGGCCGCATTTGCATTTTGAACTCCGCCAAACCAAGACCGAGCATGCACTCAATCCGCTATTGCACGGTTTTAATGTAAGCGACAGCGGGCAACCAGTATTGGGAGGCATTCGAATTTACGCCGTCGATCCAAATGGCTATGAAGTCCCGACAAAAAGTTACGTGGTAACGCTTGGTCAACTGCAGCACACGGCCATTTTACCAGCTGGTTTTTTAAGAGAGGGCGACCGAATCGGCTTAGCACTGCAAGTAGATGATTATTTCTCTAAAGGAGGAAGAACGCTGGGTTTGTTTAGCGCCGAAGTTTGGACTGAAAATAGTGGACATTTTGCGTTCGAACTTGCCGAAATTGACTTTGATGACGCGCGCTATATCAACACGCATCACGATCATGCATATGCACAGCTGAGCAAGAGAAAGTTTCAGAAGCTCTTCAAAACGCGTAACAATCCGCTCACCATTTACCCCTATGAGGGTACAGGTACATTTGAATTGAATGCGCAGGATAGCCTTCAGTTTGCAATCATGTTGCGCGATGTCAATGGAAATGAAAGTCAGCATCAGCTTTTGGTGAAAAACCCGTATCCAAAAATTGCGGCAAAAATGACCTATACCAATGTAACGCATTGGC
>JBIIZI010000246.1:0-9442 GCA_044346375.1 Crocinitomicaceae bacterium | reverse complement strand
TATATTGATTCAGCAGCTGCAGCCTGCGGAGTAGAACCCCGAATGATTGTAGCGTGCTTGGTAGGCGAACAAGTGCGGCTTTTCAATTCGAGAAGAGAGCGCTTTAAAGATTTTGTGGCGCCTTTGAAAACTTTGGCGCTCGAAACGAATTTGTCTTTTGGCGTAACGGGCATCAAGGAAAACACTGCCCGAAACATAGAAAACTACCTCAAAGACCCAAACAGCCCGTATTATTGCGGGGCAAAATACGAGCATATCCTTGATTACGACTCAAGCCGTAACTATAACAACCAACACAACGACACATTAAGTTTAAGGGTGAAACGCTTGGTTCAATACAAAGACCATTATTATTCTTACCTGTATGCGGGTATTTTCATTCGTCAGATTGCAGCACAATGGGAAAAAGCAGGCTACCCTATAGACGAGAGACCAGAGATATTGGCTTCGATTTTCAACCTTGGTTACAGCAAATCTAAACCCAAAAAGAACCCAGCAGCGGGTGGTTCTAATTTCAAAATTCGAGAAAAAGATTACACTTTCGGTGGTGTAGCCTTTGATTTTTACTACTCAGGCGAAATGCTCGAAGAGTTCCCGTATGCAGAAGTGAAGATCAGTAAGTAAGCGGAGCCAGCAAGGACAGCATTTTTTCTTTTTCAGCCTTTGAAATCCGAAACGAAAGTTCACATTTTTCAGATAGGACCTGACTGATGATTTGTGCCTTTTCTCTTTTGAGGAGGTCCATCACTAAATGCATTTTGTCGTAGGCAAACGAAATATGGAGTTCAAGCTCTTCTTCTTTTTCGACAATTAGAGCCGCTTCTAATGCTTCCTTTGCCGCAGTTCTGTAGGCTGAAATAAGGCCGCCCACACCTAGATTTGTTCCGCCATAGTAGCGCACAACAGCAATAAGTACATTGGTGAGTTCAAAAGCCTGGATTTGCCCTAGAATGGGTGGGCCGGCAGAATTCGATGGCTCGCCGTCGTCGGAAGCCCTAAACAATTTGTGGTCGGCACCGATACGAAAAGCCGAACATACATGTACCGCTTGGTGGTGCTCTTTGCGTTTTTGGGCTATAAACGCTTTTACCTCAGCTTCTGATTTGACTGGCACCGCAAAAGCCAAAAATTTGGATCCTTTTTCTTTGTAGAATCCTTCGCTGCTGTTTGCTAGTGTTTTGTAGGTAGCCACTCTGCGAAATTACATGCATTATCCGTAACTTCGGGCTATGAACTTCAAAATCGTTTACATCTGTGTGTTGTTGAGTTTGGCCTTTTCCTGTGGCGATGACCCTATCGTACCTACACCAACAGGGCCCCAACAATACGGCACACCGCTCACAAATGTTCCAGATGTTGACAAAGCGACCATATATGAAGTCAATTTGCGCGCGCAATCGAGCGAAGGAACTCTTCAGGGCGTGATTTCCAAATTAGACCATATCAAAAGTTTAGGCACGAATATCATTTGGCTGATGCCCATATACGAGCAAGGAATTGTCAATAGTGTAGGCTCGCCTTACAGCGTCAAAGATTATCAAAAAGTAAGCTCAGAATATGGCAGCCTTACCGACTTGCGCGCCCTCACCGACCAAGCACATGCTTTGGGAATGGCAGTAATTCTAGACTGGGTTGCCAACCACACCGCGTGGGACCACCCTTGGATTACCGCTCACCCAGAGTGGTATAGCCAAAATGCCAACGGACAGATCATCATTCCGCCCGGCACCAACTGGAACGATGTTGCCGACCTCAACTTTGAGCAAACGGCCATGCGCAAAGCTCAAATTGACGCCATGAAATACTGGATTTTAGAAGCCAACGTGGACGGTTTTCGCTGCGACTACGCAGACGGCGTGCCCTTCGATTTTTGGAGCGAAGCTGTTTCGACACTCAAGGCCTTGCCCAAAAGAGATGTGCTCATGCTTGCTGAAGGCACCCGCGCTGATCACTACCAAGCTGGCTTTGACCTCACTTACGGCTGGAACTATTACACCGCTTTGAAAAACGTCTGGACGGGCGCCTCTACCGCCACCCTAACCAGTGCCAACCAACTCGAGTATGGCAATATTCAGTCGGGTAAAGGTAAAATCCGCTTCACTACCAACCACGATGAATCTGCCTGGGATGCTTCACCAATGACACTTTTCAACGGTAAAAACGGCGCCATTGCGGCCAGCGTAGTCAATATTTTTTCTGGCGGCGTACCCTTATTGTACACTGGGCAAGAAGTCGGCAAAACGGGCACCACCCCCTTCTTCAATAACTCGAATATCAACTGGACCGCCAATGCAGACATGCTGGCAGCGTATCAAAAGCTTTATGAAATTTACAACACAGAAGCAGCTGCGCGCGGCAATAGTGTTTCAGCGTATCAACTTTCTAATGACTTAATTTGTTGGAAGAAATCCAATGGTTCCGCTTCCGTACTAATACTTGTCAATGTAAGAAACAGCACTATTTCAGTAACCCTGCCACCCATTTTAACCGGCAACTTCACCAACCTTTATTCAGACCAAAATGAAACAGTAAGCACCAACTTTTCACTTGCACCCTATGCCTATCGCATCTATAAAATGAACTAATTATACTCAGATTGACATGAAAGCACTGCTCTTTTTATTCCTTTTTCTGCCCCTTTTTAATTTCGCTCAACGCACCAAGCAAAATGTTGTTTACGATGTGGTTAAACTAAAGACAGGGCAAATCTTGTACGGCAAAATGCTCTCTATGGACAACAATTATGTCCTGACCTTCAAAGATCAATACAACCGCACGTATATTTTGTCCAAAGAGATGTACGAATACATTGAAGAAGACCGCAACTTTAGCCAACGCGTCAAAATGGCTGACTCCTTGGTAAATCCGCGCAAGATCAATGAATTTGATTTCCATGTTGGGCTCAATGCCATGATGGCCGGTTACAACTCAGGTTTTGTTGCCGATAACAACTATCTTTCAAGTAATAGCAATGGCATGTTTTACGAAACGCCCATTTGCTTGAGTTTAGGCGCAGGGAAATACATCCAACGACAGCATTATGTAGGTGCTAGCCTAGACCTCCGCGCAATTGGAGGCCCCACTATGTTTACACAATACAGCGCAAATTACCGCTATCTATACGATCGCAATAAAAGCAATACCGCGCGCTATATTCCGATCACACTTGGCTTTCAGCAAAGCACCTCCACGGAATACTTTTCCGTTCCTGACCTTACGATGCCTCCTTTTCCAAGCAACGTCCAAAAAGCATTTGAAACCAATGTATCGAGCCTGCATTTAGGCATTGGGCATGGGTTCTCTTTTGTAGGCAAAGACCTGCATTATTTCAATCTCGAATTCCTCCTCTACAAAGGTTTATGGGCCAAACACTCCATGATCAGCAACGAGTTGTATTTGCCCAAACTGAATTACCAAACTGCTGGCGCGCAGCTCAAAATGAGTTACCATTTTTAAATAAATCATCGTATCTTCAACAAATGGAACTACTTTGGACCATTCTCAGCTTTATTTTGATCCTAGCGGGTTTAGTGGGTAGTTTCTTGCCTGTTTTACCTGGCCCCCCGATTTCATACGCTGGGCTCCTGCTGCTTCATTTTCTTGGCGGGCATACACTATCAAGCCCCATTTTAATTGCCTATGCCGTATTATCGGCAATTTTACTTGTCCTCGACTACTACCTTCCCGTCTGGACTACCAAAAAATACGGCGGCAGCAAAGCAGGTCAGTGGGGCGCCACCATTGGCGTATTAATTGGTCTTTTCGCTGGCCCATGGGGTGTCATACTAGGCCCACTCATCGGCGCTTACATCGGTGAACTCATTATTGGCCGCAACAACCAAGACGCTTGGCAGTCTGCAAAAGGCGCTTTTTTAGGCTTCTTACTCGGAACCGGGCTCAAAATTATGTTGGTTGGGGCAATCTTATGGAGTGCTATTGAGGCGCTCTAATTCTAGCTGTAATCAACAATTCCCTGCTCAAAATTAATAGGGAATTTAAACCCTCCCCTATTTTTAATCAGATAATGGGTTGTACCTTTGCATCAGACAACCATTCAACTATTCAAACGTTAGTATTTTGATGGTCTAAATGGCGCTTATCTCCGCGCAAGCTGACTTAAGTCATTTTATTTTAAGTGATTAGTTCACGAACTTTGTTGTATGATAAAAAGAGTACTCGGTTTATTTCTTCTTTTCTCTTTGAGTTTTAGTAATGCTTGGGGGCAGTTGAATGTAAGCTTTACGACCAATCCACCTGTAGTAAACGGACAAATAAATATTTGTCTCGGTCAGAAAATTATTTTCACAAATACTTCAACCGGTACAACGAGTTCTTCCATTTATCAATGGGTTTTTGGCGGGGGCTCTCCAAATACAGCTAACTCAAGTGGGCCACATGAAATCTTATATAATTCAGCGGGGACCTACACTACTTCACTTACAATTAACAGTACAACCACATCTGTGACTGTTAATGTTGGCACTAGTCCAGGACCTATTGCGACACTACAGCTCAACAACCCACCATCAAATTACTCGAGTATTAACTACAATGGTCAAATTATATTTAGACGTTGTCAATCAAGTATTACCAACGGTAATTTCCCTTTCATAGACCCTAACCAATCATCCTATCCAGCAGGGACATTGCAAACAATTAACTGGGGCGATGGGCAAACAAATAATTATACTACGCCACATTCAACAAATATTTCACATAATTATACCACCCTTGGTTCATTCAATTTAACATTTACTGTTACCTATCCTAATGGCTGCGTAGCCGTTACAAATTACACAGTATTTGTGGGTAGTAATCCACCTGTTATTTCCATCACAGGCTCTGGTTCGGAGACTTGTATTCCAGGCGCATATTCTTTTGTCGTAGGTGGGCAAGATCAACAAGGCACTAACTATGAAATCATTTATAATGATGGTTCTCCTTCACTTAATTTCTCGAATTACTTAAGTATCCCAAATCCAATAAATCACACATTTAATACGATATCTTGCGGGACATTCTCATCGGTAAACAATAATATTTTTCCCAATGCATATTCAATTCAAGCATATGCAAAAAATGGTTGTAATCCAGCTGGGTCCTATGCTGCATTGGGCCCTATATACGTTTCTGAATCTGTTACTCCATCATTTAATACGAATCCAAATAATACCGTTTGTTTAAATACAACGGTAACCTTTACGAATACTACCACCGGCGGAATAAATGCTAGCTCTTCTGGGTGTTCTCCAGATAATAAGTTCTATTGGGAGGTGTCGCCAAATAGTGGTTTTACACTTCAAAACAATACTACCTTAGGAAGCCCAAACGGTTTCAATGGAACTTCATATGATTGGACATCATGGATAAATGGCTCAAATGAGCTTAAATTATCTTTTACCTCCCCAGGGACATATGTCATTAAATTATTTGTTGGAAACAACTGTGGGCCAGAATTTATAACAGATACAATTTGTGTTATGCCCGCCGTTACTTCATTATTTAGTACGAGTGCTTTAAGCGGGTGTGCCCCATTACTAGTCAACACATCTAATTTATCGAGTACTGCCACTTGTGATGGGTTTTCAAATCAATTTACTTGGTCCATATCTAATTATCAAAACCCTGCAGGTTGTGGAACCTTTGCAGCGCCTGCCTATTTGAATGGAACTTCAAGTAGTTCAGTGAACCCAGTTCTTTCATTTACGGAGCCAGGCATCTATCAATTGCAATTATCTAATCAATTGAGTCCACTTTTATCTGGTGCGAGCTGTGCTGCGCAAACATCCAATGTCACTATTGTAGTGAAAGACGTACCAGATATTTCACTTCCTGCGCCCTCGCCTATATGTATAACTTCGAACTTCACACCTCTTTCCATTGTAAAATCTTGTTATGATTCAACAATATTAAATTATAGTTGGAATTTTGGTTCTCAAGCAACACCTTCACTAAGCAATGTTGTTTCGCCATCTGTAACTTTTAGTGCATCTGGTACTCAAAATTATACATTGGTTGCTCAAAATTCTTGTGGAACATCCTCGCTATCACAGTCAATTGTTGTGCAGCCTAACGTGAACATGACCGTTAATTCCTTGGGCTTAAGTTGTGAGGCAGGTCCTGTTAACTTACAAGGTACTATTACTGGTGGGGCAACAACAGGTTCTTGGTCGGCAACACCAAACATAGGTACTTTTTCACCCAGCAACACGAACTTAAATCCCACTTTTACACCGCCACTCGGTACCACTGGGCAAATCCAATTAACCCTAACCTCAAACGCGCCACCTGCTCCTTGTCCTGTAGTGTCTCAAACGGTTACCTTAAACATAAATGGGCAAGCAACAGCCAATGCAGGTCAGGATATCGCCATATGTCAAGGGCAAACGGTATCACTTTCTGGAACAGTAGGCGGATCCGCTACAACAGGCACATGGACTACCTCAGGTAACGGAACCTTCTCTTCTGCAACATCACTCAATACTACATATACACCAGGTTCGTCAGACATAACAAATGGTGGTGTAAATATCATTTTAACAACGAATGACCCAGGTTTGCCCTGTACACCAAAAACTGACACCTTGTTTGTCACAATAAAACCAAATCCGGTTATTTCTGAAATCACTTTAGATTCAATTATTTGCTCATCCGATATTTTTAATATTTCACTTTCTTCAAACATTTCAAATTTCCCGACCTCCTATAGTTGGAACATTGTCAATTCTTCTAGCCTGCCAACAGGAATTACAACTACAACCTCTGGCACCATACCAACACCAAGCGCTCAATTGACAGGTGTCATCTCTAGTTCTCAAACTTCACCTTACACTATTACCTATCAAATAACAGGTACAACAAATGGTTGTACAAGCCCTCCTATTTTTCAGCAAATAATTGTCAATCCGGCTCCCGTTCCAACTATCACTCCTTCTGGCACCGCGTCTTTTTGCACCGGATCTTCTTTGACGCTTGCATCAAGTAGCGGTTCATCTTATTTATGGTCTAATAATCAAACTACACAGTCCATAACTGTATCAGCACCAGGAACATTTTACGTCACCACGACCAACCAGTATGGTTGTCAGGGGCAATCATCAAGTGTCACTATTAACACTATTGCACCTACCTTACCCAACTTCACTCAAATTCTGCCAATTTGCTCAAATGGTACATTTTCGCTTCCAACTACTTCTACAAATGGCGTGACTGGAACGTGGTCTCCAGCAATCAATAATCTTGCAACAACTACCTATACTTTTACTCCATCAGTAGGTCAATGTGCAACTACTGCTCAGATGACTGTTGTTGTTAACCCACTTCCGACACCAAATATTAACGCAAATGGCCCTACCACATTTTGTCAAGGTTCATCGGTGGTATTAACTGCGTCGGGTGGTGGGACTTATGCTTGGTTTCTAAATGGAACTGCCATCGCCAATGCAACATCGAGTTCGTTAACGGTGAGTCAGGCTGGGAATTACACTGTTTCTGCCACAAATACCAATGGTTGTGTAGGAACAAGCACACTAACAAATATCGTTGTCAATCTAAATCCACAACCCGTAATTTCGCCAAATAGCCCTGTATCAAATTGCCAAGGCACACCATTCACTATTCATACAGGTTCCAATTTTAGTACCTACGCCTGGTTTCTAAATTCCGGGACATCAACTTTAGGGGGTAATGATTCGCTAACAATAAGCACTGCAGGATCATACACCGTATCCGTGACAAATGCGAATGGTTGTGTTGGCGTTTCTGCACCTTTTGTTTTCCAAACAACAGCTTCAATTTTACCAACATTTACTTCCATAGCTCCTATTTGTGCTGGCGGTACATTCACCCTACAAAATACTTCACTAAATGGTGTTACAGGTTTTTGGTCGCCTGCACCAAATTTTACAGCCACAACCCTTTATACCTTTACCCCTTTATCCGGATCATGTGCGACCACCACAACTCTTAATGTAGTTGTGAACCCTCAGCCAACCATCAATGCAAATGGCGTTACTATTTGCTCAGGTTTGAGCGCAACAATTACAGCAACGCCATCATTGACAGGTGGATCCTATTCATGGTCGAATAGTGCAACAACACAAGCTATAACTGTAAGTCCAATAACAAATACAATTTATACTGTAACTTATCTATTAAATGGTTGTAGTGCTGTGGATACAGCTCAAGTAACAATTGTACAAACTCCAACAGTGTCTATACCACCCGTTACAATTTGCCAAGGACAATCAACTACAATAGCAGCAACTGTAAATCCAACCGGTGGTACTTTTTTATGGAGTAACAACCAGACCACGTCTTCTATCAGTGTTACGCCTAGTGCCAATACAACATACAATCTGACTTATTCATTAAATGGTTGTCAAGCTGCGCAAAGCAGTACATTAGTTACTGTTAATCCGTTACCAACGGCAAGTTTGTCACCGGCTTTGATTTGTGCGGGTCAAAATACGATTCTCAGTCCAACGGTGAGCCCATTAGGTGGTACATATGCATGGTCAGCTTCACAAACAACCCCTACAATAACAGTTAACCCCACGACAACCACTAACTACAGCTTAGTTTATACTGTCAACGGCTGTGCATCTTTACCAGCCAGTTCAACCGTGAGTGTAACAGCCCTGCCAGTAATTAGCTCCCCAAATGTCACCATTTGTTCAGGACAATCTAGCACATTAAACACAACAGTTGATATACCAGGTGGTACATATTCATGGTCACCAAGTACCGCGCTGAGTAGCGCAAGTTCTGCGAATCCTGTGGCCAATCCAAATAATACACAACTCTATACAGTTACTTATTCAGCAAACGGTTGTACGAGTCTTCCGGACGATGTTCTTGTTAGTGTAATTCAGAATATTCAAGCATCAGTAAATAACATTACAATTTGTAATGGTGAAACTACAACGTTAACTGCAAACCCAGCCAATGCAACATACCTTTGGTCAACCGGAGCAACAAGCCAATCCATTAGTGTGACACCAAATAGTAATCAAAACTATACCGTTACTGTTTCAGCCACCGGATGTCCATCATCATCAGCTACTTCTACTGTTACTGTAAACCCAATTCCTAGTGTGAGTGTTGCCAATGTCGCTGCTATCTGTAACGGCACTGCTGCAACGTTAACAGCCACGCCTTCTGCTCCGGGAGGAACCTACCTTTGGTCCAATGGCTTATCTGGTAATACCATCAGTGTTACGCCGCCACTTACCAACCCAACAGTGGCGCAGAACTTTAACTACTCTGTTGTGTATACACTCAACGGTTGTCCGAGCACTGCGGCCTCTGTTACAGTTGCTGTAAATCCAGTGCCAACTGTGAGTTTACCTACTACAACAACCATTTGTAATGGCGCTAGCGATACACTCGTGGCCACCGTGAACCCAACCGGTGGTACGTTCTCTTGGAATACTGGAGCAAC
>JBIIZI010000241.1:0-2507 GCA_044346375.1 Crocinitomicaceae bacterium | reverse complement strand
AATCAACGCCCAATTTGAGTGCGTAATTGAGGTCTTCGAGGTCTTTCTCGGTGAGCGATGGCATAGAAATTTTGGTATTCGGAAAATTGACACCCTTTTTAGAGCACAACAAACCACCTTGAACGACTTCGCAACGGATTTTTTCTTTTTTGTCGGTCTCTAAAACAAGTAATACGAGTTTGCCGTCGTCAAGAAGAATGCGCTCTCCTGGATTGACATCTCGTGGCAATAAATTATAATTGATCGAAAAGCGTTGGTTGTTGCCAAGTACTTTATCGACAACGATGTCAATTTGCTGCCCTACTTCAATGAGGACACCGTTGTTTTCCATTTCGTGGGTGCGGATTTTCGGACCCTGAAGATCGGCTAAGATTGCGACATTTAAACCCAACTCATCGTTGAGCTCGCGGATAAGGGCAACGGCCCCGGCGTGGTCTTGGTGACTACCGTGAGAAAAATTCAAACGACAAACGTTCAGACCTGCACGCATCATGTCGGCAAGGATGTCTTTTTTAAGTGAGGCGGGGCCCATTGTGGCCACTATTTTGGTTTTTTTCATGTCAACTTGTAAGGTAATCTAAAATGTCAAATTCGTCGCTGTTAAAGCTAAAAACGGCAACAATACCGTTGATGGCCCTAAGCTGTTCGATGAGTGTTTCTGGCTGATGAGAAAAATTTTCTTTCAATACCAAAAAGTAATCGATCATGGGGCGATCGGCTTGCAGCAATTGTTGCTCCTGTTTGTTCTTCACTAAAAAAAAACGCGTCAAGAGCTCTTGATCTTGGTACGAAAAAAAACTAAACGCTTGCTGTGCCTTGAGTTTGGGCATGAAGAGTTCGAAGCGTTGTTGTTCTTTTTCTAAATGAATTCCGAGCATTTGGTTGAGTTCCCAGGTGAGTCGGTAATCGGCAAATGCGGTAGAAATTCCGTAAACTTCGAAGGGTAGTTCGTCGTCGAGGGTGAGTTCGTATTTTTTGACTTTTCCCATTGAGCCCAAATTTACTCATTTAATGGCAAATGCAACATCAACAATTCATTGTCAATTGATTTATAAGCAATGAAGATACGCAAGGTGTTTAATGTTTACATTTGTCTATACAAACATTAGTATGCGCTCTATTCTCCTCTTATTGTCAAGTCTATTTTGTGTTTTGATGCTGTCAAATGTGTTGGCACAGCCAGACAAAATGATCACCAATCGCGATAATTACTTTTGGCAATTTGGCGTTGCCTGGACCACCACCGATGACGACGGAAAAGAACTCAATCCGGCGCCTTTCGACCAATTGCATGGTCTGCCTTTTCCATCGCGACTTTACGTAGACCGTTACATTTACAACGGCTGGAGTGCCGAGGCCGTACTAGGCGCACAAACATATAAGTCAGATCGTATGGTCAATGATTCAATAGGCGTAAATGGCTTCATTGGCTACTTCGATGCAGCACTCAAATATTCTTTTTACAAACAACTAGGACGCGGCGCAATTGATCCGTATTTAGGAGCTGGGCTCGGATTTAGCTTGCGCTCTTCTGACCCGAAGCAAAGTGCGCCTATGCTGAGCCCAACGGTCAATTTATCGGCTGGCTGTACTTTTTGGATGAGCAAACAAATAGGTTTACAAGCACAAGGCGTCTATAAATTTGGCCTTGTCGATATACTCGGAAGTGCTTCTTATGCACAATATAGCCTAGGATTGGTGTATCGCATCGAAAAAACCGATGGCTATAAAAGTGAATTTCACAAACCGAAATATAAACTGCCTCGCAAGCCTTCTCGCATCAAAATTGAGAAGTCTACAGATGAATCTTAGTTAGCGATGGTCATGCGCTTTTTGGTCTCTTGATCAGCGGTAATGATGCCGTAATAATAGACGCCATTAGAAAGTTTAGTGCTGTCAAAGCGCAAAATATGGCCGCCTTTTTCAAATGAAGTATTGGCAACCTCATGTATTATTAAATTATTTTGCCAAATAGCAAATTGCACATTTGTTTGTTCAGGACAAACAAAGTAAAATGCGAGTTCACCCATGGCAGGTTCTTGATCAAGTGTATAGAGTTCGCAATAATCTTTGTGCTTCATGTGCCCGCGTTGAAAGCGTCTGAGCAATGCTCTGTAGCCAATAACTGCTAACAGAATGAGAAAAGAGACGAACAAAAATTTAATAATTGCTTCCATTAAAGAGAGATTATGCCAGGAATAAGTGCCGCACGTTCGTAAACGGCAATGATGTCATCGGGGGAGAGCATGACTTCCTTGGCGCTTAGGCTAACGTATTTACCGCTTCCGGAATGATGGTAACTGATTTCACTATTGATATCAAAAAGTGCTGTTACTTGCGCTAAATGATGGTTGTCGTTCGGGACAATAAATTTGAACAAATAGATATTTGGCCATTCTTGCAATTCGAGTTGTGCTTTGAGCGCGTCAAATGTTCCCATGAT
The DNA here is from genome assembly GCA_044346375.1 of Crocinitomicaceae bacterium. Classification (GTDB taxonomy): domain Bacteria; phylum Bacteroidota; class Bacteroidia; order Flavobacteriales_D; family Crocinitomicaceae; genus UBA952. The sequence goes on along the minus strand of JBIIZI010000241.1, from coordinate 64 downwards.
ACAAAATTACGAACTTGCGTTAGACCAAAGCAATCAATTTTTATATTTGTTTACATGCGTTTCA
>JBIIZI010000075.1:0-9563 GCA_044346375.1 Crocinitomicaceae bacterium | reverse complement strand
CTTTAAGCAAGCCTACAACCTTAGCGCGGTCTGAACTGAAACTCACTAATAATTGCGGACCACCAATTGGTTTGAATTTCGGATAAGTTGCCCATGTGGCTTCTTGAAGTTTGAGCTTAGATTGCGTGGTGGCCACTTTTCCAAATGCTGTTTTGAATTGTTGCTCTATATTTTGATCGGCGGCAATGGGGCTTGAAATAAGAACAACGGTATAACCTTGGTATTGCTGATGGATTTGAGCAGCCAAACTTTGTATGAGTGCTGGATCTGGGGTGGTATATGCAATGAAATTTGGTGCCATTTGAACAATTGACGCAGGCATTTGAACAGGGAACACAACAGGAATGCCGTTGTCTTTTGCATAGGTCGCAACAATTTTGGCCTGTTTTTCTTGAAGTGGAGAAAAAATGAGGTCTATTGATTTCATTTGCGGACTATTCAATTGCGCTTCAAGGCTAGTGCTAATGGAGTTGTCGTCGAATACATGTACATTGGCAGCAAAACCAATTTTTTTGAGGCTGTCCAAGGCCATTTTCATGCCCATGTAGTAATCTAGGGCTGCTGCTGCAACAAAGCGATTGTTGCTGGCGCTGGAATCTAGTTGCAAGGGTAAAAAGACGGCGATGTTGTAAACCTCTTTGCGTGCAACGGGAAAGTCAGGTATAGTTGCTAAAGCACTTTTTTGCGCCGGCGGAATGACCTGAACGGGAACGTTGCTTGTTTTCTCCTGTTGAATAGGCACCTTGATTTGCTGTCCTGGGCTCACGCGCGAGGAACTCATGTTATTGAGCGCTAAAAGGGTATCTATTGACACCATATAGCGCTTGGAAATTGAATAGAGTGTTTCTTTTTCGAGTACGGTATGCCTAATAACGGTGTCTGTGAGCTTATGGGCAAATGTAGATGGGCTTTGCACGACCGTAACCTGCGGTTGGGCAGCGTCAAAAGGCAGGATTGCATTTTGTATGCGTAGTGACTGGCCAACTTTGAGACCAGCTTTTGCACTCGGATTCCAGCGCATGAGGGAGTCCACAGATACCTCGTACTTTCTAGAAACGGCAAATAACGTTTGGTCTGGCTGCACTTTGTGATAAATAGTGCCGCGCTGCACAGGAAAAATAAGCGTATTGCCTGGCACCACACCTCTTTCCAAACCCGGATTGAGCACCAATAGTTGGTCGGCATCTAGTTTGGTGAGCGCTTGAAGCTGAAAGAGTGTTTGTCCTTCTTGCAGCTGGTATTGATAGTATTGCTGACCATTTTTTTCAATGAGAGGCAAAGCTTGCGCCGCAGCTTTAAGGCTAAAGAACAAGATGCCAATAAAGAGAAAAAATTGTGTCATGTTATTCCCATTCAATGGTGGCTGGTGGCTTAGAGCTGATATCGTAGGTGACGCGATTGATACCGCGCACTTGGTTGATAATGCGGTTGGAGATTTTGGCCAAGAACTCATAGGGTAAATGGCACCAATCGGCGGTCATGCCGTCGGTGGAGCTCACGGCTCTGAGAGCAACAGCGTTTTCATAAGTGCGCTCATCGCCCATTACCCCGACAGATTGGATCGGTAGAAAAATGGCGCCTGCTTGCCAAACGTCGTTGTATAGGTTGTCTTCTTTGAGGCCATTGATGAAAATGGAGTCGACTTCTTGTAAGATACGCACTTTGTCTGGGGTGACTTCGCCAAGAATGCGGATACCAAGACCCGGCCCCGGGAACGGATGACGACCTAAAATGCGTTCATCTATTTGCAAGGAGCGGCCAATGCGACGTACTTCGTCTTTGAACAATAAGCGCAATGGTTCTACGACTTGGAGTTTCATGTAGTCTGGCAAACCACCTACGTTGTGGTGCGACTTGATGGTTTGTGAAGGCCCGCCGGTGGCTGAAACAGACTCAATGACATCTGGGTAAATGGTGCCTTGGCCCAACCATTTAGCGTTTTCGACCAATTTAGATTCTTCGTCAAAGACATCGACAAATACTTTACCGATGGCTTTTCTTTTGAGCTCTGGATCGGTGAGACCCGCCAGTGCATCGTAAAAACGTGCTGCGGCATTGACGCCTTTTACATTGAGACCCATGCCTTGGTAAGAAGCCAAGACTTCTTCGAATTCGTTTTTGCGCAACAAACCGTTGTCGACAAATATACAGTGTAAGTTAGAACCGATTGCTTTGTGTAAAAGCACTGCAGCAACCGAGGAGTCAACGCCACCTGAAAGCCCTAGAATAACTTTATCCGAACCCAACTGCGCTTGAAGGCGAGCAGTGGTTTCTTCGATAAAGGAATCGGGGGTCCAGTCGCAGGCGCAATGGCAGACGTCTACAATAAAGTTTTGCAGAAGCGTTTTACCCTCTGTCGAGTGATAGACTTCTGGGTGAAATTGTATGCCAAAAGTTTGTTCGCCTTCAATGGCATAACCCGCTACTTCGACGTCTTGGGTAGAACAAATGATTTGGTAATTGGCAGGGATTTTTTTGATGGTGTCACCATGAGACATCCAGACTTGGGAGCCTTGCGTAAGGCCTTTGGTAAGCACATTGGAGGTGTCGACAAAATTGAGGTGCGCGCGGCCGTATTCACGGGTGTTGGACGGCAAAACTTCGCCACCAAAATGATGCGAAAGATATTGGGCGCCAAAACAAACCCCTAAAAGTGGGAACTGGCCTTTGATGGCTGATAAATCTGGGCGTGGTGCCTGTGGGTCGCGGACAGAAAACGGACTCCCGGAGAGGATCACTCCTTTGACATTGCTGCCGAGCGCTGGTATTTTATTCCAAGGGTGGATTTCACAATAAACATTGAGTTCGCGGATTCTTCTGGCAATCAGTTGGGTATATTGAGAACCAAAATCTAGGATAACTATTAATTCATGCATGCCACAAAGATAGCTGAAATACGATTTATTTGCCGCTAAAATCCATAGAATTCATTAATTTTGAAGTTCGCTAAATTGAACAAAGACATGATCGGAGATTTACTCAAATCTATTTTCGGAGACAAGACCGCAAAAGACCGCAAAGAATACTGGCCTTTCGTAGAAAAAGCCAAAACCGCTTGGGAAAGCGTACAAAACATTTCAGACGACCAACTCCGCGAAAAAACACGCGGTTTTCAAGAGCAAATTCGCCTCAGCATTGCGCCCCTAGAAGAAGCCCTCGCTGCGCTAGAAGCGAAAGCTGCCGATCTTCAAACTCCTTTTGAAGAAAAAGAAAAACTCTACGACGAAATCGACCAAATGACGAAGTCTATAGATGAGCGCATCGAAGAAGAACTCCTCGTTATTTTACCTGAAGCCTTTGCCGTAGTAAAAGAAACCGCACGCCGTTGGGCCGAAAACGGTCAGCTCAGCGTTAGCGCTACTGACTTTGACCGCCAACTTGCTGCTGCCCGCGATGGCATCAGCCTAGACGGTGACCGCGCTATCTGGCACAACGAATGGACTGCCGCTGGCAACAAAATTCAGTGGGCCATGGTTCACTACGACGTTCAGCTCATGGGAGGTGCTGTTTTGCACCGCGGCAATATCGCCGAAATGCAAACAGGTGAAGGTAAAACGTTGGTGGCTACCCTACCCGTTTACCTCAATGCACTTTCGGGCAAAGGCGTTCACGTTGTAACTGTCAATGACTACCTCGCCAAACGCGATGCCGAATGGATGGGCCCCTTATACGAATTCCATGGTTTGCGCGTCGATTGCATCGACAAACACCAACCCAATTCTCAGCGCCGTCGCCAGGCTTATTTAGCCGACATCACCTTCGGAACTAATAACGAATTCGGTTTTGACTACCTCCGCGACAACATGGCGGGCCACGTCGACGACATCGTTCAGCGCAAGCACCATTTTGCTATTGTCGATGAGGTCGATTCCGTATTAATTGACGACGCCCGTACGCCACTCATCATTGCCGGCCCTACACCAAAAGGCGATGAGCACGAGTTCCACGAACTCAAGCCGCGCATTGAACGCGTTGTTGAGGCCCAAAGAGCATTTGTACAACAGTGCCTGAACGACGCCAAAAAAATGTTGTCGGTCATTAACGAACCCAACCCAGACAAAAACGAACAAAAACGCCTCCTCGAAGAAGGCGGAATTGCCCTTTTGCGCGCCCACCGCGGTTTGCCTAAGCACCGGGCGCTCATCAAGTTCTTATCAGAACCTGGCATAAAAGTGCATTTGCAGAAAACCGAAAATTTCTACATGGCCGAGCAAGGCAAAAACATGAAGAAAATCGACGCCGACCTATTCTTTGTGATCGACGAAAAAAACAACTCCATCGAACTCACCGATAAAGGTATTGACCTCGTTTCTGGCCAAGACGACCGCGATTTCTTCGTGATGCCAGACATCGGCGCAGAAATCGCCAAATTGCAAAAAGAAGCCCTCGAAAAAGAAACTTATGTAGAGCGCAAAGATGTTTTGATCAGAGAATACTCCATCAAATCTGAACGCATTCACTCCGTAAGCCAACTCTTGCGTGCCTACACCCTCTTTGAAAAAGAAGTGGAATACGTCATTATGGATGGCAAAGTCAAAATTGTAGACGAATCCACAGGCCGTATTATGGAAGGTCGTCGCTATTCAGACGGTTTGCACCAAGCTATTGAAGCCAAAGAAAACGTAACCGTAGAAGCCGCTACCCAAACTTACGCTTCTATTACCTTACAAAATTACTTCCGCATGTACCACAAGCTTGCGGGCATGACCGGAACGGCAGAAACAGAAGCACGCGAGTTTTGGGATATCTACAAACTAGACGTAGTGGTGGTGCCTACCAACAGAGCTATCACCCGCAAAGACCAAGACGACTTCGTTTACAAAACAGCACGCGAAAAGTACAACGCCATTATCTTAGAAATCGAAGACCTCGTTTCAAAAGGCCGTCCAGTACTTGTGGGTACTACAACCGTTGAAATATCTGAGTTGTTGTCGCGTATGCTGCAAATGAAAAAAATTCAGCACCAAGTACTCAACGCCAAATACCACCAAAAAGAAGCCGAAATTGTTGCCAACGCAGGTAAAGCCGGCACCGTAACGATCGCCACCAACATGGCTGGTCGTGGAACCGACATCAAACTCGGCGAAGGCGTCAAAGAGGCAGGCGGTTTGGCCATTATCGGTACCGAACGCCACGACTCCCGCCGCGTAGACCGCCAGTTGCGCGGACGCGCAGGCCGCCAAGGCGACCCGGGTTCATCTCGCTTCTTTGTGTCGCTAGAAGACGACCTCATGCGCAAATTTGGCTCAGAGCGCATTGCCTCCATCATGGACCGCATGGGTCTCAAAGAAGGAGAAGTCATTACTGCAGGAATGGTTTCTAAATCTATCGAGCGCGCCCAGAAAAAAGTCGAAGAAAACAACTTCGGGATGCGTAAAAACCTCCTCGAATACGACGACGTCATGAGCGCACAGCGCAAGGCCATTTACCGCAAACGCCGCAACGCCCTATATGGCGATCGTCTCGATATCGATATCGACAACATGTTCTACGATCTCTGTGAAAACACCGTTGCCACCTACGCCAAAGCTTCCTACCAAGAATTTGAAATGGAACTCTTGCGCCTCATCGGTATCGAAACACCCGTAGACGAAGCTACTTTTAAGCAACTGAATACAGCCGAACTCACCGAGCGTGTTTATGCAACACTCCGCGAAACCTACGACCGCAAATGCGACAAAATCGCACGCATGGCGTATCCGCAAGTGAAGCATGTTTTTGAGACCATGTCTCAGCAATACAAAAACATCGTATTCCCACTCACCGACGGCCGCCGTCAGATGCAACTCATCGTGAACCTCGAAGAAGCCTACCAATCTGAAGGTCGTGCTATCAGCAAATACTTCGAGCGCAATGTGCTTCTAAGCAAAATCGACGACGAATGGAAAGAACACCTTCGCGAAATGGACGACCTCCGCACGGCGGTGCGCAACGCTCAATACGAGCAAAAAGATCCATTGGTCATCTACAAACTTGAATCCTACGAGCTCTTCCGCAGCATGCTCATGCGCCTCAATGAAGAAGCACTAGACCTGCTCATGCGCATGGACATACCTCTAGAACAACAAATCCAGAGTACCAACCAAGAAGACCACCAAAACAACTACGACAAAGCACAAACGAGCAATCAAGAGGCCATTTCCAATTCAGCACCTCCTGCACCTGAAGTAGAGAAAAAACAACCTGTAGTTGTGGAGCAAAAAATCAACCGCAACGATCCTTGCCCATGCGGAAGCGGCAAGAAATTCAAACAGTGTCACGGTCAGTAAATGCACCTCACACAAATTGGAATTGTCGGTTCTGGTAAGGTAGCACAAACCTTATTGCGCCTAGCAACTGATGCGAAAGTCCCTGTTGCGGGCATTTATGCACGTTCCTTTGACAAAGCACAAGCATTGGCCAACAAATACAAATGTGCTGCGTTTGCAAAACTAGAAGAGCTCAAGCCCGAGCTGCTCCTCATTTGTGTTTCCGATGATGCACTCCCCGAAATTATTGGTCAACTGGCACCCCAACAGGTTGCGGCCTATACCGCAGGTAGCCCAAGTATCAAACTATTCAACCATACGCAATTAGGGGTTTGTTATCCGTATCAATCTATTTCTAAAGGGCGCGACCTTTTGGCCTCAGACATCCCTTTCATGATTGAAGGCAAAAACGACCTCGTTTTGCAGCGCATTACCAGTTTTTTACAACAACTCGGCGCCCAATACCAACAATGTGGCTCTGCTCAGCGCGCACAGTATCATTTGGCAGGCGTTTTTGTCAACAATTTTGGCAACCTCATGCTCTTGGAAGCCAGCAAAATTCTGAGCAATGCCGACCTCGACATGACGCCCCTATATCCATTGCTCAACGAAACCATCGCCAAAGCCATCCTTTTGGGTCCAGAAAACGCCCAAACAGGCCCAGCTTTGCGCCACGACCAAAATACCCTAGACCGACACCGCTCTCAACTCGACGCCGAACAATTGGTGGTTTATGACTGTCTAACCCAAAGAATCCAAGACCTCTTCAAAAATGCTTAGCTACAAACAACGACTCAATCACATCAGTACATTCATCTTTGATGTCGACGGCGTTTTCACCGACGGAAAGGTCTACCTGATCAACGATGAAATTGTCAGAGCCCTCAATTCTAAAGATGGCTATGCAGTTCAGTATGCCGTCAAAATGGGCTACAAAATCTTCTGCATTACAGGTGGTTCTTCGCCTGAGGTCAAAAAACGCCTCATGGGCTTGGGCGTTCATGACGTCTATTTAGCCTCGCACAACAAACTCGAGCGCTACGAACAAATCAAAAAAGAGTACAACTTAAGCGATACCGAAATTGCCTACATGGGCGATGACATCCCGGATATTCCTGTACTGCGCGTAGCAGGGTTTTCGGCTTGCCCTCAAGATGCCGTAAGCGATGTCAAAGCAAACGTGCATTACCAAAGTCCGTTTCTCGGCGGCAAAACTTGCGTCCGCGACCTCATCGAGCAAACCCTCCGCTGCCAAAACAACTGGCTCAGCGAGTTGGCCTACGAGTGGTAAACCAATATGCCTTGAGTTCTTCTGCCAAACGCAATTGATTCTTGGCCCGTCTTAAGTTGTGTTGCTCGTCTTTTACCTTGTAATAGACATCGTTTTGCAAGTAATCGGTCAAAAAACGCAAGGCCTGAACAAGAATAACGCCACAAGCCGCAGTAAAAATTTGGTTCTGGTTCACATTTAGGGTCTCGAGCAAGGCCTCAAAAATATCTTCTCTAAATATGGGAAGTTCAGGATCTGCGTCTTCGCCCCTACTGCAAAATGACCTGATCATATCACCGTAATCGTAAAACGGGCTACCCAGCTGAATGGTATCCCAGTCGATGAGTGCACGCACTGTTTTGCCATTAGGATCAAACAGATAATTGCCCAACTTTGGATCGGCATGGATCAATACTTGTGGTGCCTTCTCCAAAAACTCTTGCCAATTAGTCAAAAAGGACCAATTTTCTTCAAGTTGTGCGCTTGCTTCGACTGCACTTAACTTCCTTTCAGAATTCGCCTGACGAATTGTAACTTGATACGCTTTTAGGCGCTGTCCTACATCTAAAAATCCTGAAATAGGTGCTTTCCAAGCCTTTGCGTCTATGCATCTGAGTGCTGCATGAAATTCTAGAAGTGCTGCAGCAGCCAATCTAGAATTCTCGGTAGTCGCGTTTTGAAGTGTCTTACTCGGCGTAATAGCGGCTACCAATCTGTAATATTGATTTTCAAACTCAAAACATGTGTTTCCAGATTTCGCAGGAAGAAAGTGCAGCGGTATCAATTTTGGCAAAATGACAGCTTCTGACAAACCTTGCAATTGTTCTTGTAACAGCACCGGTTGATGAAAAACATGCGCATTGATCTTTTGAAGGATGAAATTGGATGTGGAGGTTCGAACCAACCAGGTATTATTGATCAAGCCCTCTTCAATTGGGCTGATATGCGTAGGTTGTAAACCCCATTCTTGAAAAAGTAAAACTTTTAAATCCATTCAGGAAAAATGCGTGGATACTGCTTTCCTTCAAGTGCTAGGATCTGACTTTTTGCAGCTGAAAGGTCTGCAGCGTAAGTGATACCAAACCAAGCGGCCGGCATTTCTTGAACTTGAACTTCAAACGCTCCTGTTTCAATGAACTCATCAATGACTCTTGGAAGGTATATTTCAATCGTTTCATTGCTTGTATGTAAGGCTAAAAAATCCTGCACCTTGGTCTTTAACAATGCTAAAAATGTACTTGACAATAACCAAGCATTCATCGAAATGAGCGCATTTGGACTGTACTCACGCCCCTGTTCGTCGGTAATTTGGCCATTTACTTTTTCAATTTTAAGGACCTCTTCAATGGCGGTTAAATAACCGTGCTCTGCTTGACACAAACCTCTTGCAACAGGCCCGTTCGGGCTGAGCGTGGGGCCTAATTCAAAAGCCAAAGCTGCCGCTTGAACGCCGTTTTGCACTAAGGATATAGCTGTTTTACAAATGCTCTGACCATAGTAGTCATCGGCATTGAGCACCAAAAAAGGCCCATCCCATTTGCCACATAAAAAGTGCAGCGCATGTGCTGTACCCCAAGGCTTAGGTCGGCTTTGTTCTTGAACAATGAGTTCGTAGCGCGCTGGATGTATCCATTTATTCAATTGCTCGGCAATAAGGTCTTGCATGCCTGGTCGAATAATGATAAAAACCTTCTGAAAACCCGCTTGCATGGCATCATAACAGGCGTATTCAAACAGAAAGCGACCTTCCGTCCCAAATGGTTCAATTTGTTTGGCTCCTCCGAAACGAGAACCTAAACCACCCGCCAGGATGACCAATGCAGTATCAGTAGTTGGCATCGAATGCAAAAATAGGTTGACGCGTTTTCCAAGTACCTTTTGTAAAGTCTGGAATATCTTGAGGAGCGCCATTTTGTGCAACAGACTTTTCACTGAGCGGTGTAACGGCATACCAAGCAGCAAGGTCATAGACATCTAAAGGAAAAGGCTTATTCTGCTTGATGCACTCAATAAAAGCGTTGTCAACAAAATAATCCATGCCCCCA
>JBIIZI010000074.1:0-9568 GCA_044346375.1 Crocinitomicaceae bacterium | reverse complement strand
GGAGTAGCTTCAAAACCTTGTAGTGTAACGGTGTAATTAAGGGCGTTTGCAGCGCCTTTTTGCAAACCATCGATAAAGAGGTAGGTTGAAGCCAAAGAATTGTAATCGTAAGCTGTTTTCATGACCGGCATTGGAATGGTGCGGCGGTAAGGCTGCGCAACGTAGTCTTTTACAGGCTTGTTGTTTTCGTTGAGAACTTGTTTTTCGATGATTTTAGAAGCTGTAGATTTTTCGTTCCAAGCTTTGGTTTCACGCTCAAATTTGTCGTCGGCAGCTTTTTGTTTGTTTGGAAGATCTGCCATTTCGCGTTGGTAGTCTGCTTCAGCTTGCGCTTTGTCAGCTTCGTATTGCGCCATTAGTTTTTGGTTTTCAGCCTCGTAAGCAGCAGTAACGCTAGCCGTGTAGGTTGTTGGTTTTGGCTGAACCGGGTTGGTTGGCAGTTTGGTATAGGTGTAGGTAATTTGCTCACTCTTTACCGATTGGGCAAAAGAGTTGAAAGCGAGGGCGATAGCCACAAATAAGGTAGATTTTTTCACGTGTTTAATTTTTGTATGCGCAAAGGACGTGAATTTTGACTAAAAAGTTGCTTGTATTGTTCTTATTTATTCCTATTTAATTTTCTTTCAAAGACAACCGAACCAAACACCTGTCTTTTTGTTTAATTAAAAAACACAAAGATGAAACAAAATACGCCAGTAGCCTCCCCAACACACATAGATGTTTTAATTGACGAAATCGGCGACGAACACGTCAGTACCTCCGTAGATACCCCACTCAGAAAAGACGCTTTTGACAAATCAGATGCCGAAAAAATAGAGCAAATTGCACAACATTTTGGCCAAATCATGGACATCCTCGGCCTAGACCGCACAGACGACAGCCTGAGCGGAACCCCAAAGCGTGTGGCAAAAATGTATGTTCAAGAAATTTTCTCGGGCCTGAACCCTGCGAATTTTCCAGATGTCAAACTCTTTGAAAACAAATATCAGTACAACCAAATGCTTGTAGAGAAGAACATTTTGTTCTATTCAAACTGCGAGCACCATTTTGTGCCCATCATCGGCAAAGCGCATGTCGCTTATATATCTGGTGGTAAAGTCATTGGTTTGTCGAAAATCAACCGACTCGTTCAGCACTTTGCCAAGCGTCCACAAGTGCAGGAGCGCCTTACCATGCAAATTACCAAAGCGCTACAAGAAGTACTCGAAACCCAAGACGTAGCAGTAGTGATCGACGCTACGCATCTATGCGTTTCGTCAAGAGGAGTGAAGGATGTGAATAGCAGTACGGTAACGGCTAATTTCTGCGGTCAGTTTGAAAACGAAGCTACCAAAAACGAATTCTTGAAGTATATTGGTCTTTAGTGATATAGCAACATTTCAATTGAACTTTTAAAAAGTTACCGAATAAACGTCTTTTCAAATTAGGATTATATTTGCAAGCATCCAAGTTGGTCTTCGTTTTGAATCACTGTATCCGTATCTTTTTTTTCATCATTCCAACACTTCTGCAGGTAGTGCAGGCGCAGTCTGCCTTTGATTCAATTGTGAAACCCAAGAAATTCATGGGTTTTGTGCCTTTATCAGACACCATTTCAGAAGACAAAAACGGTTTTTTTGCACTCCCCTTATTGTATTATACACCTGATACCCGATGGGCAGCCGGAGCAGCTGGCGTCTATTATTTTAAAGTCAAACCATCGGAGGCGCAAGCTGCACAACCAAGGGTTTCTTACATTCAGTTTTTGGCCGATTACACTCAGAATAAACAGCTAGACACCTGGGCTTCTTGGCATGTGTTTACCCAAGATGAAAATTTTTTACTCAAAGGTGATGTGCGTTACCGCGATTTCCCTGATCGTTTCTATGGAATTGGTAACGATACAGAGTTGTCACAAAAAGAACAATATAGTTACCAGCTTTTTGTGTTGAAATCACTGCAGCTCAAAAAAGTCAAACCCGGCTTCTTTCTAGGTTTTGATTATGAGTTGCGTTATGAATATAACTTCAAACATGCCAACAACGGTGTTCTAGGCAATGGCTCTGTTCCAGGCTACAATGGAGGAGTAGGCTCTGCGCTTGGCTTTGTTTCCATTTTGGATACCCGAGACAATATCATCAATCCGTACAAGGGTCGCTACGCAGAGTTTTCTACTTACTTTTTCTCACCGCTTTTAATGAGTACTTTTTCTTTTCAGACCATCAACGCAACCTATCAGCAATACTGGCAATTCAAACCCAAACATATTTTGGCCTGGCAGACCAAAGCCCGATTCACTTTTGGTGAAGTACCTTTCTTAGATTTATCCACCCTTGGCAACGACGACATTTTGCGCGGTTATCCAAAAAACCGTTTCAGAGACCAACATTTTTTTGCCACCCAACTCGAATACCGCTTCCCCTTGTTTTGGCGCTTTGGCGGGGTTGCTTTTGGCGGGTTTGGCGATGTCTTTGGCCCGTCGTCAACCTTAAGTTCGAATTATTTGAAATATTCGATAGGGACCGGACTCCGTTTTGTGGTAGATCCAGCGGAGCGTCTGAATATTCGTTTAGACTACGGCTATGGCCGAGAAGGCGGCTATTTTTATTTTGTGGTGGGGGAGTCTTTTTAGAGACCCGGCGTTATAAAAAGTTTTCATTTTTTACCTAAAATTCTTTTATGTAAGCGCAGGGCGCTTTGTATTTTAAAATAGATACTTTTAGCTCCATTAACCCCGCTTATGAAAAAGAAAATAGTACGCTCCATTCTCATTGGTGCCGTCATCATTGCCCTTGGTGCTTGGCTTTTTAAATTACTCAACGCGCCCAAAAACACCAAGTCTTTCACGCTGAAAGATATTCAATTTGAGTACGTTGGCCCCTTATTTCAAGGATCGAATCCTGCTCAGTATGTTGCCAAAATTGACCTCAAAGAAATTCTCGGATCCGATTACAAAGCAGGCATCAAAATCAAAAATGCTGTGCTTAAAAATGCAACAGTTGAAAGCATGGATCCTGCTACTTTTCAAGACATCAACGCATTGGTTGTCAGTTTCGCCTCAGACAACCCCGACCTTTCTATGCAAGAACTCGCGGTAATTAACCCGATCAAAGGAAAGCTAAAATCTGTCCAATTAAAGCCTTCAAAAGAGGCCAACGTAACCGATTATTTCGCTGAAAAACAAGTCTATGTTATTCTCGATGCCTCCTTTTTGAAAGATGTCAACGCCAATGTAACGCTCAAAGGGTCTTTCGAATTTGAATTGAAATACTAAGTCGTTTCCTCACTAAACAATTTATAACCTTAACTCATAAACTCATCCTCATGAAAAAGATATCTTTTATTTTGTTCTTTTCTTTTGTTGCTACCTTATTTTGGTCATTTGCGCCTAACACAGGAGGCGATCGCTTGATCGGTGTTTGGGAACCAAGTAACGGAAGGGCTCGTGTCAAAATTGAAAAAATTGGCGCTAAATACTACGGTAAAATTGTTTGGCTCAAGGAACCTATCGATCCTGCAACTAAAAAGCCAAAGACCGATAAAAACAACCCCGATGCAGATCTTCAAAAAGTCCCTCTCATGGGCTACCGCATGCTTAAAGACTTTACTTACAAAGGGAATGACGAATGGGCCGATGGCACAATTTACGATGCGCTCAACGGTAGCACCTATTCTTGCGTAATCAAAATGTCCAATGAAAACACGCTCAATATTCGTGGTTATATCGGTGTGTCTGCTTTGGGTAGAACAGATGTTTGGAAGCGTTTGGTAGTTAAAAAATAAGCAGATGTCATTCCAATCTAGATTTTTACCAATTGCCTTCGTTGCAACGACTTTTGGTTCTTTCAGTACGCTCTGGGCTCAAGTTCCTCAAAACACAGATTCTACTGTTGTAGAAGAAGACTACAGCCTTTACGACAACGTAGAATATTCTGCCGAAGGCGCACGCCGTTTTTGCAGTCCAAAAATTGAAGGTCTAAGCCCGGCAAAGCTCATTAGTTTTGGTTACGACTACCAAATGGGCTACAATATGTCTGCCGACACCCTCAATTCCATTCAAACCGGCACCGGCGGTTGGAACCTGAATGCACAAGAAGCACAAGTGCTGCGTTCTCACGGCATGCGGCTCGCATTTAACATTCCGGTTATTTCAAAGACCAATTTAGTTTGGCAACTAGGTGGCAATTATTGGGAGCAACGCTACAACTTTGCCGACGAAGCTTCCTTGACCAATCCGATGCTGAAATCTTTAAGTGCCTACGGTCTTAAAACTGCAGGTGTCAGCACCACCGTTTTCAAGCCGCTCAACGACACATATTTCATGCTTTTTCAAGGCTCTGCCGACTACAGCGGAAATTACACGCTCAAAGACCTGATGCCGCTCAATTACATGAAGTATTCAGCTGCGCTCATCTTCGGAAAAAGACCCTCTGAACTCAAGCAATGGGGTGTAGGTGTGGCACGTACTTATCGAGTTGGAGAAATCAATTATATTCCTGTAGTGCTCTTTAATTCTACGGGTGTGCAAAATAAATGGGGAACAGAAATGTTATTTCCGGCTCGTGTCCATGTCCGAAGAACCATCAATAGTAGAAATATGTTGTTTGCAGGCTATGAGCTAGAAGGGCAGAGTTACAGAATGTGGAACACCTCAAGTGTAGATGGCTATCAAATGCGCAACGACGAACTTGAAATCCGCAGAGGAGAAATCAGATTGCGCATGGTCTATGAATTTTCTTTAAAAGAGTTCATCTGGATGTCTATTCAAGCAGGTTATAGAATCAATTATCGCTTCGACATGGACCGTCTCATCAATGGCGAAGAAAACTACCGCGCTTTTGGCCTTATAGACGACATCCCTCCTTACGTGATGATCAACAACCTCGCTAATCCGCTCTACTTTAACGTGAGTATCAATTTGGTGAGTCCTTGATGGCTTACTGCAATTGTGCGTATGCCTGATACAGTTTGAGCTCATCCCAGGTTGCTTTGGAACCTAGTTTTTCTTTGAGGGGCCCCAAAGAGGTGCCTGTGAAGCCTTCGAACATGCTTTCGAGTTCATTGATGCGTTTGGGCGCAAGTACGTCGGTTAATTGAATTTGTTCGCTTCTGATGAGGTACACAAAATGGTTGTTGACGGTTTGTTTGGATACCTGCCTAATGCTGGCAATTTCAGCTACATCTTTGCCTTGTTCGAGTAGTTCAAGGGTGAGCTCATAGGTGGATTTTTTCTCCTTGGGTGCAGTTTGTTTCTTGACAGATTTTTCAAAAACGGTATCCAAGATGTCGTCGGGCTCGTCGAGTAGGGTTGGCACCTGTTTCAAGTCTTCCTTGATGGCCGCTATTTTGGCGAGTTTATACGAAGAGATTTCGGTATTCCAAATAGTCGATTTAGAAATTTCTTTGCCGGCAGCTACCCCCTCAATAAGCAAACGTGCTTTTTTGAGTTGCAGAATGGTTGTGGTCAGAAGTTCGTCTAGTTCGGCTAGTTCTTCTGAATATTGCTTGGTTTTCCTTGCACGGCTCAGTTCAGCCACCTTTTTGAGATTGGTGGTCAGGACGTCGTCTAGGATCTTGAAAAAATAGTGATATGCGGCCTGAACCCGTTCTTGTAAGAATTGCACGTCAAAAGTGGGGGCGTGCAAGATTTGGTCGAGTTGCTTGCAGAATTTCTTGGCGGGGTCCATGGTAGACTGCAGCACCTGATTTTGCAGCGTGATCCAACTTTTGTTTTTAGCTTTCTCACTTTTGACGCCAACCATTTGGTAACCCGCTTCATGGCTGGCCCATTTGGAACTGAGCTCATACCAATCAAATGCTTTTTTTAAGGTGGCGATCAGGTAATGCTTGGTGCTGTGAGTCAGATAGGTGGCGAGTTGGTCTTCGGGTGCTTTGTTTTGACTAAATGCAACTACTTGTTGGTCGTTCGAAAGCCCATTCATGCGCATGGCTTTGGTCAGAACCAAGCCTTCTAAAGAGCGCAAACGCGAAAGCGCCACATAAGCCTGTCCGGGCGCAAAAACGTCCGCAACATCTAAAACGGCTTTGTCGAAGGTCAGGCCCTGGCTTTTGTGAACGGTAATTGCCCAGGCTAATTTCAATGGATAATGCACAAAAGTACCGAGTGTTTCTTCTTTGATTTCGCCAGTGGCTTCATTCAAGACATACCGAATGTTGGTCCATTCGAATTGCTCTACGGTGATAGTTTTTTTCTCCTCTGGGAAGAAGACAGTGATTTCTTGCTCGCTGAGCGAGGCAATTTTACCCATCTTACCGTTGAAATAATTTTTATCAAACGATAAATCGTTTTTAACGAACATGACTTGAGCGCCAATTTTGAGTTCGAGTGTTTCTTCTAATGGAAAAAGATGCTTGGGGTAGTCGCCGGTGATTTCGGCATGGTAACTCACTTTCTTTTGCGGCAAAGCAAGCAAAGCCTTGGCGTTCATTTCATCGGCTTTGGAATTGTGGGTGGTGAGGGTAATGTAGCCCTCGTTGTTGGTTGGGTCAAAATTGGGCTGAACATATTTATTGAGGATCTCGACGTCGGCTGCGCTGATTTGGTTGTTGCGCAGGTTGTTGAGTACCTGAATAAATGCTTGGTCTTGTTGGCGGTAGATTGTTGAGAGTTCGATGTATAAGGGCTGAATTTCTTGAAAAACCTTCGCGTGAAAAAAGAAAATGCCGTCGTAATAACTGCGTAGCACCTGCCATTCTTCTTGCTTTACAACAGGTGGAAGCTGCAGTAGGTCGCCAATGAACAAAACCTGAACCCCGCCAAATGGCTCATGGACACGGCGAATATTGCGCAGCGTCCAGTCGATGGCGTCCAAAAGGTCGGCACGCAACATACTTACTTCATCTATAATGAGCAGCTCGATGTTTCGAATGAGTTGTTTGCGTGTTTTGTTCATCGCAAAATGCCGCAGTAGGGTATCCTTTGTTTCAAACTTGACCGATGCAGAAAAAGCAGGCTGAGTTCCAAATGCTGGAATAAATCCGGCAAAAGGCAACTGAAAAAAGGAATGGATGGTAACACCGCCAGCGTTGAGTGCCGCAATTCCGGTTGGCGCCACAATGGCTAAATTTTTGTGTGTCGACTCCTTGATTTTGCGCAATAAGGTTGTTTTACCCGTGCCGGCCTTACCCGTCAAAAAAATTGTTTGTTGGGTTTGGTTGATGAATTGTTCAGTAAAGTCGGCAGCGGAACGCTCTTGTTGGCTCAAAGTTGATGAAATTTGTGAGATCAAACGAAGGTACTTAATTTCTAAAAGGAAGACTAGGTAAAAACCCCCATTTTGGTGATAAATTTCGTTAAAGTGATGAGATTCAATACTTATCTTTAATTTTGATGTACTCAACTTTTTTCAAATGCATAAAGCGTTTTTTTTCTTATTTCTCCTCAGTTTTTTTAAGCTTTCAGCTCAATCAACCTCACTCATAGGCACTGCAGCCAACAACGAATACGCAATGTCGGTGTGTGCCGATAACGCAGGTAATGTATATTTTGGCGCCACCAACAATAACGAGCCCTGGATCTTTAAAAGAGATGTCAATAACAACATGGTCTGGAGTCAAAAGTTAAATACTGTTGGCGTCGGCTTTTCTTCTGATGTTTCTTATATCGATATCGTTGGTGACACCATCTTTGGTTGCGGCTGGCTTAAAACGGGCGCCAGTATCCAAGGATCCATACTATTTAAGTTAAACGCAAGTACAGGCGCGGTATATTGGGTCAAGTCAGAAGGCACAAGCAAAACGTATTTGTCCACGATGAAATATGCCAACGGCAAATACTTTGTGTGTGGCTCCCAAACCAACAACGCCAACGGCTACAATGGCAAAGTAATGGCTGTTTCTAGTGCAACAGGTGCCACCATTTGGCAAACCCCTTCCATCGGACTCACTTTTCCTGGGTACGGCGTAGACTACCTCGACGATTTTACATCGGCTTCTGACATGGTCAATGGCAAGATGTTCATTACCGGGCGTTCTTATGTCAATGCCACCGCAACCAACATGCGCACCCTTCTGGTTGGCGTCAGCGATCAAGGCAATATCTTTTTAACCAAATACCTTGAATTCAATCCTGCCACAGCGCCAGATGCACGGTTTTATGGCGCATGTATCGAATACGACGGCACTGATTCCCTCGTTATTTTGCAACACGGCGACGACGTTTGTGGGTCTAGTTCTTGCACCGATTTCAAAGTTGGTTTGGTCAAAACCGACCTTTTTGGTAATGTTTCTTGGTGCAAAGAATACAACGTTTCTGCTGTATCTACAGAGGTTGCAAGAGGGCTAACCGTTACACCGACCCACTATGTTTTTTATGGTTTTGCCGAATACAATCAGCCCAATTCCAAAATGTTTGTCATCAAGACCTCCAAACAAGGGGTACCCGAAATTTCTAAGCTAATCAGTTTTGGAACAGGCAATCTTGGTCATAATATTGGTCCGCTCACCACCACTGGCGCCAGTGTTTACAAAAATGCAAAACACTACATCCCTGGTTCTTTTTTTACCACGAATACCAATAGCCGCGACATCGTTCAACTTGTGCTCAACGATAATCTAGAAGATCCTCAGGGTTGTTTTACTATTGCACCGGTCAATGTAAATGTGAGTACGTATCCCCCATATTCCAATGTTTTAAACACAAATTTTCCGCTTGATCAAGTAACATTTGGTCTGAATCCGTCACCTGCACTCTTCAATTATGTTTCGCCTTGTACTGCAGCTGTCATTTTTAACCAGAATGCGACTTGCACCACATCTGTTATTACGGCAAGTGCTCCGTCTATCAACAACCCTACTTTTGTTTGGTCAAACGGAACAGTTGGCAACACCATAACTGCAACAAATAACGATACCCTTTTTGTATCGGTACTCAATCCGTTGTCTTGTTGTGTGGTTGTAGATACCATCATTCCCGTCTTTGCTACCTCAAACTTAACGGTTCAGTTACCCAATGACACCACAATTTGTTTAGGGCCTACCAATAGTTTAACGCTAAGCCCAACTGTAACTCCTAATAGTGGTACACTGAGCTACGCATGGAGTAATCAAAGTACCAATAGTTCGCTAAACGTAACGCAATCTGGTACCTACTGGGTCAGTGTTTCTGATGGTTGCCAAACCTTAAGCGATACAATTGTCGTCACGGTGCAGCCTTTGCCTGTGCTCACCAATGCCCTTACAGCAACTATCTGCAATGGTCAATCTTTGGGTATCAACTTAACGAGCAGCCCCACAGCAACTTTGAGTTGGCAAGCCCAGAACAATGCCTCGGTACTCGGAGAAACAACAAATACCTCTACCAGCTCAACAATTCTAGACCAACTCACCAATAACTCCGCCATTAGTCAAAACGTGAGTTATCAAATTACATTAACCACTCCATTTTGTACGCAAACCCAAAATCTGATTGTTACGGTACTTCCAAGCATTCCAGCGCCAATCATTACACCAAATGGGCCAACTACTTTGTGTGCCGGATCAACCGTCATCTTAAGTTCTAATTATCCTGCAGGCAATGTTTGGAGCACGGGTGAAACCACGAGTAGTATTGTGGTGTCCACGACAACAA
>JBIIZI010000073.1:0-9625 GCA_044346375.1 Crocinitomicaceae bacterium | reverse complement strand
GAGCATAGCCAAAGGAATAACGGAGGCAACGATAAGCCCTGCACGTAAGTTCCCTAAAAGCAAAACCAATACAAAAATGACGATTAAAGCGCCTTCAATAAGGTTGTTGCTTACAGTATGAATGGCTCTATTGACTAAGTTGGTGCGGTCGAGGTAAACTTCTAGCTCAACGCCTTCTGGCAAGTTGCCTTCAATTTGGGCCATGCGTTCTTTCACTAATGAAATGACTTCTGATGAATTGGCACCTTTGAGCATGAGTACGATTCCGCCCACAGCCTCGCCTTCTGCGTTGTAGGTAAGGGCGCCATAACGTACTTGAGCGCCGTATTTGACTTCGGCGATATCGCGGATGTAAACCGGTGCGTCGCCGCTCGGATGATTGATCTGGATGTTTTCGATATCGGACAAACTACCTACCAAACCTTCTGTTCTGATGTAGGTGGTCATGTGATGGCGCTCAATGTAAGCACCGCCAGTATTTTCGTTGTTTTGAGACACTGCCGCAAAGACTTCATCCAGTGTAATTTCGTGTGCTTTGAGCAACAGCGGATCAATAGCGATTTCGTAAGTCTTGAGCTCACCGCCAAAACCACTTACGTCGGCAACACCTTTGACGCCGAGTAATTGCCTGCGTATGACCCAATCTTGAATGCTGCGGAGGTCTGCAGGTTTGTATTTCTTTGCATAACCAGGTTTGGCACGCAAAGTATATTGATAGATTTCGCCAAGACCGGTGCTCAGAGGAGCCATAGAAGGTTCTCCGAAACCTGTTGGAATGTTGTTTTTTGCTTCCGATAAGCGTTCTTGAACTTGTTGGCGCGCCCAATAGATGTCGGTGTCTTCGGTAAAAACAATGGTGACAACGCTTAAGCCAAAGCGGCTAAAAGAACGAATTTCTTCGATCCCTGGAATTGTGGCCATGGTTTGTTCGACCGGGAAAGTCACAAAACGCTCTATATCTAATGCGCTTGACGACGGCGCGCTTGTAACCACCTGAACTTGGTTGTTGGTGATGTCCGGAACGGCATCTATCGGTAGTTTGGAAAGTGAAAATAGCCCCCAAATGACGAGAGCGAGGGTCAAGACGGCAACAATTAACTTGTTGTGAATCGACCAATAAATGATGCGATTTAACATAGGAACTCAATAAAAATGTAAAACTCAAGGGACTTAAGCTACACTAATTGAGGGGGATGCCAGCATTCAAAAAAATCATTACTGGAAATAGATGTGGGTGCTGATAAAATAGTTTGCCTGGACAGATGAATGGGCGGATTTACGAATGATACAGAAGTGCATGGTGTTGGCATGACCAATGTAATGAGCACATTGACTTGGGCTGATTTAAAAGGGAGTTCGCGGTGTTCTTGGTGGTTTTCGGTTACTTGTTGGAGGTAGTGTTCTTGCACAAAACTCAAGAAACCGCCGGCTTCTTTTTCTTGCTGATATTGCGCGTAGTGATCAAGAAGGGCATCGAGCTTGAAAAACTCAAGGCCTTGCCATTGGGGTGCCAAAGACAGCAAACCAAAGTATATTGCTAAAACCATGCTCATCAATCGCATAGAACAAAGTTACCGAAAATTAAAATCAACTCCCGAAAGAATGTTTAATTTCGTTCAAACCTTTGAAATGAAAAAACTACTCCTCCTTACCATTTTAGGAACACTTACCCTCACCTCTTTTGCCCAGGAGCAAGCGGGCAATTGTTCTTCGAGAAAATCAAGCAAACAATGGCAAACAAAAAGCGCCTCTTTAAGTATTGCCGAAATCGCTGAAACGGAAAAATACGATGTCCATTTTTACAATCTGGACCTCAACATGAATAATATTTCCACTTATTTGAGCGGAAGCGTTGAAATCCATGCCAAAGCAAAGGTGAGTTTAGACTCCGCGCTAATTGAATTGTTTGAGACCTTACTCATCAGTGAAGTGCAAGTCAATGGCACAAACGTCAACTACCACAGAGTGTTGAACAAAGTGCGCATTCCAGTGAACGCACAAGCACAAACCAATTTTGTCATCAAAGTTACATATGCTGGTAATCCGCCAACGGCCCAGACCAATCCATTGGGAGGAAGCGGCCTAACAGCTGGCAGTTCGCCTAGTTGGGGCAACAAAGTGGTGTGGTCGTTGTCCGAACCATTTTCTGCCTACGAATGGTTTGCCGTCAAGCAAAGCCTCACTGACAAAGCTGATTCTTGCGCTGTTGCCATTACGGTTCCAGACACCTGTAAGGCGGGCTCAAACGGCCTCTTAGAAAATGTGGAGATTCTCGGAAATGGCTTTACGCGCTACGAATGGAAACACCGCCACCCAATAGCATACTACTTGATATCCGTGGCTGTTGCCAAATACGTAGATTACAGCATTTATGCCAATCCGGCGGGAAGCACCTCGCCTGTACTCATCCAAAACTACATCTACGACAACCCCCAAACCCTGCCAAATTTCATAGATGAAATCAATGAAACAGCAGATTTTATGGAACTTTTTGCCAACCAATTTGGCCCCTATCCTTATGCCGACGAAAAATACGGCCATTGCATGGCTCCACTTGGCGGAGGAATGGAACACCAAACCATGACTACACAAGGCTTTTTTGAAAAAACACTCACCGCTCATGAATTAGCGCATCAGTGGTGGGGCAATAACGTCACCTGCGCCTCTTGGTGCGACATCTGGATCAATGAGGGTTTTGCGTCGTATGGCGAATACCTCATGCTTGCCGCACTTTATCCTGGTCAGCAAGTCAATCATATGACACAGGTTCATCAAAATATCATGAGTCAGGCAGGTGGTAGCGTTTGGGTACTCGATTCCTTGAATGAAGCGCGTATTTTCAATGGCAGACTTACTTACGACAAAGGCGCAGGCATCATCCATTCTTTGCGCTATGTCATTCAAAACGACAGCCTCTTCTTTGGCGCTTTACAAGATTTCCAAAACACCTTTGCAGACAGCACAGCAACGGGTCTCGACTTCAAAAACCACGTGGCCAATTTTTGCAACATCGATTTAGATAGCTTTTTTGAACAATGGTATTTTGGCGAGGGCTTCCCTACTTATCAGGTCAAATACAACCAAGTTGGCACTGACTTGATTCTAGAAATCTCACACACGGCCTCTATGCCGAATGTAACCCCCACTTTTACCAATCCGGTCACGCTCAAGCTTTCGCGTCAAGGCCAAGCAGATACTTTAGTGCGCTTTCCTATCACTAGCAACTCCGAACTCTTCACACTTTCTAATTACGGAACTTTGGTAGGTACAATTGGTATAGACCCTAGCAATTGGCTCATCAATGGCAACGGAGGGGTAAGTTTGGACCCAACCTTGAGTGTCAATGAGGCTGAAATGAACCAACAGGCAGGTTTGCTACCTTATCCGAATCCAAGTTCAGATTTTATTCAAATCCTTCAACAGCAAGAACAGCTTTCATATGAACTCTATGCAGCGAATGGAAAATTGCTGCAAGCGGGAAGTTTGGCTCCGGGGCAGAAGATAGATGTGCGCTCGTATAGAAAAGGGAGTTATATTCTACTTTTGATGAATGCCAATCAAATGAAAACAACCAAACTTGTAACAATAAATTGATAACTTCGTCGTTATCGAAAACAAAAAAACTTACATGAAAAAAATTATTTTTAGCATTGCTTTACTCAGTTTAGGTGCAGCTCAAGCGCAGATCAGTGTCAATGAGATCTATTTGCAATCGGGTGCTTTCTTTGGCCAAACAAAAGGTGGCTTGGCTGATTTTCAGACTTTGGCGCCTGGCTCAAGTATTTTACAACAAGATTTGAGCGCCTACCAAACTTACCCTCAAATGTATTTCAATTTACCAGGCCAATCGCAGTCGTTAAGTGTGGGCTTGGGTTTAGGTAAAATGCCCAATGCTACTTTGCGTTTGGGTCTTATGCACACGAGTCAAAACAATGCGCTTGCTATTGGCGGTTCATACACAGAGACCTTTCGCATTGACACCCTAACGAGCTCGCAAACTGGCGAACAATTTTTTATAGATTCTTTCAGCACCCACAGTTACAATGCCAATTATGCACAAGAGCAATTGCGCATAGATGCCTCTTTACTTTTCCGCTATAATGCCGACAAACGCTGGAGTTTCTTTGGTGGTATTGGCGCTAATTTTGGCTTGAGCTACAATGCCAAAACAACTGTACACCACCGCGTATCTCCTTATGGCGATGCCATCGGTTATGGGTTATATAATGACATCTATATGGGTTCAGGAACAAACCACGAACAAGAAGTTTTTGAAAACAAAGGTGGTTTTGGCCTAGGTGTTTATGCGCCATTAGGTATTGATTTTCAGGTAGGTAAGAAACGTGATTTTTGGAAACCAATGCACCTCTACATAGAACTCAGACCAGGTTTTAACGTGAATCAAATTGCCGGCCTTGGCACCACCTTTAGTGCAGGTAATTTTTCAAACTTAGGTTTGCGTTTTAAGTTTAAGTAATCCATAAGCATTCTAAATAACGAGCCGGGAATTTTTTCTCGGCTTTTTTTATGTCAGAACCAAACTAAAAGGTAAATTTGTGGCGCAAAACAAACCAAGTTTAGTAACTATTGTTACACTTATAAAATAGTCCAATGGAAACAGCTTCTAGCGCCAATTACCTACCGCTGTTGATGCAAATCGCCGTCGCAGCAGGCTTTGTGATTTTTACTTTATTTGTAACGCACATCCTAACACCAAGGATCAATTCAGTCAAAAAAGACGACAACTTCGAATGTGGTATTGATGCGCAAGGAAACGCACGTTTCCCGGTTTCTATCCGTTATTTCATGACGGCTATCTTGTTTGTTTTGTTCGATGTAGAAGTCATCTTCTTCTATCCTTACGCTGTTAATTTCTACGAACTCAAACTCGAAGGCCTTTTGGCAGTCATTATGTTTGTCGGTTTTTTCTTGACCGGATTTTATTACATCTATAAAAAAGGAGCATTAGAATGGGAAAAATAGAAGACCTCGAAACGATCAATGGGGAGGGCTATCAGCTCACCAACCTAGATAAAGCCATTGCGCTTGCACGTGCCAACTCAGTTTGGCCTTTGCCGTTTGCAACCTCTTGTTGTGGCATCGAATTCATGGCCACCATGGGCAGTGCCTATGACCTCTCTCGCTTCGGGATGGAGCGTATGTCATTTACGCCACGCCAAGCAGACCTCCTAATTGTAGCTGGTACCATCTCTAAAAAATTGGGTCCGGTTCTCAAAAGAGTTTACGAACAAATGGCCGAGCCTAAATGGGTTTTGTCCGTAGGAGCTTGCGCTTGTTCAGGCGGAATTTTCGATACCTACTCCGTTTTGCAAGGTATTGACCGCATTATTCCTGTCGATGTATACGTGCCTGGTTGCCCACCGCGCCCAGAACAAATCATCGAAGGCGTCATGAATATTCATGAATTGGTTAAAAAAGAATCCAACCGCAGACGCTATTCTGAAGAATACAAGCATTTGTTAGGTACCTACCAAATCGAGATCGATCAACATGGAGAAGCAAAATAATCAAGAATATTTGACGGCTGTTCAAGCTGCATTTAGCGCCGATGTCTTGGCTCATGAAGAAGCTTTTGGTATGCTCAATATTGAAATGACGCCAAGTCGTATCCACGATGCCATTCAATGGTTGCAACAACACCAAGATTTAAGTGTGAACTACCTGACCAACATTGCAGGCGTGCATTACCCTGAGGCCGTTGGTCGTGAATTCGCCGTAGTTTACCAATTGCATTCTTGGAAAAACAACCTGCGCTTGCGCATCAAAGGTTACCTTCCAAAAGAAAACCTTCACATTGCCACCATCACCGACCTCTTTGCAGGTGCCAACTGGATGGAACGCGAAACCTACGATTTCTTTGGAATTCAATTCGACGGCCACCCAGATCTACGCCGCATCCTCAACATGGACGACATGGATTACTTCCCGATGCGCAAAGAGTACGTTCTCGAAGACGCCACCCGCGAAGACAAAGACGACAGATTTTTCGGACGCAACAACAACGAACTATGAGCCAAGAAATAAAAGATGTTTTGCAGGCTGCAGACCCAGCAAATGTCGCTACCATTAACTTTGGTCCGACCCACCCCTCTACACACGGTATTTTTCAAAATATCTTAAAAGTAGATGGTGAAAAAATCATTTCCTCAGAACAAACCGTTGGCTACATTCACCGCGCTTTTGAGAAATTAGCAGAGCGCCGTCCGTACAACCAAATTACCCCTATCACCGACCGCCTCAACTATTGTTCTTCTCCAATCAACAACATCGGTTGGGAAATGACCGTTGAAAAACTGATCGGTGTCGACATTCCAAAACGCGTACAATACATGCGCGTGATCATCATGGAACTCGCCCGCATTGCAGACCACCTCATTTGCAATTCTGTAATTGGCGTAGATGCAGGTGCCCTCACCTCTTTCTTTTATCCGTTCTCCGAACGCGAAAAGATCTATGAGCTTTACGAAGAAATGAGCGGAGCTCGCCTCACCACTAATATGGGTCGCATCGGCGGTTTTGAGCGCGATTTCACACCTGTTTTTCATCAAAAACTACAGTCTTTTTTAAAGACATTCCCGAAAGCCTTCGAAGAGTTTGACAGCATGCTTGCCCGCAACCGCATCTTCATGGACCGCACCAAAGGTGCAGGGCCGATATCTGCAGAGCGCGCACTCTCCTACTCTTTTTCTGGCCCTAACTTGCGTGCAGCAGGCGTAGACTACGACGTGCGCGTCATGAGCCCTTATTCTTCTTACGAAGATTTCGATTTCATTATCCCTGTAGGCGTCAATGGCGATACCTACGACCGCTTTATGGTGCGTCAAGAAGAAATCCGCCAAAGTTTGCGCATCATCGAACAAGCTTACAAAAACCTTCCAGAAGGCGACTACAAAGCAGACCTTCCCGATTTCTATCTTCCGCCAAAAGCAGATGTTTACAACAACATGGAAGCGCTAATCTACCATTTCAAAATAGTCATGGGCGAAACCGAACTTCCAGTTGGCGAAGTTTACCATGCCGTAGAAGGCGGAAACGGAGAACTTGGCTACTACCTCATTTCTGATGGTGGCCGAACACCTTATCGCCTTCAATTCAGAAGACCTTGTTTTATTTATTACCAAGCATATCCAGAAATGATCAAAGGCTTACCGATTTCAGACGCCGTTCTGACACTCAGTAGCATCAATGTCATTGCCGGAGAACTAGACGCCTAATATGAAAGCAGATCACCCACAAGCTGTCAACGAAGCACCGATAGATTTCAGTGCAGCAACCATGACCGAAATGAAGCGCGTCATTGGTCTTTTCCCAGAAGGGAAACAAAAGAGTGCCATCCTTAGCGTGCTGCATTTAGTCCAAGACGAATTGGGTTGGGTCAGTGTTGGCGCCATGAATCGCGTTGCGCAAATACTCGATATCGAACCTATTGAAGTGTATGAAGTAGCTACTTTCTACACCATGTTCCACCTCGACCCTGTCGGGAAAAATGTACTTGAAGTATGTCGTACCGGACCCTGTCAATTGGTGGGCTCCGATGACCTCATTACTTACATCGAACAAAAGCTCGATATCAAAGTCGGTGAAACTACCAAAGACGGCATGTTTACCCTCAAAACAGTAGAATGTTTGGGTGCCTGCGGTTATGGTCCAATGCTCATGTGTAAATACCATTTTTACGAACGTTTGACCAAAGAAAAAGTGAACGAAATGCTCGACGCCATGCGCGAGGCCTCAAAATCTTAATCCAATGGCAAGAAAACTACTTATAGAACACGCAGATGTCCAAGGAATTGCATCCTACGATGTATACCGCAAACACGGCGGTTATGCTTCCGTAGAAAAAGCGCTCAAAACCATGAGCCCAGACGAAGTCGTGGAGGAAGTCAAGAAATCTGGCTTGCGCGGTCGTGGAGGAGCTGGTTTCCCTACGGGCATGAAATGGTCTTTTTTGGCCAAACCAGAAGGCGTTGAACGCCACTTAGTTTGCAACGCCGACGAATCCGAGCCCGGTACTTTCAAGGACCGCTACCTCATGGAAAAATTGCCGCACTTGCTCATTGAAGGCATGATTACCTCGAGCTATGCTTTGGGCGCGCGCCGTTCTTATATTTACATTCGTGGCGAATTCATGTATGTCTTGCGCATTCTTGAAAAAGCCATCGCCGAAGCTTATGCAAATGGCATGCTCGGCAAAAACATCCTGGGCTCAGGTTACGACCTCGACCTCGTGGTTACACCTGGTGGTGGTGCTTACATTTGCGGCGAAGAAACCGCCCTACTTGAGTCACTCGAAGGCAAACGCGGTAATCCGCGCATGAAACCACCTTTTCCTGCTGTTAAAGGTTTGTGGGGCAATCCGACGGTTGTCAATAACGTAGAATCTATTGCTGCAGTAGTTCCAATTGTGAACGAAGGTGGCGAGGCTTATGCCAAAATTGGCATTGAACGCTCAACAGGTACCAAATTGATTTCAGCGAGCGGTAACCTAGTGCGTCCAGGTGTTTACGAAATCGAACTCGGTTTATCCGTTGAAGAATTCATCTACGGCGACGACTACTGCCGCGGCGTAGCCAATGGCAAAAAACTCAAAGCTTGTATCCCAGGTGGATCATCTGTTCCGATTTTACCACATTATTTAGTCACCAAAACGGCTGCCGGTGCAGATCGCCTCATGACCTACGAAAGTTTGGCCGACGGCGGATTCGCAAGCGGCTCTATGCTTGGTTCTGGCGGCTTCATTGTTTTTGACGAAGACCAATGTATTGTGCGCAATACCTGGAATTTCGCGCGTTTCTATGCACATGAATCTTGTGGGCAATGTTCTCCATGTAGAGAAGGAACCGGCTGGATGGAAAAAGTACTTTACCGTCTAGAGCACGGCCACGGCACGCTCGAAGACATCAGCCTACTAGAAGAAATCAACAAAAAAATTGAAGGCAATACCATTTGCCCACTAGGTGACGCTGCCGCATGGCCAGTTGCCGCTGCTATTCGCCATTTCAGAGATGAATTCGAATGGCACGTGAAGTCTCCACAAGAGGCACAATCCAGAAATTATGGTTTAATCCAAGCACCGCTTGAAGCTTAGTCCTATGATAAAAGTAACAATAGACGACGTCGAAATTGAAGTAGCACCAGGAACTACCATCCTCAACGCTGCGCGCCAGGCCGGCGGAGACCTCGTGCCTCCAGCAATGTGCTATTACAGCAAACTTCCAGGCACTGGCGGCAAATGCCGTACGTGTTTGGTTGAAGTAGCTGCTGGTTCTACTGCAGACCCACGCCCGATGCCAAAATTGGTGGCTTCTTGCTCCACACCTGTTATGGACGGCATGATCGTCAAGAACAAAACCTCTGAACGCGTACACACCAACCGTGGTGGAGTTGTAGAATTCTTGTTAGTGAACCACCCACTCGATTGCCCAATTTGCGATCAAGCTGGTGAGTGTCACCTTCAAGACCTCGGCTACGAACACGGTTCAGCCAAAACGCGCTACCGCGAAGAACGCCGCACCTTCAGCCCTATCGACATCGGCAACAAGATCAAACTCCACATGAACCGTTGCATTTTATGCTACCGTTGTGTGGCTGTGGCCAATCAACT
>JBIIZI010000239.1:0-2600 GCA_044346375.1 Crocinitomicaceae bacterium | reverse complement strand
TCCACGCGTGTATTCAGTTAACCTCACCTTTAATTTCTAATTTTTGACCGATGAAAAGATTAGTAACATACACCCTTCTTGCCAGCACACTATTGTTAGGTGCTTGTGGCAAAAACCTCAACCAATCGCCAAAATATGGTCTCAACGCTGAGGCTGTATACAGCGACCCTAACAACTATATCAAAGTACTTGCTAAGTTGTATTCTGGGATGTCCATGACGGGCAATCAAGGCCCTGCTGGCCAAGCTGATATCGCAGGTATAGACGAAGGTTTCTCTGCTTATGTTCGCGTATTATGGAACATGCAAGAACTTCCTACCGATGAAGCAATTTGTGGTTGGAACGACCCAGGTATTCCCGACCTCAATAAGTCGCAATGGAATGCCGACAACGTTTGGGTAAAAGGAATGTATTACCGCATATTTTACCAAATTACACTTTGTAACGAGTTCATTTGGCAAGCACGCGACGAAAAACTAAACGAGCGTGGCTTCACTGCTGCTCAGGTAGAACAAATTGTCACCATGCGCAACGAAGCACGTTTTTTACGTGCCTTGGCATACTACCACGCCATGGACCTCTTTGGTAATGTTCCATTTGTAACCGAAGAAGACCGCGTAGGTGCATTCATGCCAGAACAAATTATGCGTGCTGACTTATTCGCTTATATTGAATCTGAAATCAAAGCCATCGAAAACGACCTCACTGCTGCTAATGCGGTAGCTTATGGTCGTGCATCGCAAAGTGCGGCTCATGCTTTGTTGGCGAAAATGTACCTCAATGCTGAGGTCTATACAGGTACAGCTCGCAATGCAGACTGTGCAACCTATTGCGAGAAAATCATCAACTCCAATCAGTTCCAACTAGACGACGTTTATCAGGATATTTTCTTGGCAGACAACAACACATCGCCAGAAATCATTTTCCCAATTGTATACGACGGCTTATACGCTCAAACTTGGGGAGGTACAACATTTATGATTTGTTCTGCACTTGGTGGCTCAATGGTGGCTGCGGACTACGGTGTAAACGGCAAATGGGCGGGTAACCGCGCTACGCGTCCGTTCATCGAGAAATTCACCGATTCTACTGAAGATTCTCGCTGGATGTTCTATACAACTGGTCAGCAAATTGACATCACCTCAATGAGCACCTTTACCCAAGGTTATGCGAATCCGAAATACAAGAACAAAACCAAAGATGGTTTGAATGGCTCTAACAATGCTACCTCTGCGCATGTCGACGTAGATTTCCCAATGTTCCGTTTGGCTGACGTCTTCTTGATGTATGCAGAAGCAAAGTTCAGAACTGGCGACGAAGCCACTGCACTTACTTACATGAATAAAATTCGTGAGCGTGCTTATGGCGACCAAACACATAATTATACAAGCCTTGTAGAAATGGATTTCTTAGATGAGCGTGCCCGCGAATTGAACTGGGAGTGTACACGCCGTACCGACCTCATTCGTTTTGGCTTGTTTACAAGTGGTACTTATGTTTGGCCTTTCAAAGGTGGCGATGCTGCAGGTTTGGCTGTAGACGACAAATCTAATCTGTACCCAATCCCAACATCAGATATCGTACTCAATCCGAATTTACAACAGAATCCGGGTTTCTAATCTTCAAAATGTTGATTGATGGAAAGGGGGGAGTTTTCGGACTCTCCCTTTTTTTATGCAGTAAAATAGCGGTATTTAAAGTTGGATGGCATATGAAACCCTTCCCAAAGGTTGAATACCACTAGAACGCTCTCTGAATCCTAGTTGTAATTTGAGACTTTGTTTTTTGGGTAGTTCTATTTGTGTTCCGACAAAATAGCGCCACTGAACGGTTGCCCCGCTTACTAAAACCTCAGTTGGAGTGTATACGACATTGGCATTCCAGCGGTAAAAATGTTCGGCGCTTAAGGTAGGTGTTAAAGGGAAATTTTTGATGTCGTAGCTTAGGCTGAGTTTATTGCGCCAAATACTACTCATCTGTTTGCCAGTTTGTATGCTCCACTGTTGAGTAGAGCTCCAAGTAAGATCTAGTCGTTTGGGGCCAAAGTCAAAAGCATCTAAAATAGAGATGTCAGTGCCAATTTGAAATCTTTGAGATAAGCGATCTGTTTGGAGTACAAATTGATCCCCTTTTTCATTGCTCACCAAACGGTAGGCACCAGTTATTTTGATTCCGTCGAGCACTTGATAAGCAGTACCAACTTCAATATAAAGCCTGTCAAAGCCTACTCCTAAATTTTGACGTTCGCCTATTTCAAAGGAGGTCTTGAATGCTTTATTCCATTTTTTTGTGATACTTGCATCAAGCCAAAGACCTGTTTGAGCAGAGACGATACGGCCAAAAAGTAAGATGGGCAAGAGCACCTTTTTCATCAAAAATAGATTTGGAGCGTGCCGGCATCTATAATGCTCTCATCTTCTGAAATCTGCACAACACTAGCGACTTCATTTTGCATGTTGCTAACTGTCGGGTTATCACTCATGACATAAACTTTATATTTTCCGGGCTGAAGTCCAGTAAACATAAACTCGCCATTTTGATTGGTTCGTATATCTTCGCTTGCGTATTGGCTGTCTCCATAACAAAGGTACACGCGTTTT
>JBIIZI010000238.1:0-2622 GCA_044346375.1 Crocinitomicaceae bacterium | reverse complement strand
CGTGCTTTGGTCATTTTTGCGCGATACAAGAAATTTCGATCGTGACATCTAGTGGTAGCCGTGCCACTTCAACTGTTTGGCGTGCGGGTGCAACACCTTCAAAATAGCTGGCGTAAACTTGGTTCATGGCGCTGAATTCACTGAGGTCTTTCATGAAAATACTGACCATTACTACATCTTGGTAGCTGAACCCTGCTTCTTGGAGCAACGCGCCGATGTTTTGCAAAACGCGGTGTGTGGCTTGTTCGATATGCTCCATCTCGAGTAAGCCCGTACTTGGGTTCAGTGGAATTTGTCCGCTGATATAAAGAGTGCTGTCTTTTAATATGGCTTGGCTGTAGGGGCCAACAGGTGCTGGTGCGTTGGGTATTTGGATAGGTTTTTTTGCTGTTGACATGCCGCTTGCTTGAATTTGCTACTTTTGCAAAGTAACAAAAAACAAGCTACGTGAGGGTTCTTTTGATCGATTTTTATGACTCTTTTACGTACAACCTTGCCCATTATTTGGAGTCTATGGACCTCCAGCTGACGGTTTGCCGCTACGACGCACTCAGCACCCAATTGCTCGAAACCTCCGCGGCCTTCATTTTATCGCCAGGGCCAGGTTTGCCTCGTGAAAAGAAAGGTTTAGAAGAGCTGCTCTCTGAGTTTATTGGTAAAAAACCAATTCTTGGCGTTTGTTTGGGCATGCAGGCCCTCGTTGAACACATGGGCGGCGTACTCGAAAATCAAAGTGAGGTCAAGCACGGGGTTTCAGAAAAAATCAATATCCTGCACCACCAAGGCTTGTTTGGGCATTTGCCTACTCAAATAGAAGTCGGTCTGTATCACTCTTGGAAGGTCGTTTGTTCGCCAGACTGGATCAGTGCTACAAGCCAAAGTGGCGTGCCAATGGCCATTGAGCGACCGGAGCTTCAGGTTTATGGGGTGCAATTTCATCCTGAATCCGTCATGACACCCATGGGTAAAGAAATTTTGCGCAATTTTATACAAATTGTTCGACATGACTAAGGTTTTCTATTTGCTTCTTTTTAGCTTCATTGGCTTTTGGTCTGGGGCGCAGTCTTGTACCGGCTACTGGATCACCATCGACGACGCCACCGGCCTCAAAAAATCAATAGTAGAACTCTATAAAAAAGATGGCATGCTCTATGGCAAGGTGGTTTACATCTACAAAAGAGGCAAAGATGGCCCCAATTCCAAATGCACTGAGTGCAGTGGCAAACTTTATAATCAGCCGGTCATGGGAATGCTAATTATCAAGCAAATGCAATGGAGTGGCTCCCAATGGGAAGACGGCACAATTCTCGATCCAGATAACGGCAAAACCTATACCTGCACCATTTGGCTCAATGATGCCAACAAAGACAAACTGAACGTCAGAGGCTATATCGGTCCGTTTTTCAGAACCCAAGAATGGATCAGAACAGATAAAATTCCGACCGATTAAAACCTTTTTGTTTAACTTTTGTTGTTGATTTATATTCGTAAACTTCAACAAAAAATGAAACATATTCTCCAAACCCTTTTCTTTCTAATTTTTCCCCTTTCTCTCTCTGCCCAAACAGGTGTATTGTCTGGTAAAGTCAGCAACGCCGCCAATGGAATCCTTGTTTTTCCGGCGAAGGTTTCAATTGTAGAGCTTCAGCAGCTCAAAGCTGTTGACCTCGATGGCCGTTTTATTTTTGAAGCACTAGCGCCAGGCATCTATACCGTTAAATTTACAGCCCCTGGTTTTGAAGACAAAATCCAGTCTGAAGTACTCATCACCAATGCGCGCCCAACGGAGCTGAATATAGAGCTCGAAGAAAAAGTACAAACCTCCAAAGATGTGAAGGTGAGTGCCGCGCCTTTTCAGCGCAAAGTGGAGTCGCCAAACTCATTAAAGACACTCAGTGCCACGGAAATCGAACGCCTACCTGGTGCCAACCGCGATGTCAGTAGAGTAATTGCGGCGCTCCCTGGCGTGGCTGCGCGTGCTACTTTTCGCAATGACATCATCATACGTGGTGGCTCACCTGGCGAGAACAAATTTTACCTAGATGGCATTGAAGTACCTAACATTAATCACTTTGCTACGCAAGGAAGTAGTGGTGGGCCTGTGGGCTTGCTCAATGTCAACTTCATTAGAGAGGTAGAATTTTATTCAGGAGCCTTTCCTGCCAACCGTGCCAATGGTTTGTCATCTGTGCTTTCATTTAAGCAAAAAGATGGTAACAAAGACGGCTTGATTACCAATTTCGCTTTAGGTTCTTCTGATGCAGCACTTACTTTTGATGGTCCTATAGGCGATAAAGGCGATTTTATCTTTTCGGTTCGTCGCTCCTACCTACAATTTCTCTTTGCAGCCCTCAAATTACCCATTTTACCAACCTACAACGACTACCAATTCAAGTTCAATTTCCAACTCGACGCTAAAAACAAGCTGTCAATTATTGGTTTAGGTGCGCTTGATCAATTTGGTATCAATACTAGTGTAAATGATGGTTTGACTGACACAACTCAACTGGAATATAACAACTACATATTGAATGGCGTACCAATGCAAAATCAATGGAACTACACCATGGGTGCAGTTTGGCAGCACTCTTCCAAATCTTCGATTCAAACAGTTGTGGCCAG
>JBIIZI010000237.1:0-2625 GCA_044346375.1 Crocinitomicaceae bacterium | reverse complement strand
CCGATATGCGCTCACTTCACATTTGGAGGTGTTAGCAACCCTGAAAACCCATTACGCCAAAGCGGACTACATGGAACTAGGTTTGGCTTATCATTTTTAAATATGAGGTACTCGGTCGCCTGCATTCTGATTTTGTGCTTACTTGCCTGTAAGAAAGCACCTGAACGCGCCTGCTGGAAAGCAACGGGGGCTATCGAAAATTTGTTGGTGCCACTTTCTTCCTTTACCTACTTATCCGTACATCCCCACATCGAGGTGGCGCTTTTGCAAGACTCCCTCAATTACGTCGAATGGCAAGCGGGAACAAATTTATTGTCGTTTTTATCAGCTGAAGTAAAGGCCGATACGCTGCAGCTTTACAACAAAAATGGCTGCCGTTTTCTGAGGTATCAAAATGGTAAAGTAAAAGCGGTGGTGCATTTTACCACATTAAAAGAGTTGCATTTGGCAAATAGTGAAGCCGTCCGCACCGTCAAAACATGGCTAGCCGACGACTTGCTTATTTATCTCAAAGAAGGAGTAGGTCCGGTCTTTTTGGCCCTCAACGCACAAAAAGCAACGATCCGCAATAACTACGGATGGCAAACACTGAGGCTTTCTGGCGATGTGGCTGCACTTTTTGTGGACTTCGATGGAGCCGCCTCGCTGCAAGCACCTTCGTTAACGGTTCAAGATTCCATTTCGTTTCGCAGTACCTCACCGCTTTCAAGTTGGGTGCGTTCTGGCCCGATCTTACTCAAGGCCCAATTGTATGGTGCCGGCGACCTCTTATACACCATAAAGCCCACGAAATTACTTAAAACAGAATACAGCACAGGTAAAGTGCGTCCTAAACAATAATACACAACCATGCGTCATTTTTTCATCCTGAGTTTCTTTTTTGCTGCTTTTTTTCAAGCGCGAACTCAGTTTACGCTATCCGGAACCTATGACGGTTATGTTGGGGTTTCAAAAAAAGGGATAACTAGTTTGCCTTTTATGGTTTCCCATGCCAAAATAGGTACTTACGACATCAATTTACTAGAGCTCGAACTGCGTTATACTCGCAAGGCTTGG
This sequence comes from Crocinitomicaceae bacterium, assembly GCA_044346375.1. Classification (GTDB taxonomy): domain Bacteria; phylum Bacteroidota; class Bacteroidia; order Flavobacteriales_D; family Crocinitomicaceae; genus UBA952. The sequence continues at coordinate 1,569 of JBIIZI010000237.1, read as the reverse complement.
ACTGCGCAGTTTTCACCCGCTATAGGTTCCTACATGCAAAACAACTATGCCTTGGAGACCCCGTTGAGACGTTATATTTACGAAAGCTACCTGCAATATGCAAAAGGTAAAAACGAGTTGGCAATCGGGACTTTCAGCTCGCCCTATACCCAAGAAACGCCTCGCGGTGTAGACCAGCTTTCGGCGTCGCGCAGTTTGTCTGCAGAATACGTTCCATACTATGTTTCTGGTCTTCGTTGGACACGCAGTTGGACCAAACAACTCAAAACACAGTTTTTTGTCACAAATGGGTGGCAGCGTCTCATGCTCAGCGGCGTGCGACCGAGTTTGGGTTTGCTAGTGCAGTACGAAAAGAAAAATTGGAAATACAACTGGAGCCATTTTTATGGAGACCTCGCTCCATACGGAAAGCTTACGCCAGCGCTAGCCCTAAACCGCCAGCGCGTTCTCCAAGAATTCAATGTTGGCTACACCAACAACAATTGGACCTTCCAATCATGTGTTTATGCAGGTTTGCAAAAACAAAACGGAGATAGCGAGTTGAAATATTGGTTGCAGGGTAATTTACAAGCGAGTTATGCCCTCAATGCGCATCTGGGTTTCAATGCCCGATCTGAAATCTTCTACGACCCTAATCAGGTTGTTTTTAGCGCTGTGGGTACGCCTTTTTCATCGCTTTCATTGGGTTTCATGTATCGCATAGGACCAGCCTTGCAATTTGGTCAAGAATTTCGTTACTTTTTGGCAAAACACACCGAAATCCCTGTTTACTACAGCTTTTTGCGCCTTAAATTTTAGTATTTTTGGGGCTAAATTCAAGCCATGAAAATCCTTTCTTTTAATGTAAACGGCATTCGTGCTGTGGTTGGCAAAACCTTCCTCGAAGACATGCAAGCCCAAGCGCCAGATGTCATTTGTTTGCAAGAGACCAAAGCAACTCCAGAACAAGTAGCAGCAGCAGTTGCGCCACTTTCTGCTTACCAGGTTTTTGCCAATTCAGCAGAAAGAAAAGGTTATTCAGGTACCGCAATACTCACCAAAGTGGCGCCAATTTCAGTTACATACGACATCGGCATGCCCGACCACGACAGCGAAGGCCGCGTCATTTGCGCTGAGTTCGACAGTTTTTACCTCGTAACGGTTTACGTGCCCAACTCTGGCAGTGAGCTCCTGCGCTTGGCTTACCGCCAAACCTGGGATGCCGCCTTTTTGGCTTATCTAAAAAACTTAGAGAACAGCAAGCCAGTAGTTGTTTGTGGCGATTTCAATGTAGCGCACCATGCCATCGACTTGGCGCGCCCCAAAGAAAACTACAACAAAGCAGCCGGCTACATGCAAGAAGAAATCGACGGCATGAACGCCTTTACTAGTGCTGGTTTGTTGGATAGCTTTAGAACCCTGCACCCAGAAACCGTGAAGTATTCTTGGTGGAGCTATCGCGCTGGCGCCCGTGAAAAAAATGTAGGCTGGCGCATCGACTACTTCTTGATCAGCGAAGCCTTTGTGCCTCAACTCCAAGAGGCCTTTATATTAAATGAAGTTTTTGGTTCTGATCACTGCCCAGTGGGC
>JBIIZI010000235.1:0-2630 GCA_044346375.1 Crocinitomicaceae bacterium | reverse complement strand
ACAGGTTGCTCCTACGTTTCCTGCACCTACAACAGTTACTTTCATTTGTCTTGTTTTTAAATGGATAAAAGCTTTGCGTGACGAATTTACGCATAGTTGGCAAAAAAATCATTTTTTTTATTGCGAATTGCAGATCGATATGCAAACAAAGGCAACCCTCTGCTTAGCTTTGCGTTAGGTTAATATTGAAAATTGGAGCAGCAAGACAACTTAAAACGAATCGTAGAGGGGTGCCTCAAAGGTGAGCGACGCTCGCAAGAGCGCTTGTTCTCTATGTTTTACGGTAAAATGCTGGCTGTGAGCATGCGCTACATTGGCGAGCGCGATAGCGCTCAAGAAGTGCTTCAAGTTTCATTTTTAAAGGTCTTTGACAAATTGGAACATTTTGATTTTACGGGCTCGCTCGAGGGCTGGATCCGCAGAATTGTCAGTAATACCGCCATTGACCACATCCGAAAGGCTAAAAAAGATCCTTTTTTATCTGATCAAGACAACGATTTCAAATCTATGGCTGCAGACCCCATGCAAGAACAAGAAATCCTTGAACACAACCAACTCAAGGCACAACTTGCACATGAAGCCATTGCAAAATTATCACCGGCCTACCGCACCGTCTTCAATCTTTATGTGATGGAGGAGCTCAGCCACAAAGAAATTGCGGCCTTACTCGGCATTTCAGAGGGTACATCAAAATCCAATTTGGCAAAAGCAAAAATGAATTTGCAACGCCTTTTAAAAGAACAATTTATACAGATCGACAAACGATGAAAGATCAATTTGAAACAAAAATTAAGTCAGTTGTAGAAGAATTCTCCTACGACTACGACCCAAAAGCTTGGGAGGCGCTTTCTAAAAAGCTGCCGCAAGCCAACACAGGATTTTCTTGGTTGGGCAAAATCGCTATTGTTGGAGTTCTTTCTATCGGCTTATTGTCTATATGGTACAATTTGAATCCAAAAAACGAACGTTCCAAAAATACTGCGCAAGTAGTAAAAAATAAAACCCAAAATTCGGAGAAAACGAACCAATTATCTTCACAAACAATACACAAAAGCAACACCCCAACGAAGACTAACGCAAACCAAAACATTCCAAGCGTTGCTCCAAACAACACTGCCAACGAAGGTCTAACGCCATTTACGCAAGAAGTCATTTTTAACCCCGATTTGCATTTAGCTCCTCTTGCGCTTCGTCAGCAGCATGCCTCAATGCCAATTGTTAGTGAATCTTTTCATGACGACGGCGGTCAAATACCTCAAGTTCAAGAACACCTTTTACCACTTGATATGCCAAGTGTATCGTCAACACCATGTAAAGGGCCAAAAATCAGTATCGATGCAGACGCTATCAACTACGAAGATGGCACCCCGCGCATTCATATCAGCGCTGAAACCATGGCCAGCGATATCAATTGGCAAGTCAATGGCACGGTCATCAATCGAAAAAATAAAAGCTTTGACCTCTTGGCTTTTAAAGGGCAAACCTACACCATTACCGCCGAAGGCCAACTCGATGGTTGCAAGACGACAGAAAAAATCATGGTTACGGCCAACGAAGATTACAACTTACTTGCTGTCAATGCGTTTAATCCGCAATCTAGAGACGAGCGCAATGCGACCTTCATGCCTTACGCCCTCACTATCCGAGACGTCCGCTTTGAACTCATCGTCATTGACCCTGACAACGGTGGCATTGTTTTCAGAACAAAAGACGCTCAAAATGCGTGGGACGGCACAGACCAACGCAACGGTCAAATGGTGCCAGCTCAAAAAGCGTACATCTGGAAAGTTGTGTTGCAAGATGCCCTACCTAGCGAAAAAACCACCTATTCCGGCACAATCGTTCGGATTTAAGGGCGCTGCTCTCGGCGGAATTGCTTACATTTGTTCAGCACGAAACAACGTGAGCCCGCATGAGCATCATCAACTTACTGCCCGATCATATCGCGAATCAAATTGCCGCTGGAGAAGTCATTCAACGACCTGCATCAGTTGTTAAAGAACTCCTTGAAAACGCCGTAGATGCAGGGGCAAGTCATATCCAACTAGTTGTTAAAGACGCCGGAAAAACACTCATTCAAGTCCTAGACAACGGCAAAGGCATGGATGCCCAAGACGCAGAAAACTGCTTTTTGCGCCATGCGACCAGCAAATTACAGTCAGCAGCCGATTTATTTGCGCTCCAAACCAAAGGATTTCGTGGTGAAGCGCTCGCCTCAATCGCAGCCATAGCCCACGTCTGCCTCAAGACCAAACAACCAGACCAAGATACCGGTATTCAAATAGAAATCGAAGGCAATCAAATCAAGCACAAACAGGAAGTACTTTGCAACAACGGCGCATCTTTTGAAGTCAAGAATTTATTTTACAACGTACCAGCCAGACGTAACTTTTTAAAAAGCGACGCCATTGAACTCAGTCATATTCAAACTGAATTTGAACGCGTAGCGCTCGCCCACCCCGAACTACAGTTCAGTTTCCAACACAACGGTCAGGATATCCTGCAGCTCCCTTCGGGCAACTTCAGAATGCGCATTGCCGCCATTTTTGGCAAGGGCAGTAACGAAAAACTCGTGCCAATTGAAGAGCAAACCGATATCGTGCGCGTGAGCGGTTATGTAGGCAAGCCCG
>JBIIZI010000072.1:0-9872 GCA_044346375.1 Crocinitomicaceae bacterium | reverse complement strand
GCGTAGAAATTGGATTGATTAAATCGGTAGGGCTGAGGTCTGAACCACATTTTTCGCATTGATCGCCGTAGGCACCGGCGCTCTGACATTTTGGACAGGTTCCGGTAATGTAGCGGTCTGCTAAAAATTGTTGGTATTCCTCGTCAAAATATTGCTCTGAAACTTCTTCGGTAAATTGGCCTTGATCGTGGAGGCGCTTAAAGAAGTCGGCAGAAGTTTGGTGGTGGAGTTCGCTAGAAGTACGGTGAAAGATGTCAAAACTAATGTTGAAATCTGAAAATGCTTGGCGTATGATGCCGTCGTATTTATCGACGATATCTTTTGGGCTGAGCCCTTCTTTCTTGGCACGAAGCGTAATGGCAGCGCCGTGTTCATCTGCACCACAGATAAAAGCGACGTCGTGGCCATTCATGCGCAAAAAACGCACAAAGATGTCTGCGGGTAAATAGACGCCAGCCACATGACCTAAATGAAGTGGGCCATTGGCATAGGGGAGGGCTGCGGTAACGGTATAAGTTGCTTTAGACATACCACAAAGATAGCAAATAAAAAAGGGACGGTTGCCCGTCCCTTTTCTGTTCAAGTTGAGTTGAACTTATTTTTTCACAACATTGAATTGTGCCGTTTTACCGTTTTCAAGTGTAACGTTGAAAATATAAAGACCAGACTGCAATGCATTGATGTTCACGTTGTCTTGACCAGCTGCAAGGTTTAAAGTAGTTGCCATAGCAACTTTTCCTGCAACGTCAGTAACTGTTAATTGTGCAGTGCCTTCGCCTTCGATCGCAACAGTAACTACATCGTTAGCTGGGTTAGGGAAAGCCTTACCAGCAACTGTGTTCAATTCAGCAACGTTTACATCGTTGTCAGAAACTGCGATTGCTAATGAACTTGGAATGTCAGATCCGAAACCAGCTGCATACCAAGTGCCATCGCTTTCGTTTGGTGCCATTGGTTGAAGGTAGTAAGCTTCGTTCCAAGTAAGGTCTGTACCATTTTCATGACCCATATAGAGGCTTAGGTTTACAGTTTGTACACAAGCTAGGTAGCGTTGGTTGTCTTCTAATGCTACCGGTGTTGTGAAAGCGCCATAAACGGTTTCGCCTTGGAGGTCACCAGGGAAATAATAGAAACCACTCGCTACTTCTGTAAGCGTATTGAATGCCAAGTTAGCGTCGTTGAGGTCGGTGAAGACGTCTTCCCACTTGTAGAGGTAAAGCGCCATTTCTTCGCCGGTCAAAAGCACACCTGATGCAGTAGCTGTTGTTGCAGAGAACCAAATACCGTTTGCTTTTAAGCGACTTGCATTTGCGTTGTCGATCACTTGACAAGCAGAATACGTTTGGTTGTTGGTACCTGGACGGTAGTAGTTGCCACCTTTAGGAGCTCCTGTTGTAGCATCTGCTTGCGCATAGCTGAACAATGAATCTGTTACTTTAAATGTAGTTACAAGGATGTTGTCTGCATTGTAGTCATCTGCACCACTTAACGCTAAAGTGTAAGTAACTGTGTAAGTTCCTGCAGGGTAAGAAGCCATTGAGAAGTTTGGTAAGCTAGAAGCTCCACCTGGGAACACATCAAGTGAATCGCCAGCTGCAAGGTTGATACCGCTAGCTGTGTTGTTATAAACAGTTGCACCTGAAGGGTTGGTGATGGTAGCGTTCAAAGACATTCCTGTTTGCGCTTGGTTACCATAGTTGTAAACGCGTGAACCAAGATCAAAATTGAATTCAGTACCATTTTGAGCCAATTGAGATGGAATCATGGCTTGGCGCGGCAATAATGTAGCACCAGCTGAAATACCACCATCGTTAGGGAAAAGACCCGTTTTGTTACCTAAGAACATGACGACCGGACCGTTTGCCATTTCAGCGATGAGTGCCAAACCGTCTGTGAGGTCGAGCATTACAACTGGAATAGTAACGTTAGCACCAGAAGCACCAGAACCCATTGCGATAACTTCACCTGGGTTGCGGTTCACTACAATGACACCAACTGCACCAGCGTTTTGTGCGTTCAAAGCTTTCGCACCAAACTCACAAGTATTGCGGAATACAACAGCAATTTTACCAGTAAGGTCGTTAATGAGTGGGTTACAGCCTTCTGCAGAAATTGGATTTCCTTGAGCATTTAAGCCTGTAGAACCGTCATCTACAATTTTAAGGGTATCCTGTACATACGTACCTGGGATGTTAAAGTCAGGTGTGCCCCAACCACCAGCGGGGTCAGCCCATGTGTGGGTATAGTTAGCGACTATACTCTGAGGAGAGATTCCTGCAGCAATCACCTGTGCGTAAGTTGTGGCGCTAAGCACAACTGCACTGATTGTAAGTAAAAGTTTTTTCATAGTTGATTTTATTAGATTTGGCCTAAAGTTAATGATTTTTGGATTTTATACAAATTTCAATGAATATTTACCAAAAAAGGGCGCCTAAGCGCCCTTTTTTATCGAAAATTTGAAGATTTTACTATTTGAACCAGATGATCATGTAGTAAAATAACGCAGCCAATAAGCCACTCACCGGAATAGTGAGGATCCAGGCCCAAAGTAAGTTGATGGTTACACCCCAACGCACTGCGCTAAGTCGTTTGGTGGCGCCAACGCCAATAATTGAACCCGTAATGGTGTGGGTTGTCGAAACCGGGATTCCAAACTGAGATACCGTAAACAGGGTAAGAGCCCCTGCGGTTTCGGCGCAAACACCTTCCAGCGGTGTCACCTTGGTGATCTTAGTTCCCATTGTTTTGACAATCTTCCAGCCACCCATTAAGGTTCCGATGCCAATCATGAGGTAACATCCAAAAGAAACCCAAAAAGGCATTGTGTCCGAATGTACTTTGGTTTTGATTTTGTGTCCTTCGCGCAATTCTCCCGTTGAACCATCGATGTATTCTCCAAAAATACTGGCGTATTTGTAAGTTGTATCAATTGTTTTATCCAAGAAAATAGTGTCGCTGGTTTTCGCATCGCACAATGCATCTCCAAAAGTGAAGATTTCAATTTTGTGCATTTCTTCATCGATTGCTTTAAATGAAGGTGCATTTTGAACAGTTGCAAGTGTTTTACCATCTTCACTATAAATTGCAGTTCCTGTAGCTGCATCAATTACCTCTTTGTGATCGATGTAATACACTTGACCATTGACCTCGGCTACTTCAGGCTTGAACTTATGTTTTTTACCATCGGTATCATCAAATTCAATTTGCATGAGTTCTGTAATGCGCAAATCTTTTGGTACAGGCTTGTCCAATTTACCTTCTCTACCCATGTTGCCATAAACAAGTAATGCTGCACAAATGATACCCATTACTTTTTGGGAATCGGCTCCTCCATGACCCAAAGAAAATGCTGCAGACGACAATAACTGTAGTTTCTTGTGCATATTAGCTTCTTTGACAGCAGATGGTCTTTTTGAACCATAAACAAGTTCAAACCAGATGTAAACCAAGATGAACACAGCGATCATCCCGATTACGATATACATCATGATTGGCTTCATGTCGATGTATTCGATCATGTATTCCATCACGGCAATAGTAACACCTGAAAGCAAAAGTATGACCAACATCTTTTTCCAGAATGATCGAGATATAGTCACAACCGCAATAAGATATGCTATAAACCCACCAATGATTGGGGCGAGGAAAATAAAGAGCACAACTTTCAAAATCTCACCACCTTCAATGACGCCAAATCCTGCATGTGCAACTGCTGCACCTGCAAAACCGCCGATAAGAGTGTGTGACGAAGAAGAAGGAATTCCTAACCACCAAGTGAGTAGGTTCCAAAAGGTAGCTGCTAATAAACCCGCAAGAATTACCCAAAGGTCTATAGCGTTGTTGTCTACCGTTTTTGCAACGGTATTACCGACACTCATGTCGAATACCCAAAATGCGATAACGTTAAACAAGGCTGCCCAGAGTACGGCCTGAAATGGCGTCAGTACTTTAGTAGAAACAACCGTTGCAATGGAATTGGCTGCGTCGTGAAACCCATTGACTAAGTCAAAAAGCAGGGCGATACCGATTACGACAAGTAATAAAGTAAACATTTATATTTCTTTAAATGATGGAGCCTTGTAATTAGGCGTACTTAACAACGATAGATTCGATCACGTTACCAGCGTCTTCGCATTTGTCAGTGGCAGTTTCCATTACCATGTACAACTCGCGTCTTTTGATGAGCTCTTTGGCATCTACGTCAGAGTTGAATAATTGCTCAATGCTCATGTCAAAGATGTTGTCGGCATTGTTTTCAATGCTATTGATTTTGATCACACACTCGATGATTTTTTGTGTGTTTTTAAGGTTGCGCAATTCCATAACGGCTGCTTTTACAGCAATTACTGCGTCGTTGATGGCTGCCGCTGTTTTTTGAATACCCTGATCAGAAATCGGGTCAATTTTGTAGAAGTTGATTTTCTTACCTGAAGCATAGATATAATCAGCGATGTCGTCAAGTGCAGATGCAAGCGCGTGGATATCTTCACGGTCAAACGGCGTGATGAAGTTTTTACCAAGCTCAATAAATATTTCGTGGGTGATGTTATCGTTTTGGTGTTCGATATCGCGCATTTCATTGATAAGTGCAGCACGCTTGTTGAAATCTGATTCATGCACAACTTGTAGTAGCTTTTGTGCAATGCGTTCGAGGTTATTACTCGCGTCTTCGAAGAGGGAGTAAAATACTTTGTCCTTAGGTAAGAAGTAACTTAAAATTCCGGCCATAATTTTTGATTTAATGGAGCAAATGTAGGCTTATCCGTAGGCATACTGAAGTGCCATGCAGTTTGTTAACGTAAACATAACATTGCTAGTAGCCTTACCTAGAATTATACAAGGTGTCTGCATTTACTTCAAAATATGCCCATACTCAATATTATGTAAATGTTAATAAGGTTATATAAAAGTTAAATGAAAATAAATTATATGTTAACTCAATGTGAAGGATATAATTTTGGCCTCGAAAATTAAAGCGAGAAAAAATGACAAAATTTTATTCGGCAATGATTGGTCTCATGTTATCAGCCAGTTCTTTTGCACAACAACCAGCGGACACTACCAAAGCGAAAGCTCCCGCTCCGACTAAAAAATGGTATGAAAGTGTTCAGATGCGTGGATACATGCAAGTGCGTTACAACGGCCTTCTCCAAACAAATGAAGATCTAGAGTGTGAACAATGTGATAGAAGTTGGGGTGGAGACAACGACTTTTTTATTCGTCGTATGCGCTTGATTTTTTATGGTCAAGTAAGCCCTAGAGTATATTTTTACATTCAGCCTGATTTTGCCAGTTCACCTTCATCTAGTGCTATGCATTTTGGTCAGTTGCGCGATGCTTATTTTGACGTAGGCCTTGATCAGCAAAATGAATTCCGTTTCCGCATTGGTCAGTCAAAAGTGCCTTACGGTTTTGAAAATATGCAATCTTCCCAAAATCGTTTGCCACTAGACCGTGCCGACGCCATGAATAGCGCTGTCACTAACGAACGCGATCTAGGTGTTTTCTTTTACTGGGCTCCTGTAAAAACACGCAAGTTGTTTTCTTCTTTGGTGAGTGAAGGCTTAAAAGGATCTGGAGATTATGGTGTGTTGGGAATTGGTGTTTACAACGGGCAAACAGCTAATCGTCCGGAATTGAATGCAAACAAACATATTGTGGCACGTGCTTCTTATCCTTTTCAATTCAAAAATCAAGTTATTGAAGCAGGAGTGCAAGCCTACAAAGGACAATTCACGCTTTTGTCTACAACCTCAGGGGTAGATACTTATACAGATAAACTATACAATGATGAGCGCGTCGGGGCAACATTTGTGTTGTATCCAAAACCTTTTGGAATTTTAGCCGAGTACAATATCGGTCGTGGCCCGGAATATGACAAGTTTACAAACTCAATCATCGAAGCTCCGCTTAAAGGAGGATTTATTACAGCGAGTTACAAGTTAGATTTCAATGGGCAAACGCTCATTCCTTTCTCCAGATTTCAATATTATGACGGAGGCAAAAAGCATGAGCTCGACGCGCGCAGCTATGAAGTGAAAGAATTAGAAATTGGGGCAGAATGGCAGCCAAACAAAAACTTTGAATTGGTGGTCATGTATACGATGTCTGCTCGTCGTTTTGAAGATGCTGTTAATCCAACAAATTTTCAACGTGGTAATTTATTGAGAATTCAAGCACAGGTGAATTTTTAAATAACTTTCATGTGTATACTAAAAAGGGCGGCCCATTGGGCCGCCCTTTTTGAATAAAGTAACTTTGGCTTACTTCGCAGCAGCAAATTTAGCGGCAACAACTTCCCAGTTGATGACGTTAAAGAAAGCATTGATGTAGTCTGGACGACGGTTTTGGTAGTTGAGGTAGTAAGCGTGCTCCCAAACGTCTAGGCAAAGAATCGGGGTTCCGTTGCAGCCCTCACCCATAAGTGGGTTGTCTTGGTTGGCAGTAGAACAAATTTCGAGTGCGCCGTTCGATACACACAACCAAGCCCAGCCTGAACCAAAACGTGTGGTGGCTGCTTTGGCGAATTCGTCTTTGAAAGCTTCGTATGATCCAAAAGTGCTGTCGATAGCCGCTGCGAGCTCACCACTTGGGTTGCCTCCTGCGTTTGGCGCCATGATTTCCCAAAAAAGGTTGTGGTTCCAGAAACCGCCACCGTTGTTGCGCACTGCTGGTTTGTCTTTGCATACTTTTAAAATATCTTCGATAGACATGTTTTCCATGTCGGTACCTGCTATTGCATTGTTGAGGTTGGTAGTGTATGCTTGGTGGTGCTTGCTATGGTGGATTTCCATTGTGCGGGCATCGATATGCGGCTCTAGCGCAGTGTAAGCATAAGGTAGTGTTGGAAGTTCAAAAGCCATTTTGATCTTGTTTTTAAGGTGAATATTGATAGATTTCTACGACAAAATTACAACAAAATTCAGGACGCATTGTTCTTGGTGTATCTTTGTAACATGAACTCTGAACGCCCGATTTCCGATTGGCTACCTTTATCTTTAAAAGAAGCTGAAAAAAGAGGCTGGGAGGCCTTTGATGTCATCCTCATTTCCGGTGATGCCTATGTCGACCACCCAAGCTTTGGCACAGCCGTTATCGGCCGCATCATTGAAAGCGAAGGATTTCGGATCGGCATAGTTGCTCAGCCCAATTGGCAAGACGACCTCCGCGATTTCAAAAAGTTAGGCAAACCCAAATATTTCTTTGGCGTAACTGCCGGCTGCATGGACTCCATGGTCAATCACTACACGGCCAACAAGCGCCTGCGTTCTACCGATGCCTATACGCCCGGTGGGCAAGCGGGTTTTCGCCCAGACTACGCAAGTATCGTATATAGCAACATTCTCAAAGACATTTATCCAGACGTTCCGGTTTTGCTCGGCGGCATAGAAGCATCATTGCGTCGCGTTACCCACTACGACTACTGGAAAGACCAACTCATGCCGTCTATTCTCGTGGACGCCCGAGCCGATTTATTGGTGTACGGAATGGGAGAGCAACCACTCAGAACATTGTTGCGCTTGCTCAAAAGAGGAGTGCCATTTGAACAAGCCAAAACCATCAATCAGGTGGCTTTCTTACAAAACGCCGAATTGGAACTCCCTAAAAACAAAAATTGGGAAACCGTCGAGCTAGCCAGCCATGAAGTCTGTCTGCAAGACAAACTCAAATATGCAGCCAACTTCAAAATTGTCGAAGTAGAGTCCAATAAGTGGGCAGCCAACCGCATCACACAACAAGTGGGCAGCCAAACGCTGGTCATTAATCCGCCGTTTAAAACCATGACCGAAAAGGAAATGGACGGCTCCTATGACTTACCTTACACCAGACTTCCGCACCCCAAATACAAAAAACGCGGCGCTATTCCAGCTTACGACATGATCAAATTCTCGGTCAATACACACCGAGGTTGTTTTGGAGGCTGCAGTTTTTGCACCATTTCTGCGCACCAAGGCAAGTTCATCGCCTCGCGTAGTGAAAAGTCAATTTTGAAAGAGGTAGAAGAACTGACCAAACACCCAGAGTTCAAAGGTTATTTATCAGACATCGGCGGCCCTTCAGCCAACATGTACCGCATGAAAGGCAAAGACGAAGCTATTTGCGCTAAGTGTGTTTCGCCTAGTTGTATTCATCCTGTTATTTGTCATAACCTCGACACCTCGCACAAACAAATGACCGAGCTCTATCGCAAAATTGACAAATTCCCTGGGGTCAAAAAAGCATTCGTAGGTTCTGGTATCCGCTACGACCTCCTTGTCGACGACTTCAACAAAAACAACGAAGACGGCAACCACGACGAATACATCGAGCAAGTTATTACCCGTCACGTGTCGGGGCGTTTGAAAGTTGCCCCCGAACACACCTCCGACGCCACACTCAAAGTGATGCGCAAGCCTTCGTTTCAGTATTTCCATAAGTTCAAGGAAAAATACGACCGCCTGTCGGCCAAACACGGACTCAAACAACAACTCATCCCTTATTTTATTTCCTCGCACCCAGGTTGTGAAGAAATCGATATGGCCAATCTCGCTGCCGAGACCAAAGACATGGGCTTTCAGTTAGAGCAAGTGCAAGATTTTACACCAACTCCAATGACCGTTGCTGAAGTTATCTATTATACTGGTGTTCATCCTTACACGCTCAAGCCTGTAAATACGGTTAAAACCCGAGAAGAGAAACTCAATCAAAATCGCTATTTCTTTTGGTACAAGAAGGAGAACAAAGACTGGATCCGTCAGCGCTTGCAAAAAGCCAAACGCCCAGACCTCCTCGAAAAACTACTCGATACACCACAAGGCCAAGAAGCAGTTGTGCCAAAATGGCTCTCTGAAAAGCGAAAAAAATCATAGTTTTTACAAATTCCATATAGATTCGCAAAGGCATCCAACTTTTTAAAGAATTTTGCGTCTTGTAATCGGTTCAATACTCTACAAATGAAATTTTCCAACATTCTCCCATTAGCGTGCATCTTTCCACTTACGCTATTTGCACAAGAACCTTCCGAAGTAACCACAGAAGAAGAATACAGCGAACCAATCACTACTTTCTCCTCTACACGTGTTATTAACGGCCATTCAGTAGAAACCCTAAGTAAGGGCACCTATGAGTTTCGCATCGAGCACCGCTTTGGCGATATCGCAGGTGTCAATGGTGGTGTTCAACAAATGTTTGGTTTTGACAACCTCTCCGATATGCGCATTGCTCTAGAATACGGTATTACCGACCAATTAATGGTGGGCTTTGGCCGTTCTAAAGGCACCGGCGCTCCTTATCGGTCTTTGGTCGATGGTTTTATCAAATATAAAGTCATCAACCAAGAAGCTAAAAAGTCACCAATAAGCATAACTGCTGTTGCAGGTTCTAGTTTTACTTACATGACAGCCGCCCTAGACGAAGGGCTAGTTACTCATTTCCCAAAAGCGGTTCATCGCCTCAACTATTTTGCGCAAATTAATGTAGCGCATCATTTTGGCGACCGTGGTGCTTTACAACTCTCCCCGACATTAGTACACCGAAATTATGTGGCTAGCACAGACGTCAACGATCTTTTTGCTCTTGGCATTTCAGGCCGTATCCGACTGACCTCCCGTTTTGCTTTGGTGGGTGAATACTACCACTGCTTCAATGGTTCTCAATTCAGACAAACCGGTTTCACTAACAGCGGCGCGCTAGCCCTAGAGTGGTTCACTTTCGGTCATAACTTCACTATAAATATTACCAACTCGGGTGGTATTGGTGAAACGCAATTTATCCCATACACAACAGAAAAATGGCAAGACGGCCAATTCAGACTCGGCTTCACCGTTGGCAGGAAATTTGTTATCGAATAAAAAAGAAAAAATGAAGACACTCAAAATCTCTCTTATCTCCCT
>JBIIZI010000236.1:0-2630 GCA_044346375.1 Crocinitomicaceae bacterium | reverse complement strand
CATTGACTCATACACAAAACGATAAATCCGACTTTGGATGAGCTCCTGATAATATAGTGATGGACTTTTTTTAAAACTAAAATCTGTATTCGATTCAATAGAGGCATCGGCAATATCTGCACCTAATTCGAGTAAGTCTTCTCCTCTTTTCTTGATAAAGCGCTTCACATTTGATTGCAGCTCTTTTTTTAATGATTTACTTACCTGAAGGTCCTTTGCTGCTGGTATAAGCGCACCTGTAATAAATTCATCTGAGGTCCTAAGTAAAGTACCAGATTCTTTAACAGCTGAAGTTGCAACTTTTGACTCAGAACGAACGGCGCCCTTTAAAAGCGCCCTAAGGTTGGCATTTGCTAATTTTGGACAAAATACAATTACAATTAAGATGTAAAATATAAATTTTCTCATATCAACAAATCATCAGAATTATCTAAAACTTAATACCGTTTTAAAGTATCATCTATCACCTTCAATTGCTGAGCAACCATGCGCATGTCGGTAAATGCACTTTTTAAATCATCAAGTCGGGGTTGAACTTGTTTGTTGTAAAATTCTGTCTTTCGCTTGTCTTTCCATTCTACCCCTAACCTTTCCGTTTCGTCTTTAAAGGTGGTGTGTACTTTTTCCATCTCGGTAACAAGTTTCTGCAAGCTCTGATGATAAAAATCTTTATTCTTTTGCATACTTATAGTTCTTTAAAGGCTGAAAACTCATTTGGTCCGATTTTTTGTATCGTAAAACCATTTTTTTCAAGTAAAGAAAAAGACGACTGACTTATGTTTCCGAGTGACACTTTAGATGCCGATGAAGACCCAGTATTGTTTTGCTTTGCTTGATTTAAAATGGCATCCAACATATGCTGATTGACCTGACTTGTTTTGTCTAGATTGAAATGAAAAGCATCTCCTGCTTGGGTAAGGATATCTTGATTGCCGGGGTTGTTGGATGATCCTGATTGGCTTGAATCGGAGCGATTTGAATGAGAACCCGCTTGACCTGTTGTATAAGTTCGGGCTAATTGCTCCATCTCGTGAAGCGCCGCAATACCTCTGGAAGTATTTGTCCGAATGGCCAAAGTGCGCGATACCGTTTGTTTGAGTTTAACGAGCAATAAATCGACACTTGATAGCGCAGATTTCAAGGCTTCTTCTTTTTGTTTGAACTCAGAAGCTTCGCCTCTCGCCTTACTTTCTTGCTCCCAATTGCCTTTTACTTGTTCGGCTTCATTGGAACGCTGTTTGGCTTGGGTTTGCGTTTCTTTCAAATCATTGAACAAATCGGATCTATACTGTTCAATGAGCGTAACGAATCCGTGAACATGTTGGGGTGCATTTTGAGCAGCGGTGGTCAGGGCTTTCGCCAAAAGCGGATAAACATCTGTTTTATTTAAAATCCATTCACTCATCTTAAAATTGAATTGCGTAATAAGACTTCAGTAATTTGGACCTATTATGAAGTTCTTGCTTTATTTGATCAATTCCTTGTAAGACATTTTGCAATTTTGCTTGCTCTTGGGAAATGACTTGTTTGAGCTGTATGTAATTTTTGTCTTGCCAACCTTTTGCATGCAAACTTTCCAAATCTTTTTGAAATGCTTGATTCGATTTGCGAAGTCGTTCGAGCTGTTCATCGATTTGTTTGAGCGCTTTGTCAAGGGCTAGGTAATCATTTTTGATTTGCATTCTATCAAGGATTATTCTTGTACTTATCTAAAATACTCTTGATTTTCGGCTCCCAATAATCTGTTATATGCTTGTTGTATTTGGCTAGATGTTCACTCAATGGCTTGAGTTGTGTTGCGTGCTTATTGAAATTGGTCTTGAACTGCTGAAACTTAGAGTCGTCCCAGTAAGGGCTTAACTCGCTCATTGAGCGATTGAAAGTCTCCAAACAATCATTTAAATTTTTACTAAAGTCCTTTATTTTACGATTGAATTCTTCTACTTCAACCAAGTTAACCTTTGTGCCGTTGTTCATCTTTACTTATTTTAATTGTTCAGCGTTTTCCCATTGGTAGAGTTCACCATGCAAATCATCTAACCATTGTTTAAACTTCTCAAGTTCTTTTAAAAGATTGGCTAAATCTTGTTTTTTATCTTCAATAACATTGCGCAGATTGATATAATTGGCATCTTGCCACTTCGCATTTAGTGCGGCAAGCTCCACCTCAATTTCCTTATTGTTTTTTTGCATCTTTAATATGGTTTCAGCCGTTTTTGAAGCCATTTTTTTTACCGCCGCAGCGTCATTAGATATTTGCATATGCTCTTAATTTAATCAATTTCAGTATTTCTTAATCTATCCAATTGTTCTGGCGTATATTTTTGATGTAAAGTGTCCGTATTTTCTTCATCGGAATCATGAAGATTTGCATCGGGTGTCACTGATTTAAAATTAGAAAGGTCTACTGTGCTTTCTACTTTTTGAGTTAATTCGCGCACGAAAGACTTTTCTTTTTCTAGCTTTTGGTATGATTTAAATTTGGAAATTTCACTATTTGACAGCGCGTAGTAAATGGCTTTATTTCGAATATTTGGCGCGTCGAGATCAATGAGTTTGGTAGCGTTCTTATTGCCTAATAAATAAAGAGATTCATCGGCATTTAAAGCAAAACAAATGCGGTGTTCGAT
>JBIIZI010000234.1:0-2638 GCA_044346375.1 Crocinitomicaceae bacterium | reverse complement strand
TGACAAACCCAGCCACCCATAAAACCAACAAAAGGTAAGCAGCCAAAATAGCAAAACCCACCAAAATGGCAAATCAAAGCCTCTGGCTATTGCACCCGGAGCCGCACTAAATAAACGCATGATATCGAGCATCCATTGGATGCAAGTTTCCAAAACAAAAGCACTGAAGTGATCGACCAAAGGAAGTGCTTGCAGCAAAGGAAAAAACATGCCTAAGATCAAAATGAAGCTCGATAGGCTCATCAGGCAAAGATTGGCAAGTTGGGCATAATTCGGATACAAATGAAAATGATACAAACTCAGGGGTAGGGTAGTGAGTGTGGCGGCAAGCCCGAGTGCGGTTCCGTCCCAAAGATGTTGTAAAAAGCGCCATTTGAAGCACATCGAGTCTTTAATGGGTTCGTAATATAGGTAAATGCCTAGCATGGCTAAATAGGACAGCTGAAAACCGAGGTCAAACAGGTAAAGCGGATCGTAGAGCAGCAAACAAAAAGCGGAAAAGAAAAGCGCATTGAGTGTACTGATTTGCCTGCCTGAAAGCTGGCTAAGCAGCAGTACACTAAACATGAAAACGCTCCGCAGCACGGAGGCTGAAAGCCCAGTTAAAATGGCGTAATACCAAACGATGAGCACCACCAATAACAAGGCTTGCTTGCGATTCACCCACCTAGAAAACAAAGATAAAACTTGAAGCAGCGCCAAGATAAGCAAACCAATATGCATCCCTGAAACTGCTAAAATATGCATGGCGCCCGTGGCTAAAAAATAAGACCTCAATTCTTGATCTATGCCGTCTCTTTCTCCGATAATGAGCGCTCGGGCAATTGCAGCGGAACGCGGGCTTAGTACACCAGAAAAAAGCGCTGATAATTTTGATTTGATCTGAAACAAACTAGATTCGAATCCCAGACCAGTGTTTTGGTTAGGGCCCAACAAATGAATTGCTGAACGGTCTGCAAACGCACGGTAACTGATTTGTTGCAATTGGTAATAACGTTCTTGGTCAAAGGCTCCAGGGTAAGCCTCGTTTTGGATCTGTTCAGGTTTACAACGCAGCGCATACAGTTGGCTTAGGTCAATTGGCAAGGTATCTTTTAAGTAGAGCAGCAGGCGCAGTTGTATTCTTCTTTTGTGTTGGATAAAGTAGAAGTCGCCAATTAACTTTTGAGAGCCCTTTTTGAGTTCTGAAGAATGTATCTTCAAGATACCGGTATTTTCTTGATCCAAACGAAGGCGTCTCATTTGTCTGAACTGGCTTTGTGCAGTGAACATGAGCCAAAAGCCGAGCGCAAAAAAGAGCAACAATATGCCCATTTGTCTGGTTCGAGTAAGCAAGAGCAAACCAAAACCAACAGCACTCAAAATGTTCAAAAAAATGAGCGAAACATCCGTTAAATTACGGTAATCGGCAAAGTAAAGACCAAGCAAAAACGGCAATAAAACGAGCAGGAAATGCCATTGGTGTTTGGGCATTTCTTCTTGCGAAGTGTTGTTCATAAGCGAGATTTAGAGGTAGAATTTTCCCGCTTTGAATTTGATTTTTTCGGTGAGTAAATGAGGGCGAATGAGCGGCTCGAGTTCCGCTTTTGAACAAAGGAATTGTGCCTCGAGTTGATCTATGGTTTTGGCTTCTTGTAAAAAGGTAAATAAGGCCTCTTGGGTCAGGGTGCGCGGCAAACAAACATCGCAAGTGCCACAAGGCGCAATTTGCTGACCAAAGTAGGTGATGAGTTGTTGAGCCCTGCAAATAGGGGTCTGGCAATACGCGAGCATGGCGCTGAGTTTTTCCTGAGCGGCATTTTTGCGTTCGAGGTAAATACTCGGCTTAAGGTTCAGGTAAGACTCCGGTAATCTTTCCATGCTGAAATGCAGCAAAGGAAGATTGCTTTTCTTGGTGAGTTCTATGATGCCGTTTTTTTGCATGAAGTCTAGTTGCTCTTCAAAACGTTTGGCGGTCGTTTTTAGTCTTTGCAAGATTTTGTCTTCGTGTAGAATGGTCATTTGGTCAAAAATGCCAGGATAACTTCGTACAAGGGTGGCGCAAAGTTGGTAGTAGGCTTCGTGCTGGATTTGAAAGTTGTACAGCACTTCGTTGTTGACAATAAACTGTAAACGCGTTGGCTGGTAGAAGCCCTCAGACAAACTGAAGTTGCCATTTTGCTCGAGAATTTTCAAGGAATAATAGACTTCGTCGTCTGGTAAATCGAAAGTTTTGCAGAAGGTTTTGAGGTCAAAGGGGTAGGTTTCGTCTTTACCAGCGCCAATGGCGATTTTGAGGTAATTACAAATGGCGCGGTACACGAATATGACGCGCTCGGCACTCGGGTAACTTTTATCGAGTTGGCGCTGCATTTGCGAAAAGTCTTGGGGTTCGTGGAGCAACAAAGCGTAAGCGGGCAAACCATCTCTGCCGCCACGACCCGCTTCTTGAAAATAAGCTTCTGGTGAATTGGGGACTTCGTAATGTAGCACAAAACGGACGTCGGGTTTGTCTATGCCCATTCCGAAGGCGTTGGTGGCTACCATAATTTGGTTTTTGTCATTTAGCCAATCTTGGAGCATTTGACTTCTTTGTTCGCCACTGAGCCCCCCATGGTAAATACCGCAGCGCAAGCCATTGGCCAAGAGCACCCTTGCC
>JBIIZI010000233.1:0-2640 GCA_044346375.1 Crocinitomicaceae bacterium | reverse complement strand
CCCAAACATTCGGATTCAGACCCGCTGCCCTTGCGAGGCGTTGCGCATCTTCGATATGACACATACCTGCGTTGTAAGATGCCAACGTAAATTGCAAGCGAATTTGCTCATCGGCAATACCTGCCCATCGCTTGCTTACTGAGTTCAAATAGCGCATGCCGCCATTGATTTGGGTTTCGGGGCTGGAATCGGGTAAAACGCCAAACTGCGGCCCCGTATTTGGCATAAATTGCATCATGCCATAAGCCCCTCCAAATCCTCGTGCATTCGGATTGAACCTAGATTCCTTGTAAGCAATAGCCGCAAGTACTTTCCAATCCCAATTGTATTTTTGAGCAGCTTTTTTGAAAAGCGCATCGAAAGGAGAAAGCGCACCTTTTGGCGTTAAGAAAAATTCTGTAGGCGTAGAAACGATGTAATCGAAATAACGCTTTTTCAAAAGTGTATATGCATCAGATGCAAGGTAAACCTGAAGAAAAGCGTCTAATTTTTGTTTGAGCACTTTGCTTTTTGGTCTGAGGGCAAAGGCAATGCGCTGTTCAAAAGACATACGTGTGGCAATATCCAAATTAGCATGCATGTCTTTGGCAACACGAGCCTGATTCTCATGGGCTAAGGTATACGGAATGCGGCCATTCACAACTTCCTCAATTAAATCTTCAGTTAAAGGAGAGGTATTTTGATAACGGATATCGATGCTAGCTCCAATTTCGTCTTGTAAAGCAAATAAGCGTTTTTCGTAGGCAGAATTCTTGCGGATATAAACGGTTTTACCAGCGAGGTAGGCTGGCTCTGAAATGATAGAATCGGACTTGCGCTGAACCAAAACTTGGTAGGTTTGGTAATAAGGCAACGAATACTGAAAGTATTTTTCTTGGTGCAGCGCTATTGGAAGGTTGGCTGCAACGACATCCCCCTCTCCTTTTAAAAGCAAACGTTTAAAATCGCTAAGTTTATTGAGCACCTTCACTTCTAATTTGAGGTGATTGGCTTTACAAAATGTATCTAGAATTTCGTATTCAAAACCCATGCGCTTGCCCTTGAATTCAAAAAAGGAAAGCGTGGTGTTTTCAGTGAGTAAGGTGAGTTTTCCTGATGCTTTGATTTGAGTCCAGTCTTTGCGCATTTCTTGTTTGCGTGATCTGAATTCACAGCCTTGAAAGAGCGCACTGAACCCTATTAAAAGCAATAATAAACGGAGTTTGCTTTGAAGCATAGGCCAAGTATACGAAAAGATTTTGAAAATGTTTCAACTTGCAACAATTTGATTGTGAAGCAACTAAATCAACTTTTATCAAGGATTCATACGAAGTAGTAAAAAAAACAGCTTTTTTCTTTTGGTAATTAAAATCTTTTATATCTTTGCACTCATCATTCAAAGGGGGTTTAGCTCAGCTGGTTCAGAGCATCTGCCTTACAAGCAGAGGGTCGGCGGTTCGAACCCGTCAACCCCCACAAAAAGCCAATCTTTTGATTGGCTTTTTTTATTTCTGCTTTTTCGAGTACCTTCGTTGTCCAATGTTTTCAAACATGTTACATCGCGTCAAAGCAATGCCAGCAAAGGCCTGGGCCTGGATTGCCTTGTGTCTCACCATACTACTCTCCCTATTCTTTTTTGTAGCCTTGCGCCAATTGCGTTTCGATTACAACTTCGAGAAATTCTTTCCAGACCACGACCCGCAGACGCAATTTTACCATGCACACCGCGCGCGCTTTGAGTCAGACAACGACTTTCTTTTGTTGGCCATCGAGCACAAAAAGGGTATTTACCACCTGGATTTCCTCAAACAAATTGAGCAATTGCGTCAAGATATCCAAACGCATGTTCCGTATACCCAAAGAGTTGTCGCTATTACAAGTGCCAAAGAAGCCAAAATTTACGCTTTTGGCGGCCTCATTTTTGACCCCTATATTCATTTCAAAACACAGCTACTCCCAACAGACGCCGAGCGTATTGCCCAAACACCTGAGTTGCAAAACACATTGGTAGCCAAAGACGCACAATCGGTTTGTATCTTTATCAGACACCAAGATTTCATCCAAAGAAAGCAATCAGATCGCATGTTGGCAGCCTTGCAACAACAACTCTCAAAACATCATTTTGACGGTATTCACCTCACAGGCCGCACCCATGGGCAAAAGGTCTATGTGGACCGCATGATGCAAGAAATGGTCTTCTTTTTGGTTTTGAGCGCCCTACTAATTGTTGCCTTTTTGTACTTGACT
This sequence comes from Crocinitomicaceae bacterium, assembly GCA_044346375.1. Classification (GTDB taxonomy): domain Bacteria; phylum Bacteroidota; class Bacteroidia; order Flavobacteriales_D; family Crocinitomicaceae; genus UBA952. Next base: position 414 of record JBIIZI010000233.1, on the reverse strand, counting down.
TTTCGTTCTATTTGGGGCGTAATTGTACCGATGTCGGTCATTGCAATGGCTACTTTATGGCTCTTGGGCGGTATGTCAATAGCCAATGAACCTATAAATATTTTATTGATTACCCTTCCGACCATTCTTTTTGTCGTGGCCATGGCTGATGTCATTTATATCGTGAGTCGGTTTTTGCAAGGCATTCGAGATGGGCTCAGTAAAGAAGAAGCCGTTGGCATCACTTACAAAGAAATTGCGTTTTCGGCTTTTTTAACTTCAATTACCACTGCCATTGGCTTTGGCAGTCTTTACTTTGTTAAGGTGATTCCGGTTCAGGTTTTTGGTGTTGTGGCAGGTATCGGTACGCTCCTCGCCTATTTCTTCACGATGTTTCTGCTGCCTATCTTATTTCTGGTATTTCCCATCCCAAAA
>JBIIZI010000232.1:0-2685 GCA_044346375.1 Crocinitomicaceae bacterium | reverse complement strand
AAAAGGCCCCCAAAAGGTTGCCTTTTACATATTAAATTAACATTGACAATTTTAGAGTGGAATATTGCCATGTTTTTTCTGGGGTAAAGCCTCTGCTTTTTTCTCTAACATTTTGTAGGCAGAAATGAGTGCAGCTCTGGTTTCAGAAGGCAGTAGCACCTCATCAATGATGCCTCTTTCTGCAGCTCTGTAGGGATTGGCGAAAGTATCGGCATATTCAGCTTCTTTTTCTAACCATTTTTGGGCAGGATCTGGGGCTGAGGCGATATCTCTTTTGAAGATAATTTCTGCAGCACCTTTTGCACCCATTACGGCGATTTCGGCTGTTGGCCATGCAAAGCTGAGGTCGGCACCTAGGCTGCGTGAATTCATGACGCAATAAGCACCTCCATAAGCCTTGCGGGTAATGACTGTGATTTTTGGGACTGTTGCTTCGGCAAAAGCATAGAGCAGTTTGGCACCATGCGTAATAATGCCGCGCCATTCTTGGTCAGTGCCTGGTAAAAACCCTGGTACGTCTTCGAGCACCAATAATGGAATATTGAAGGAATCACAAAAACGCACAAAACGAGCGCCTTTTCTAGATGCATCGATATCGAGAACCCCCGCCATAGAAGCAGGCTGGTTGGCAATAACACCAACGGTTCGACCTTCAATACGGGCAAAACCTACAACAATATTCTTAGCGAAATCTTCGTGAACTTCTCTAAAACTGTTGTCATCGACCAAACAATCAATAACGCGCTTGATGTCGTATGGGGTATTGGAATTATCTGGTAAAATTTGATCGATTTGCTTGTTTTTTGACGCCTGAAAACTAAAAACTGGTGTCAGTGGCGCTTCTTCGTTGGCATTTTGTGGCAAATATGTAATGAGGTCTCGTGCCTTGCGGATACATTCGACGTCGTTGGCTGCCGTAAAGTGATTCACACCTGATTTTTCGGCATGGGTTTTGGCGCCGCCCAAATCTTCGGAGCTGACCTCTTCATGGGTAACGGTTTTGACCACATTTGGGCCAGTAACAAACATGTAGGAGGTTTCTTCCACCATAAAGATGAAATCGGTGAGTGCTGGCGAGTAAACTGCACCCCCCGCACAAGGGCCCATGATCAAGGAAAGTTGAGGAACGGTTCCGGACGCACGCGTATTGCGAAAGAAAATATCAGCATAACCGCTCAAGGAAACTACCCCTTCTTGGATGCGCGCCCCACCGGAGTCGTTCATGCCAATGATGGGTGCTCCATTTTTCATGGCCATGTCCATGATGCGACATATTTTGGCAGCGTGTGTTTCTGAAAGAGAACCACCTAAAACAGTGAAATCTTGAGAATAGACATAAACCAAGCGGCCATGAATATTGCCGTATCCGGTAATGACGCCATCGCCAAGATATTTTTGTTTATCGAGGCCGAAGTTGCTGGAACGGTGTTCTACAAAAGCGCCTATTTCCTGAAAGCTTCCTTCATCGAGGAGTAAGGAGATGCGTTCGCGCGCACTCAGCTTACCTTGTTGGTGTTGTTTTTCTATGCGTTCTGCACCACCACCTTGGTGTAATGCTTCGCGTTTATCGTGGAGTTGTTGTTCTTTTCCCATATTGCTCTTGAACAACAAAAATACTGAATTTAGTCCTTCAAAAAAGCAGCTTTGTTTTCAGAAATGATCAGCAACAGCCATGCACTTAAAAAGAAGATAATTTCTGCTGTTTCAGACCAGGAAAAAATGGCTAAGCAGATAGACATCAGCATGAAAATAACGGTACTTGCGAGGAGGCGAGCGCCTAGTTTTTTCAAATGCAATATGGCATTGTAGCTCCCGTGCAACATGAGTTCCATGCGTTGTCTAGAGCGTTCAGTGTATATGAGCAGTGGTATGAGTATGAAGCCCTGTGGAATAAAAAAATCTTCGTACCAAAAGAATGCGGAGAAAGCGCTTGCAAAACGCCATGTTGGTTCGGTAAGTACGATGTAAAAATGACTAATGATCAAAAAAGTAAAGTAAAATAAAATAGGGCGTAAAAGAAGCGCTAGCGTACGGCTTTCGGGTCTAAAAAAAGCAAAAATTAGGCGGATACTCAGGTCAAAAATGATGAAAAGTAAGATAAAATATAAATCCCAATCCCAGAAAAGGAAGCCCAAGATTGGCAAAAGGAAATCCCCTAAAATTTCGCTGATCAGCTGTGCTTTTTTCATATGCGTTTGCGCAAGACTTTTACACGGTCTTTAGACAATTCATAGGTAGAATCAACTTTGAGCGCCTTTGCATAACTAAAAAGAGCGTTTGCTAGGTCGTTGCGGTCTTCGTAAAGTAAGCCCATGTTATGGTAAGATGGTATGTGTTGCGGATTAACTTTGGTCGCTTTTTTGTAAAAGAACATGGCGCTATCGGGTTGGTTGTAGGTAAACTGAGCGAGGTAACCTAAGTGGAAATAACCATCTGCAAAAGTGGAATCTACTTTTGTCATTTTGCGGTACAGACGCTGGGCAGATGCTACTTGACCAAATTTTTCTTTGGCAAAAGCCAAGGCATAAATGACTTCTGTGTTTTTGGGTTGTAATTGATAGGCCGTCATGTACTTCTCAATGCACAATGGGTTGTTCTCGTATTCGTAAAGAGAACCGAGTAAAAGATAAGTCATGTAATAATCTGGGTCTTGTTGAACGGCTGTTTCGTAAGATGAAATAGCAA
>JBIIZI010000231.1:0-2693 GCA_044346375.1 Crocinitomicaceae bacterium | reverse complement strand
ATGGTAAACAAGAGGTCGTCTTTATGGATGCCGACGTTGGTGTATTGTGTTATGGCGTCTTTTCTGGCCGATGCCTGCATGAGGTCTTCAAAGGAGGCATCGGTGAGTTGCGAGCGGTAAGTGACGTCGACGTCTTCGGCGTTTTGGCCAATTTCTTGGTAAAAGCGCTTGAAGACGGGTATGAATTCACTTAAAAACGCTTTGCGCTGGGCATGAATGTAGTTGCCGCTAGGGATGAGTTGGGCGTCCCAGACTTCGATGGCATCGGGGTCAAAGAGGCGGTGTTCGTGCATGTTGCGCAAAACGGCATGGCGTTGTTCGAGCAAACGTGCATAGCGCGTAATTTCTTCTAGGTAGGTTTTGTCGAGTTGGGATAAAATGCCGTCTATCCATTTGCGGCGTAAATCAGAACCTTCGGCAATGAGGTCGCCATCATAAGGCGAAATAAATACGACTGGCAATTTGCCGATGTGAGCGGTGAGCTTGTCGTAGGCTTTTTTGTTCCATTTAACTTGCTTCTTGACACCTGCCTTGTAAGCCACCTGCACCTCACACGCTTTTTGATCGAGTTGCCATTGGCTGGCGATCGAAAAAAAGGATTGGTCAAAGCGCATATTGTGGCGGTCATTGACGTTGAGATAACTTTTGCACATACTCAGGTAATAGACTGCATCGAGGATGTTGGTTTTGCCGGCGCCGTTTGGCCCTACAATTCCGTTGATGCCCGCAACGAATTCGAGTTCGAGGTCGGGGTAGTTCTTGTAATTGACTAAATGCAGGTGCGAGAGGTGCATATAACAAAGATACGGAATAACTACCTTTGCCTTATGTCGGGTTCACAAATTCTCAAAGCGCATCTTGCCCTCTTGCTGGTCAATTTACTGTATGGCGCCAATCATGTACTAGCTAAAGGCGTGATGCCGCGCTACCTGGACCCGAATACTTTTATTTTACTGCGCGTGAGCGGCGCCGTACTGCTCTTCTGGATCTTGCTCTTGAGTCAGAAAAGAAAGCCCGTAGACCGCTCAGATTACTGGCGCTTTGGTGCTGCAGGGCTTTTTGGTGTGGCGGTCAATCAGCTGTTTTTTTTCCATGGACTCAATTTGTCTTCGGCGCTCAATGCAGGCATCATTATGGCGCTCAATCCGCTAATGGTTTTCATTTTAGCGGCCCTCATTACCAAAGAAAAACTCAGCGCGCACAACTATACCGGTATTTTTATTGGTGCGGTAGGCGCTATCTTACTCACGCTCAGCTCTGGCAAACTTCCTGGCGCTTCATCCTTAGGCGACCTCTTTTTATTGATCAATGCACTGAGTTATGCGTTATACCTCGTGCTCTCCAAGCCGCTCTTGCTCAAATACAGCCCCATTCAGGTCATTACGTATGTTTTCAGCATTGGGCTCATCCTTTTACTGCTCTTCCCTCCTACCTGGAGTCATCTTTCAGCCGTTCAGTTTGAGCAAATTCCGGCCAGCGCATGGTACAAAATCACTTACGTTATTGTCGGGGTTACTTTCCTGACTTATTTACTCACTATTTTTGGGCTCAAATATGTCAGTGCAACGGTTTCTGCTGCCTATATTTATACGCAGCCGGTCATGGTCATGTTTTTTGCAGTGCTCTTTTCAGTGCTCGGATGGGCCGCTGACTACACGCATACCATTACAGCTGAACGCATTCTTTATATGTTATTTATTTTTACCGGAGTTTATTTGGTCTCTTTTCATAAAGCTAAACGATGAAACACTTTATCTTACTTTTTTTACTGGGCTTTTCTATTTTGATATTTGCTCAAAAGCCTGCACTCGATGCCAAAGCCTACGATACCTGGAAACGCCTCGAAAAAGAACAAATTTCGAAAAATGGGCAAATTGTGAGTTACGAACTTACCGCGCTCAAAGGCAATCCGATCTTGCATTTCTATTACTCAGCAACACAAAAACACGATTCTATTTTGCGTGGAAGTAATGCCCTAATTGCTTCCGATGAAAGTTATGTGGCTTGGAAAATGAGCCCTGACTACGATACGCTCCGCAAGCGCGAACTCGATAAAGTCGATAAAAAGAAATGGCCCAAAGATTCCTTATACATTTATCATTTGGCGCAAGACACCATTTTTAAATTTGATAAACTCAAACAAGTTCAGCAGGCAGAAGAAGCTCCTGTACTGGCTTTCCTTCAGGAATTCACTGCTAAAAAAGTGGAGAAGGTCGAACCAAAAAAAATCGAGAAATATTTTTTTTGGAAAAAACATGCGCCAGCACCCAAAGTAAATCCTTACAAAACCGACGGCAACCGCTTGCTAGTTTATACATCGGGGCAAAGCACCTTTGCTCATTTAGATAGCATCACCACCTTTGCCCTGAGCCCAGACGGCGCTAAAATAGCCGTGATCCAGCAGCGCAAAGTGAAGCTAGACTCCATGCAAGTGCGCATTTACCAAACCAAAGACCTGCAGCTGCTCAAAGAATTTGAAGCCCAACCACTTGTTTCAGACTTGAACTGGAGTCCAAATAATGCCGTACTCACCTTTTTGTATAGCACAGACACCTCTAAGGTGAAAAATATGCAACTCTTGCTCTTTGACCTAGTGCAACTCAAAACCACCAATTTTGGCGATTCCACTGATTTTGACAAAAGCGCAGAAGGCTTGTATCAAGCCATCGCAACGGGCAGAAAACCTACATTTA
>JBIIZI010000230.1:0-2711 GCA_044346375.1 Crocinitomicaceae bacterium | reverse complement strand
TTTCTTACAATGGTAATTATACATGGTACAAAACGAACATGGCTGAGTTTCCAGACCGCCAAGGTTTCAATCACAATGTCAAATGGAACACCTCATATGAATTCTGGAAAAAGACCGCCACTTTGCAGTTGAGTGTCAATTACAATGGGCCGCGTATAACGGTGCAAGGCATCGCTCAAAGAAAAGGCCCAATCGATCTTGCTTTTGAAAAGAAACTAGCCAATGGAAATTGGTCACTGGGTGCTCGTGTCACCGATATTTTCGACCACCAAGGATTCTATTTTGAAGTAGACCGCCCAGGTGTTTATCAAATCGGTGAATTCAAGTGGCTCACACGACGCGTGTATGTGTCGGCGAGTTATAAATTTGGTAAACTAGAGATTTCCAATAAAGCCAAGCAAAGTGGAACAGATGGCGGAGGCGATCTTTAAGCGTTGTTGAGTTTAGCCCAAACTGCTTTGTTCCAGGCAATGTATTGCTGAAGCTGCAATGGTGTATTGATCAGGGTTAAATCCGCTATTGTTGTAATTTCTGCTCTGTGTAACTCGCTTAATGAGCCAAGTATTTGTTGCGGATCAAATTGCTGAGATAACAATATGTCTATTGTAGGTAAATGAGCACCTGCCCAAAATTCAAAGAAGTCTATTTGTTGCTCTAGCCAATACGTCAGTAACTCTTTTAACAAGAGAGGTGCCTTTTCGTTGTAAACGCGCAAAGCCATCTTGCTTCTCAGTTGATACTGCGCATTGAATTGAGCAAGCATGGAGTTTTTGTTTGGATCTAAAACCCTTGTATTTTCAATAATTGACTGCTGTTTTTGCTCAGGAAAACCAAATCCGAGTACACGCGCAGCGGTGTCCAGACGCGTGAGTTCTTTGTACCATTTGGAATAAAGAAGAACCTGATCTAATTGGCGATAGATTTTCTGCTTGAGCTCGAAAAATACGGACTCCAATTGGTCATCTAGCGGTTCTTCTGGGTTTATACGGAGTAAAGTGAGGGCTTCCTCAGGACTCATTTTTGTAGGTTTTTACGCATGCGTAAATTCAGCATTTCTACAATTAATGCGTAAACAAAGGCAAAATATATATATCCTTTTTGAAGGTGCTCTCCGAATCCTTCCGCAATAAGCATAACGCCAATGGCTACCAAGAAAGACAACGAAATCATTTTGATGGTAGGTCTGTTATTAATGAATTTACTGATTGGCCCGGAAAAGAGCATCATGACGACCATAGATATCAATACTGCCAATATGATGATGATAATTGGGTTGCCGTGGGTTTCGTGCGAGATATCGTTGGTCATTCCAATTGCGGAGATGACTGAATCAAAACTAAAAATGAAGTCAATTAAAACGATTTGGGAAACAGCAGCTGTAAAGGTGCTATAGCTCTTGGTGCTTTTTTCATGGTCCTCTCCTTTGACACTCGCATGCATTTCACCTACAGATTTATAAATCAAGAACAAACCACCAATGAGTAGCACCAAACTATGGGCTGTAAAGGAATAGCCTGCCACGCTGAAAAGCGGTTCGCGGTCTAGGGTCATGATCCAAGAAACCAAGCTCAGCATAATGATGCGAATGACAAGCGCTAAGCTCAAGCCAATAAGTCTTGCGCTGCGCTGTTGTTTTCTAGGAAGGTTGTCAGTTATGATCGAAATAAAGATGATGTTGTCGATTCCGAGGACAATTTCGAGAAGAGTAAGAATAAGCAGGTAGGTAAGGCCAACGGAAGTGCCAAGTATGGCGAAAAAATCGATAAAACTGTTCATGTTTATTTTTTTACGAAATTAAAAAAGTCTGCCAATACTTGCGCATTGCCATCTTGATAGGTTTGTATTTCTAAGAGCTGAATGTCGTTGATCAAAAAATCTTCTAGTGTTGCATTCAGTTGGTTTTTGGCAGAAAGAAATTGCACATCAAAACCAAAGCCTTCGGCAATTTTACCAGGAGATTTTTGGTGTGTAGCTTCAAAATATTGCGCTCTTAATGGCGAGTTGGCGGGTCCTGGAATGATCTGAAAAATACCGCCACCATGGTTTTGGATAATGATGATTTTGAGGTTTTTCGGAAAAGGATTGGTCCATAGCGCGTTGCTGTCATAGATAAAAGAGGTGTCGCCACAAACGAGTATGTGTTGTTGTGCGCGGTTTGCAAGCGCTGCGCCCACTGCCGTAGAAACAGAGCCGTCAATGCCGCTGGTGCCGCGGTTGCTGTAATACTGTACACCTTCAATTGGGTCGAAAAGCTGTGCATAGCGCACCACCGAACTATTGGCCAAGTGCAGCATGCAAGCATTTGGGAGCACTTGTTGAAGCGCTGCAAAAACATCGTAATCAAATAATGTTTCAGGAGCAGTTTTAAAGTGGGCTTGCTGATCTTTGGCAATGTAATCTAGTGCCTTCCATTTTCCTTGATAGTTGATTGAATTCAAGGAGAGCTCTTGAGCTAATGCTTCTTTGAAAAACAAACTTGGTTCTAAATGAAGACATGCGCTTAAGAGACCGAAGGTGTTCATGTCGGGGAAGTCCGAAGCCAAGCGCCAATGCAACTGCAGCTGCGTTTGGCGGAGGTAAGCTTTAATGCGTTTAGACACGATAGCAGCACCAAGACTGATCAGAACGTCTGGTTGATAGTTGGAGTCGGCGGCATCAAAACCATTCAAGCTGCGGTCTATGCAGGCATTGAAGCGTTCATGTTGTAAATT
>JBIIZI010000229.1:0-2735 GCA_044346375.1 Crocinitomicaceae bacterium | reverse complement strand
CCAAGGTTTTTTTCTTGAAATGACGCAAAAGCAGCATAGATGGTCATACCCCGAATAATTTCATCTAAAGTGAGTGCTTGTCCAAACGGACTGTTGTAGGCTGCTTGAATAGTGGCAAACGGATTGGTTTGCTCCACAGGGAAATCGGTACCCAATGCAATCATGCCGAATTGATTGAGTAAAGTTTTGTAAGCATAAGCGCCTTTCATTCGGGCCTTACCGAGACGCGCTTCTGCCCAGTCGGCATCGGAAACCGCATGCGTGGGCTGTACAGACGGGAAAACAGCAAAATTGGCAAACTTTTGAAAATCTTGAGGGTCGACAACTTGAGCGTGTTCGATACGGAAACGGTGGTCTGGCTTTTGTTTAAAAACCTGCTCGTATATGGAAAGCACCAACGCATTAGCGGAATCGCCGATGCTGTGGGTGTTCATTTGATAACCATTGCGGACACAAAACTGCGCAAGGTTTTGCATGCGTGCGATATCCGTTAGTAACAAGCCTCGGCCTTCGGGATGGTCGTGGTAAGGTGCTTTTAACAAAGCGCCTCTGGAACCTAAAGCGCCATCGGCAAAACATTTGAAACTGCGTATGCTCAAGTTTTTGAAACGGTAACGCCCATTTTGACGCACAAAATTGCGGTTTAAAGGCGTGTTCATGAGCATAGCGTAAACATTCAGCTTCAGTTTGCCTTTTGAAATGAGTTGCTTGAACCAAGCAATGTGCTCAAAATCGATGCCTGCTTCGTGTACGCCCGTGATGCCGTATTGCAAAAGCTCATCTTGTACTTGCAACAAAGCTTTGAGGTATTCTTTTTGTGTATAATTGGGCAAAAAGGGCTGCACAACATTAATGGCGTTGTCAATCAAGACTCCTGTGGGTTGATAGGTTTGCAGGATGATTTTCTGGCCAAAATTGGAATCACGGGGTAAATTGAGCAGACTTGGCCAGCTCAAATTCCCTTCCATAATTTGCTTTGAAAAAACAACCTCTCCTCCGCTCAATTGATCGAGTTGATCTAGCAACTTACTTTTCTTGATGAGGTAATTATTGACCAATGCGGCATGACCATCTATGCGATAAAGGCAAACTGGAATATCGGGAAACAGCGCATTGAGCTGCTGATTGGTTGGCATTTGCTGACCGGCCCATTGGGTTTGGTCCCAGCCCTGCCCCAATACAAACTTCAGATTTGGATGCTGAGCCTTGTATTGTTCGCAGCGGTGCAGCAACTCTTGTTCGGAGCGCACGCCGCGGAGATCTAGCCCGAGTAATTGCTTGGCGTACATAAGCATGTGGCCGTGTGCATCGGTGAAACCTGGATACATTTCCTTTCCTTGCGCATCTATGGTTTCGTCAGAACGGTATTTGTTTAAAATTTGGCGCTCCGGGCCTACTTCTACAATTTTACCATTGCGTATGGCAATTGCGTCTTGTACTGTAGAGGATAAATCCATGGTGTGGATTTTGGCATTGTGGATGATCAGATCGACCTTCTGCCCTTTCATGCAGGCAGTCAGCAGAACAGTTAAGACAAGAAAGGACAGGAAGTTTTTCATTTTAGAAAGGATAACCAATTCCGAAGTTTAAATAGTTAGGCAAGAAAGGTCTAGGCATGATTTCCTTGACCTGATCTAGGGTCATGTTGAAATGCTGCATACCTTCTTGATAGTAAGTTTCGCGGGTTTTGAAATCTTGGAATACCCAACGGGCGCCCTCGGCAAAAGCGGGGTCAAAAATCGGGAAACCGACATCTAATCTTAAAATAAAGAATTCGAGGTCCATGCGGAGTCCGACGCCTGAAGAGATGGCCAATTGCGGAATAAACGTTTGCCAATTGAACTGACTGCCCAAGCGAGAAGCATCTTCGCGGTAGGTCCAGATATTACCGAAGTCCGTGAAAATTGCGCCTTTAAATGTGGATCCCATATCGAAACGGTATTCCAAAGCTCCCCCAAAACGGATGTCGCCAATTTGTGTGGCCAAACGGCTGGTATCGAGGTGGTATTTATAGGCGCCCGGACCCAAGGCTCTTGCGCGCCAGCCACGATTGTCATTGGAGCCTCCGCCAAAGAAACTGTAATCGTAAGGCATGGCTGTTTGCGAGTTCCCGTAAGAAATTCCGGCGCCAGCGTGCATGCGCAAGTGCAAAGTGCTTTTATTGGCCATGCGCATAGATGCATTGAGTTGGTTATCTAGGCGAACGAATTGCGAATAAGGTTGCTTGCCTAATAAATATTGACCATTGAGGGTGTCCTGACGGGCTCTAAATGCGTAAAGCACATTGCCAGCAGCATCTAAGGTGCTATTGAAATAAAGCGTACCATTGTAATGTCTTTTTTGGCCAGGTTTGTCGTCTTTGTCTTTGTTGGAATATTCGTAGGAAAACTTGAAATCTTGCCAAATGAACTGGTTGCTGTAGGTATTGAATAGGAAGAGGTCGTTGATTTGATTGAGTTGTGCTTCAAATGCGGCAGATTTTTGAATATTGACATATTTAATGACCGACGCTCCGGGCAAGCCCATCTGAAATACTTGCGTTTTGCCAACTAAAAAACGCCAGGTATAATTGAGCTGAAAAACACGGCGGTCAAAAATGTTGCGTTTTTCGAAATTCATGGCAGTGCTGATGACCGTTCGGGGTTTTTGACGCTTGCCCAACAAATTGACAGGTGTTGGAAACAAACCTGGGAGGTCAATTTTTAAACTTGGCCCTAGCTCAAAGGTGTTAAAGG
>JBIIZI010000228.1:0-2749 GCA_044346375.1 Crocinitomicaceae bacterium | reverse complement strand
ACAACAGCCGAAGCCGTGCCGTCTAAGGCTCCAGGCCCCGAAGCAATTGTAGCACTCAATGCTAGTGTTAGAACATTTGGTTCATTGATGACGATTGTTTGATTTTGCGCAGCGCAACCCAACGCATCATTCACCTGAAGATTGTATGAGCCTGCAGACAAATTGTTAAAAATACCAGAAGTATTCACAATTGAACCGACTTGATAAGTATAGCCGCCGTTACCACCTGTTGCACTGGCGTTCATTTGGCCATCTGAGAGCCCTGTGCATGATACCGATTGAACCACGTAATTTGATACTAGTGAATCAGGTTCTTGAATTTCAAAAGGTAGCGTTGTGCTACACGGTCTAGAATCGGTGACAACGACTTCATAGTTGCCCGGTGCTAAATTGGCATTGGTGGCTTGGTTGGCGCCATTGCTCCAATCAAAAGTAAGGGGCGCAGTAGCGGTTGAGACATCGAGTTGTATGGAACCGTCCGCTAAACCGTTGCAACTGACCATTTGCACATATGAACTTGTGACCACAGGTGCTGAATAGGGAACCAATACGGAATCAACCACAACACATCCGTTGGTATGTGTAATGGTAACGGTATTCCATCCTTCTGAAACCGAAAGATTGGTTTTGCCCGATACACCGTTTTCCCATAAAAATTGACATGTACTGAACATACAAGGACAACCTGAGCTGTTCACCACCGCCTGGCCATTGCTGCCGCCTGGGCAAGTTGGCGGCACTACCCCACCAAACGTAATGACAAATGGATCTGTCAGTGTTGTGGTGTAAATTTCAAAACATCCTGTTTGGTCGGTAACTTGTAGTGAATATGTTCCGGCTGGTACATTGCTCAATTGCGCTGCGGTGCTTCCGTTCGACCACAAATAGGTATAAGGTGCTGTTCCTAATGTTGCGCTAGGGCTTATGAGGCCTGTTGCACTGCCGTTGCACCAAGGTTGGACAATTGATACGTTCGACAAAATGCTACCTTGGCCGCAGTTCGTTGTTTGATTGAAATAAACGCCATTATTGAGCGTACTCAAGTAAGAAGCCCAAGCCAAACCTGCATTTGGAAAACCTACAGAAAGTTCAACTCGGTTCAAATATACACCCTTCCAGCCCATCGGATTGATGCTGTCTTTTTTCACAACGTATATGAGGTCTAGTAAATTGTCGTTGTCGAGGTTTGTAAATAAAGGGGTTGAGCCAATATTGACGCCCGCTTGATGCGCTACTAGTGGTTGAATGGTATGAGCCACAAAATCAAAGACCTCTAAGCGGTGTTTCCAAATACCACCTTGCATGTAGTTGACCGATAAAATACCTTCGTCGCGGCCATCGTTATTGAGATCCACAGCATTACCTGAAGCAAATTGCAAGGTTCCAATGCTATCTTTCAAAACCTCCTGACCAGTGGCGCCATCGAGTAAAACCTGGTAATAATCTGTGTAGGAAGAGCTGGTGCCTTTCGCTAGCGAGAGAAAAACATCCGGAACAGCATTACCCGTAAAATTGCCAATAACAGGCTCTGCACTAGATTCGGTATTGGGCAAATCGTAGGTCCAGATGGTGCTCCAATTGGCTCCATTGATTTTTGCAACCTTTCCGCCGTAAGACTGAATGATGATGTCGTATTGTCCGGAAGGATTTTTAAGCAAAGAAGCCGGAGCCACAAAACCTAATTGTGGATCGGTCATCAAAGGAATCGAAGGCGCCAGCGTGTTGCTGAGCAATGCCACGAGCGGGCAAGCCCAAAAACTACCACCTAGCGTTTCGCCTCCTGTACCGTACAACACCCACTGAAATCCATTTCCTTGAATGTCGGCCACTAAAGCCGAACAATAGGTCTCGGCGCTGTCTGGCACAACAGCCTTCGCCAGCAATTGACCGTTCATGCTGTTGACCACCATGAGGTGCCCTGGCGGGCGCGTGGTGTCCCAAACAGGTGCGGCGTGGTCACCACCATTGGCTACAAGAATATCTTGAATGCCGTCGCCACTGACATCGGCAATAAATTGTGGATTGTAAAAATTATAAAGCCCGCTATCCGCAGGGTTGGTATTATAAGGAAAGTAATCCCAGAGTAAGGCCCCGTTTGAACCATTTATGGCAAGTAATTGTGCCTGACGCCCAACCATAAAAACATCCTTGATGCCATCATTGGTGATGTCCATAAAAACGGCACTCCCAAAAACCTCATTGCGCGCAGCGCGCTTCCAAAGCAAGTTGCCATTAGCGCCATTATATGCCATAATACCATTATTACTCGCCACGCCATCTGTACCGCCACCATAAACGATATCCTTGATGCCATCATTATTGAGGTCACAAGCCCGTGGCGACGAAAGCGTCGGGATCGAATCGGTAAAAGACTGCCAATTTTGCCCCAAAACAAAGGTTGTTGCCGACAAGACAAATAAAAGGAGTATTGATTTGAACATGGTTTTCAATTTGAACAAGGTAAATTTAGGCAATTATCGCATGAAACTACTATTTTTGCAACCTCACTTTACGTGAACATTGGCTCCGTGGCGCAACTGTATAGCGCACTGGATTTCGGCTCCAGCGGTTGTGGGTTAGAATCCCTCCGGGGTCACAAAAAGAAACCCAGCACGAAAGTGCCGGGTTTTTTGTTTTTAGGAGCAAGCAAAATTTATTTTGACTTGCGGATAAAACAAAAAAGACGAGAACTGCGCAGCAGTTTGGGTTTCTATGCTTGGAATGAACCAAAAATTGGGAAAACGCGTCA
>JBIIZI010000071.1:0-10271 GCA_044346375.1 Crocinitomicaceae bacterium | reverse complement strand
TCAAGAGCTACGACATTCAAATCCTGAACCGTTGGGGTAACCTCGTTTTCGAACTCGAAGACCAAACCGGCATTGCCGTCTGGGATGGCTACGACTTCAACGGACAGCTCCACACCGACGGCGTGTTCTTCTACCGCCTGCGGGGCGAAATGCTAGGCGGCACGTTAATAGATAAGCACGGGTTTATTCATTTGGTGAAGGGGGAGTGATCCAAAGGATTACAAACAAAAAAACCCCGAAGAAACTTCAGGGTTTTTTGAGTGGTACCTCCAGGAATCGAACCAGGGACACAAGGATTTTCAGTCCTTTGCTCTACCAACTGAGCTAAGGTACCAGCCGTTGGTGGATGCAAATTTAACACATTTTTGCTGTTTTACACAAGCTCAAAACCAAAAAAGTTCAAAAAAGGTGCTTATTTTTGAACATGAGTGCTGAAAACCAAGTTTATCTACTAGACGCCGGAAATACCCAATTGAAATTAGCACTAGCGCAAGAAGGTGTCATTCAGTGGGTTGAGCGTTTCCCATTGGCTTCATTTGATCTTTCAAACCTTCATCGTAACATCCCCTTAGCCTGTTCGTCTGTCATTGAGTTGCATTTGCTCTCGCAAGTACGCAACTATTTTGATACTGTTTTTGAAATGACGCCTTTGATTCAACTTCCTTTTGAAATGGCCTATCAAAGCCCCCAAACGCTTGGAATGGACCGCCTCTGTAATGCAGCAGCTTTGGCAAGTAACTGCGCTGGGAGACCAAGGCTTGCCATAGATTTAGGTACGTGCATCAAATTCGATTTTCTCGACGCAAACAATACTTATTTAGGTGGCTCTATTAGTCCAGGACTGCAAATGCGCAGTAAAGCAATGGCTCACTTTACAGCGAAATTACCAGAAGTACAAGCTCGCCCCACACAACAACTCATTGGTACAACAAGTCAAGAATGTCTTGAAATTGGCAGCTACTTAGGTTGGCAAAAAGAGATTGAAGGCCTGCTTGCTGCTTATCGAGCGGCATATCCGGAGTTGGTTGTTTTTCTTACCGGTGGCGATGCGCAGCATTTTGATTTGGGCCAAAAAAATGGCATCTTTGTACACGAAAATTTAACCCTTGAAGGAATCTTCGCTCTTTATCACGCCAATGCATAAACTTTTCGCACTTCTTTTAGCCTCTTGCTCCTATTTTACAATATTGGCACAATCCATTACAGCCGAACCCGCCAGCTTTTATGGGCTCGGTGAAATGAGTTCAAAAGGTCACGGAATTTTTGACGGGCTTGGTAAAAATTCCATTAATGTTTTTGATTCAACAGTACTCAATCACTACAACCCCGCAACCTACAACCGCCTGAGCAAAGGCGCAACGCTATACACCGTGAGCATCCACTCAAGACAATCTTGGTACAGCAATGCCACCACCCAGCAATTTGCAGCCACTCCAATGGTAGAGCAATTTACCTTAGGTTTTAAAATCAGCAACAAAATGGGCTTGTCTTTTGGTTTGCGCCCATTTAGTGCACGCGGTTACGAGATCAGCCAAACACAATTCACTGGCCAAGACTCCATCCGTTACAATTACCGAGGAAACGGCGCCATTCAAGACCTCTACCTTGGCTATTCAATCGGCCTCATCGAAAAACCAACTACCAAATTTGCTATTGGTGCCAACGCTTCCTATCTTTTCGGTACGCTTGTCAATGAGCGCAGTTCGGTTTTGATCACCGGAGCTACTTCAGCTGGTGGTATCGAGCGCAACTCCTTGATTATGCGCGCTTTTCACACAGAAATTGGTACTTACTTTACCCAACAACTCGGGAAAAATCATGCCTTTAGCCTGAGCGCCGTGTATCAGCCTGAACTCCAACTCGGTGGCACGTATCAAAGAGAACTCTATAGCTCTGCAACTATTGGTGTACCGAACAGCTACGACACCGTGCTTTTTAGCAATCAAGCTTTTTCAGCGCAACTTGCCCAAAGCACCCAATTTGGCCTTTCTTACGCTTGGAAATTGCCCAAATACAAAAGACAAACCCGCGAACTACATCCACAACTTCAGCTATTTGCAAGCTACAGCCTTTTTGGCTCGCTCAGTCAAAATCAAAATTTACTCACTGGTTTTGATCAAAAAGACTACAACCGCATGAGTTTTGGACTTCAGTACCAACCAGAATTCAAGGTGCTAGAAAACATCGCAACACTCAAACCACTCGAAAAACTCACGTATCGCGTGGGGTATTACCAGCAAACACTTCCATATACCAATAGCGGTATGCAATACGAAGAGCAAGGCCTCACCATTGGCTTTGGTCTTCCTTTATTAGCTCAGGTTTCTCTTTCTTCTTTAAACATTGGGCTTACCCTCGGGCAGCGCAGCATTCCAACGGGTATCTGGAAAGAACAATTTATTGGCGCACGCGTCAGTATCATTCTGGCGCCTTCTAATTTTGAGAAATGGTTCCGCAAGCGTCAGCTCGACTAATGTCTACAGCCATACGCCTCCTCTCTTCCCTTTTTCTCTTGCTGTTTTTGGCAGCCTGCGAGAACGACGTCGCGGTAGTGCAACGCATCAGTTTTGAAGCCGATGCCCCAACAGAAAGCACCAAAAACCTTGTGCTTACTTATGCAGAAGCCGGATACGCCCGGGTAGAGATCCATGCAGCGCTTGCCGAAACCTTCCGCGGCAAGGAGCAACTCACCAAAATCAAAGACAGCCTAAAAGTTTACTTTTTCAATGAAAAAGGGGATGTCGTTTCTACACTCAGTGCGCTGTACGGAGAAATCAATTACAATACCGGCGAGCTCATGGTCAAGGACTCCGTGCGCCTTTACAACCACAAGAAAAAACAAACGCTCGAAACCGAAGCACTTTTTTGGAATCAAAAAGACAGCAGCATTTACTCCAAGTCGGCGGTCATTGTGCGTTCACCAAAAGGCAAGATTTTCGGTAAAGGAATCCGGACCAAACAAGATTTCAGTAATTACGTTTTACTAGAGCCCGTTGGCTCTTGGCAAATAGACAAAAACCAAAATATAGAATAAAATGGCAAATAAAGATTTCATCAGTCAGTATAACAAAATGTCGGGCTACCTCTGGTTGGTGATTGCAGGCCTTAGCTTCATAGCAATTACTTACAAAATAGCTACGGAAGGCGCGCAAACCTGGTTGGCCTACTATGTTGTTCCGGTCATGGCGCTATTGATGTATGGCACCAAAAAATGGATGATGAAACGCATGCAGCGTCATTTAGAAGAAATGGCCCAACAAAAAAACGAAGAAAAGGTGTAACCTTTCGGCAAATAAAGGGTCTACACAACGTGAAAACACGCGCTTTATTATTTTTCATTTGCCTAATCGGCACCTCCTTTGGGCAAAAACTCCTGAGTGGCTATATCACCAATGAGCTCAATATTCCTTTAGCTGGAGCTGAAATCTTTGTAAAAAGTGCAACAGACCTGCGCACAGTTGCCGATGCGCAAGGTTATTATGAAATGTACCTGAATCCTGGTGAATATTACCTAGTTTTTACCGCCAATGGCTACCAAGACCGCGAGTCTTTTTTAGGCATGGCTGACGCCGACACCAAGCGAGACATGCAATTGTTCCCGATGCGCTTAACCGACGTGCAAGACGTGCGTGTGAGCGCCAAGAAAACAAATGTGGGGCGAGACAAAATCATGAAAGTGGTAGAACACCGCGAGCAACTCAATCAGTGGTCGTATCCGCACGAGGTTGACGTCTATATCAAGGCCACCGAACAACGAGAAAACACCGCTAAGCCTAAAAAAGAGAACGAGAGCACCGACGAAGACCCCATTGAAAACCAACCTAAGGTTCCAGAATGGCTCAATAAATTGCAGTTGGTTGAAGTAGAGCTACACCGCTCCTATTCTCCGCCAAATCAGGTCAAAGAAATCCGCAACGCCTATAAAGCATTTGGCGATGTATCGCAGCTGTACTACACCACAACTGTTAAATCAAATTTCAATTTCTTTGAAAACCTCCTGCACCTCGACGACCTCCACCAAACACCTGTAAGTTCGCCAATTTCTGCTCCAGGAATTGTTGCCTATAAGTATAAATTGGAAGAAAAATACGAGGAAAATGGCTACATGATTTCTAAAATCAAAATCAGCCCGCGCAACACCGCTACCTCCACACTAGAAGGCTATATTTGGGTGATCGACTCACTTTGGTTGGTGCAAAAGCTCGACCTCACCATGAACAAAGGAAATTTATTGATCTACGATTATTTCCGCATCGAGCAAGAGTACGCAATACAAGGAGATAGCCTGTGTGTGCTCAATAAACAACTCCTTACTTATGGTGTCAAATACAAAACTGAGGTGAGCCAGTGTAAAACAGAAGCACTTTACAGCAATTACAATTTTGAACCAGCATTTGCCAAAAAGTACTTCAATTCAGAAGTAGCAGTAACCAGCCAAGAAGCTTACGAACGCGATAGCGCTTATTGGGTGCAGAAACGTGCCATTGCGCTCACCGACGAAGAAGTCAAGTACATCCGAGCCAAAGACTCTATACGAGAATATCTCAACAGAAAAGAATATTTAGACAGTATTGACGCCGTATTCAATAAGGTTACTGCCCTCAAAGTGCTGTGGTTTGGTGTAGACCACCGCAACCGCGAACTCAAACAACAATGGACCATCGGTTCTGTGGCCTCTACTGTACAACCAATTGGTATTGGAGGCCCAAGAGTAGCGCCTAGCTTTGACTATTTCAAAAAGTGGAAAGATGAACGCACCCTCGATTGTTACACCCGCATCTCTTACGGCTTTTTGAACCGCGACTGGAAAGGCGACACCTGGTGGAAATACCGCTTTGACCCATTTCATTTTGGATTTCTACGGGTAGCCCTCACCCATGATTTTGATGTCATTAGAGGTTTTGACGCCATTACCCAGATTTACAAACGCGACAACTTCTTTGAATCGACGAAACTCAATATCAATTTAGAATATGAGTTGTTCAACGGTTTTTATGCTTATTTCAACACGCAATATACAAGGAGAAGAAGTTTAGAAGGTTATGACTTTCTAGAAGGCATAGATGAAGCCTTGCCCAATAACGATCCTTTGGCATTTGATCCATACAATGCCTGTATTTTGAATTTTGGCGCTTCCTACACACCCAAACAACGCTACATGCGCGAACCCTACCGCAAAGTAGTTCTAGGCTCGGCCTACCCTACTTTTTCTGTTCAATTTGAACGTGGTTTACCTCATATCTTCAACAGTGCAGTAGACCACTCCTATTTGCAGTTTGAAATCATGCAAAACTTTAAAATTGGAACCATTGGCACCTCTTCGTATCGGGCTTCTGTAGGTAAATTTTTGAGTGCGCGCGCGGTCTATGAACCCGACTACAAATTTCAGCGCCGCAGCGACCCAATTTGGTTCTCTAACCCACTCTACTCCTTTCAAGGCTTTGATACCACGTTGCGTACCATAGATTACGTCATGCAAGCGCATTACGTGCACCACGACAACGGCGCAATCCTTAACAAAATTCCTTATTTCAAGAAAACACGCGTAGGTTTAGTTGTTGGTGGTGGTGCCATGTATATCAAAGAATACAACTGGCAACACTACGAAGTGCTCGCAGGTTTGGAACGCAATTTTAAACTGAGCAGAAGACGTTTGCGTGTTGGTATATACGGCGTAGTTTCAGACGGAAATCAGATTAAACCTACTACCGCTTGGAAAATTTCTTTTGCGATGCTCGACGACCGCAGTATGAAATGGAATTTCTAAGGAAGTGAATTAAAGACCTAGATCTTCAACTTTTTCATTGCTTTTGTCTTTCGGGAAGAAGGTTTTCTGACGAATAATAGCCCAAAATAAGCCAACAGAAATACAGAAATCGGCTAAGTTCCAGATGGCTGGAAATACATCTGAACCACCAATATATGGCAAGCCGGCCGGCCAACGCACATTGAATTGAAACATATCAACTACATTGCCAAAAAGAAAGCCCTGATGTCTGAGCTCAACGGCATATTTGAAATGACCAGCTGAGCAAATGGCTTTGTTACCACTACCCGCCAACTGATTGAACGGCACGCAGGGGTCTATGCTGAAAAATAAGTCGTAAAACATGGAATCGAGAAGATTGCCGGTAGCACCAGCCAAAACCAAAGAAACCACGATTAAAAACTCGCGAGATGTACCAAGCTTGACTTGCTTGATCATGTAGCGAACAATCAGAAATATTGCGACAATGCGAAATAAACTCAAGGATAGTTTGGCCCACATGCTGGCACCAAAGGTTTGACCAAAAGCCATTCCGGGATTTTCGGTGTAGTGCAATACAAGCCAGTCGCCTAGAAATGGTTTGAATTCGCCCGGAGCGAACTGTGTTTTAATGGTTAATTTGATCCATTGATCGAGGAGCAATAAGACAGCGACTAAGATAGCGCTGAAAAGAAGTGGTTTCTTCACGCGTTATTTTTGGGCGTTTTTAGCATCGATGCTCATGGTGGCGTGCGGTACCAAACGCAAGCGCTCTTTTGGGATAAGAAGGCCAGTTACCCTACAAATGCCATAGGTTTTGTTTTCAATGCGCATGAGTGCAGCATTGAGGCTTTGAATGAACTTCTCTTGGCGTGCAGCCAATTGGGCTACCTCTTCTCTGGATAAGGTTTCTGAACCGTCTTCCATCATGTTGAAAGTGCGGCCGGTATCATCGGTGCCGTGGTCGTCGGAATGCGACAGAGATCCCTTCAAGAGATCGAAATCTTCATGTGCTTCTTTCAGTTTGTTTTGGATGAGTGTCTTGAACTCTGCCAAATCTGCATCTGAGTAACGATTTTTTGACTTTTCCATGAGGTATTGTTTTCAAAAATAGGAGAGCAAATATATTATTTTTTACGTTTTACGCAAGCGAAAGAAGTATGAATTAACAAGAACTTAGCTTCTTTTAAACAATCGCGTCAACTTATTCACAAGATTGCGGCATGCAGCAGCATAAATGGTAATTTTGATTATGCTCAGATTGTTCTTAGACAACCGTGTTTGGGTCTTGCTTTTGCTTCCCGCCATACTTGCATTATACCTCATTAGTTATTTTTTAGGCTACCATGCCCCCTTTGGTCAGGAGCAACAGGCTACGCAGTTGCTGCCGTATTTTGCCAACCTTTCTATGGCTCACGTACTGGCCCATTTTCTGATGCTTTTACTCAATGCTGTCGCACTAAATTGGGTATTCAATGGTCGTGAATTTCTAGAGAAAAACACTTTTATTGTTAGCCTGAACTACCTGATTTTTGCCAGTTTTTTCCAGATATGGGGGCAAGCAAGCTGGCTCTTTGTGGCGCATCTTTGCTGCATCCTTGGTTTGGGGCTGTTTTTTGGCGTTAAACCCCAGCAAAATTCTAAAAAAGCAGCTTTTAACGCAAGCTTTGCCTTTGGCTTGAGTGTGCTTTTTGAGCCTGAATTTGTGGTGTTGCTTCCTCTTCTTTTACTCATGTTCCTTTTGCTGCGCGGTTACTTCTGGCGCGAGCTCCTACTCATTATCATTGGTTTTTTACTGCCGATCTCTGGAATTTTTAGTTTTTATTACCTGAACGGGCAAAGCATTCAAATCAACTTCTTTCCTGATTTAGCTTACTACAACGCCAATTGGCAAGACCTCACCTTTATTGGTTTACTTTCTTTGGTATTTATTTTTAGTCTTTTGGGCCTCCGAGCACGCTTACACAAAGCCTCCTTGAAACTCAAAAAACAAACACAAATCCTCACTGCTTTTACCTTCTTTGTTTTTGCGATAGGCGTGGCAGCTTTCTTTCTCTCCGGACAAATTGGCTTGCTGAGCCTCACCATTCTCCCTTTTTCTTTTTACTTTTCGTACGCGCTCCTGAGCAGTAGCCTAGGGATCAGCTCGCATTTATTCTTCTACATTTTATTTGCCTTCTCTTTGCTAAAATTTATACTTTTTACCATTTGAGGCTAGACTTTTACTAACTTTGAACCATCTTAAAAATCGAAAATGAAATTTGGCGTTGTTACCTTTCCAGGATCCAATTGTGACCAAGACATGGTCTATGTACTCAAAGATTTAATGGGGCAAGAAGTTGTCGAACTTTGGCACAAAGACACCGACCTCCAAGGTGCAGATTTCATCGTTATTCCAGGTGGCTTCTCTTACGGTGACTACCTCCGTTCAGGCGCCATTGCCAAATTTTCTCCAATTATGGAATCCGTCATTGCACATGCCAATAACGGCGGCTACGTCATGGGCATCTGCAACGGATTTCAAATCCTAACAGAATCAGGGCTTTTAGAGGGTGCTCTATTGCACAACGACACCCAAAAATTCATTTGCAAGAACGTATTTCTCAAGCCAGTAAGCAAGAGTGCCGCTCCTAGCCAAGACCTCGACCCTACACACGCATACCAAATTCCAATTGCACACGGCGAAGGGCGTTTTTATGCAGACGAAGCTACTATGGCTTCTCTACATGCCAATGACCAAATCCTCTTTACCTATTGTGCAGCCGATGGCAGCCAAGATGCCAGCACCAATCCTAATGGTTCTTTGCAGCATATCGCAGGCATTACCAACCGCAACAAAAACGTATTTGGCATGATGCCTCACCCTGAGCGCGCCGCCGACAAACACCTCAATAACCTCGACGGCTTGCGTATTTTTGAATCTATTTTAGCTCATTGTTCATGAGAGTACTCCTACTCGGATCCGGAGGGCGCGAACACGCCATTGCATGGAAAATTTCGCAAAGTTCAATCTTAGATGAACTTTTTATCGCACCTGGAAACGCAGGTACCAGAAAACACGGTAAAAACCTCGATCTCAAACTCAACGACTTCGAAGCCATCAAACAAGCGGTGCTACAACACGCTATCGACATGGTTGTTGTTGGCCCAGAAGAACCCCTTGTTTTAGGCATTTACGACTACTTCCAACAAGATCCCGAGCTCAAAAATGTAGCGCTCATTGGCCCGAGCAAAGAAGGTGCGCAACTAGAGGGAAGCAAAGATTTTGCAAAGGCATTCATGTCCAGACACCGCATTCCAACAGCCAAATACGGTACTTTTGACGCACACACACTGACCGAAGGCTTGCGTTTTCTAGATGCCATGAAAGGCCCTTATGTACTCAAAGCCGATGGTTTGGCCGCAGGCAAAGGTGTGCTCATCATCGACGACCTCAATGAAGCCAAACGCGAACTCGAAGAAATGCTCATTGGCGCCAAATTTGGCCAAGCGAGTGCTAAAGTAGTCATCGAACAATTCCTTGACGGCATTGAACTTTCTGTATTCGCCATCACCGATGGAGAGTCTTTCAAACTACTTCCTGAAGCCAAAGACTACAAACGCATTGGCGAAGGCGACACCGGCCTCAACACAGGTGGCATGGGAGCTATTTCTCCCGTTCCGTTTGCAGACGCTGCCTTTATGGACAAAGTACTCAATCGGGTCGTGATTCCAACCATTAAAGGCCTCAAAGCAGAAAAAATTACCTACAACGGTTTTGTGTTTTTTGGCCTGATCAACGTCAAAGGCGATCCATACGTCATCGAATACAACTGCCGAATGGGCGACCCCGAAACCGAGGTGGTCATGCCTAGAATCAAGAGCGATATCCTCGACCTATTCGAAGGTGTTGCCACCCATACGCTCTCAGAACGCGACATCCAATTTCACGACAAAAGCGCAGCTACGGTCATGATGGTAGCAGGCGGTTATCCTGGCGAATACCAAAAAGGCAAAACCATCTATGGCCTCAACAGCATTACCGACAGCTTGGTTTTCCATGCGGGCACACTACCCGACGGCCCATCTGTAGTGTCTAATGGTGGTCGTGTTTTGGCCGTCACCTCTTACGGCAAAAACCTCGAGAGCGCTTTGGAACGCAGCTACGATACCATTTCCAAAATATCCTTTGAAGACGCTTATTACCGCAAAGACATCGGTAAAGACGTCCTCGGAAAATAAACCTCATGGAGCTCAACTTTGCGCTGATCATCTGTTCGTTAATCTGCTCAGCATTTTTTTCTGCCATGGAGTTGGCTTATATTTCAGCCAATCGCTTGCGCATAGAAGTCGTAAAGAAAAACAATACGTTTCAAGCCAAAGTATTGCATCTCTTCTACCGCAAAGAAAGCAACATGATTGCCCTCTTGTTATTAGGAAACAACGTCGCACTAGTTGTTTACGGTATTGCAGCGGGTGCCCAACTCAGCCCCTGGCTAGAACAAATGGGCGTACAAGACCAAGGCCTCCTATTGGTCTTACAAAC
>JBIIZI010000070.1:0-10346 GCA_044346375.1 Crocinitomicaceae bacterium | reverse complement strand
AAGTCAAAGAAATACCAACTTGCACTTACAGATTTACTTTTGGGCCTAGATCAGCGCAGAGCTGAATTCACAACTCAATTTCAATACTTTCAACAACTTCAGAAACAAGTAGAGGTCTTGCAAGATACATTTGATACTGCGAGGGCTCAACAAGACTACAATCAATTTTTATTAGAGGAACTGCAGTCCTTGAATTTGGACGATCCTAAAATCCAGCACCTCGACCAAGAACTTGAGCGCTTTGCCAACGCAGCTCAATTGGAAGAAGCCCAAGCTGCACTTGCAAGTATCCTCGATGACAACGGCCCGTATGCACAGCTTTATGCCCGTAAGGCCAGTATTGATAAAGTCAAAGGAATCGATGCCGATATGCTGGCTTTTGCCGAAAGGCTTGATCAAATTCTGATTGAACTCAAGGAACTTTCTCGAGATGCCGAAGCATCTTCTTATCAAGATATCGACCCGAGCCAGTTGCCCGCCTTAGAGGCGCTCCAAGACAAAATCAATAGTGCATTATTGAAACACCGTGTGCGCGACGTCCAAGACTTGCGTGCGCTACAAGCCGAATTGGCACTGAAAAACCAGGGGCTTGAAGAACAAGAACAGGCCCTAATTGCCCTTCAAGCGGAGCTTCACTTACGCCACCAAAACCTTTGGTCAGCGGCAAAAGAACTACAGCAGCTCAGACTTGAGGGCGTTCCAGACTTAGCGCAAAAATTAGCACTGATCTTACAAGACCTCAAGTTGCCACATACCAAATTGGCTTTTGATTTACAGCAAACAGAGCAACTTAATGCGAGCGGGTGCACCCAAATTGATTTGCTTTTTTCTGCCAACTTAGGTCATAGCCCTGTACCGGTTGAACGCGCTGCAAGTGGCGGAGAGCTCTCTAGACTCATGTTGGCCTTGCAAAAAATGAGTTCTGAAAAGAAAGCACTGCCTACTATTATTTTTGATGAAATCGATACAGGTGTCTCTGGTGAGGTTGCGCTTAAAATAGGCAAATTGCTCAACGAGATGTCTGCCAATGGGCAATGCATGGCTATATCGCATTTGCCTCAGGTTGCTGCGCGTGCGGCGCATCATTTTTTAGTACAGAAATCTATTGTTGCCGAGCGCATGCAAACACAAGTGAGCCCGCTTGCTTCTGAAGCGCGTGTCGAAGAAATTGCAAGATTACTCAGTGGCGAGGCCGTTACAACAGCCGCAATTGCCAATGCAAAAGCATTGTTGAAAGGCGCATGAACACCCTAAGCCCCCTTTGTTTTGCGCAACCCATTACCCTTATGGGTAGTTGCTTTTCAGATGAAATCGGAGGTTTGCTCCAAGCCAATGGTTTTAAAGTGGGCATCAATCCTGGGGGCACTCTTTTTCATCCCTTGGCCATCTCTAAACTCATTCGTTGGGCCTTAAACGCACAATTTACGCCACTCAGAACGCAGCAGCGCAACGACATCTTTTTATCATGGGATTTGTCAGGATCGTTTTACGCTATGTCTGAGGAGGCTTTATTGGAAAAATCTAGGCTGTTGCACCAAGACCTTCGTGCGCAACTTCAAAAAAGCAGTCACCTGCTCCTTACTTTCGGTTCAGCTTGGGGATATACCTTAAGCTCTGATCAGCAACTTGTTGCCAATTGCCATAAGGCGCCAAAATCAAATTTTAGCAAAGAAATAACGGATTTAGAGCTGCTCCAAACACACTGGCTTGACTTACTTGAAGAACTCCAGTGCTTTAACCCCAACTTACAAGTCGTGTTAACAATCAGCCCGGTTAGGCATCTCAAAGATGGTTTGGTGGAGAACAACCGCAGCAAAGCGCGCTTGCATTTATTGGTGGAAACACTTTGTGAAAAGGCCAACTGTTTTTATTTTGAGGCTTTTGAGCTGGTGACGGATCAGCTCCGCGACTACACTTTTTACAAAGAAGATGGCGCGCATCCAAATCAGAAAGCCATAGCTGTAGTTTGGGCGCAGTTTCAGCAAAGATTTTTGGATGTTGCTACAAGAACCATTTTGGACGAATGGGGAGCGCTACAAAAAAGCAAAGCCCATCACATTTTGTATCCTGAAAGTAGGGAAGCCAAGCTACTACAAGTGGCTCTGGAAAAACAGACCGCAGACTTTTTTAGCAAATATCCTGATTTCCAGGATCCCACTCTTGCTTGAATTGGGCTATAAATTGCTCCATGACAACGTGCCGCTGAGCTGCTAATTTTTGTGCAGTTGGAGTTTCCATGCGGTCTTTCAACAACAAAAGCTTTTCGTAAAAATGATTGATGGTATGGCCTTTGTCTTGGGCGTAAGCCTCTTTGCTGTCGTGAAGCGTTGGTGCAATACTGGGGTCGTAGAGTGCCCGGGCTCGGCTGCCACCGTAAGAAAAAGCACGGGCAATACCGATAGCACCAATGGCGTCTAGACGGTCGGCATCGCGGACAATTTGTCCTTCTAGGGTGGTGTTTTGGTCGGCAACCTTGGCGCCTTTATAAGAAACAATTTGTACGATTTGAGCCACTTGAAGTGCCAAATTTGGTGCTGCACCCAAAGACAGCAGCAAGTGTTGCACTTCTTTGGCGCCTGCTTCAAAATCGCCTCCGTTGTATTTGTGGTCTGAGTAGTCGTGGAGTAGGGCCGCAAGTTCAATGAGTTCGGCTTCACCGCCTTCTTGACTTTGTAAATAAAGGGCTGTTCTGCGAACGCGGTCTATGTGGAACCAGTCGTGGCTGCCTTCTTGATCGGTAAATTTAGTTTTTACCAATTGTTCTACTTGTGCAAGTAGTGCCGGCATTAGATTTTAACGATGCGTTTGGTTAGGCTTTGGCCATTTGAATAGATCGTCAAAAAATAGGGCCCGGGCTTCAAGTCATTAATGTGCATTGAACTTTCGTTAGAAGTACGAAGTAATTGACCACTAGTAGATGTTAATTCTATTCGCTGAAAATCTTGACTCCCCTGAATGTTGATCAAATCTTTTGAAGGATTCGGATAAACATCGAATGTAATTGTTGGTTGCTCAACAAAGCCAACCGGGTCGTCTTTGCGCACTTGAATGTCGTCTAGGTACAATTTAAAGCCGTCGAGCGTACGCAGTACAAAAGCCACATAAATAGTGGAGTCGTTGTAGCCAGCGCCACTTAAATTGAATTCGCGAAATGTCCATTCGAAGTTTTCTTCTTGGACCGAACCAATGGTGTCGGTGAATGCAGTAGGATCAGTTGTGGTGGTGGATACCAAAACGAGGTAGTCGTCGGGGAAGGAAGGGTCGTGAGATTTCGCTTCCCAAGAGATGAAATTTCCAAAGCTGCCGAGTTGCAATTGCGGCGTAATGAGCCAGCGGTTGGCGCTGTCGGCATCTTCAAAATAAGAACTCACTGCAGCAACGGTGTCTGAGGTGTTTTCGGGGTCTGGAGCTGTGATCCAGCCGCTTGCGTATTCTAGAACTTGTGGGTGTGGAGCAGCTGCATCTAAATTCAACAAGGTGTAGTTGGTAGGGATACCCGTTTGAAAATCAGTTTGTAGGAGATTGGTTTGCGCCTGCGCTTGGACAAAAACAAAAGCAAATAGAATGGAGGCTAATAATTTCATGTGGTAAAGATAGTCATTCTTGTTAGTCGACCAATGTGATCAGGATTTCGTTGAACTCTTGGTAGAAGACGTCAAACTCGCGTAAATGTTTCTTGAAAAAGGCATAAATAAGCGGCCAATCTTGCTGTTCATAAAAATTTGAACCCTCCAGTTGCCAGTAGATCCTGCCGATTGTTTGTCCTTCGTCATTGACAAATTGTGGTTCCCAGGTTGTCGGGATGGACATGTTGCTCTCTAAGACTACTTTGAGTTCGGTGAGTTGTTCCCAAAAAATGGCTTGTATGCCGGCATCTTTGAATTGGATGTCGTAACAAATAGACACTTGCTTGCCCTTACAAACCAAGCGCAAATAAGTGTTCTTGACTTGTGTTGGATAGTTGATCCAGTTGATGCGCCTACCTGATGCAGACATACAAGCGCGCATGTAGGTTTTAAAGCCCGCCCAAAAGGCTTCGTTTAACGCTTTGCGCT
Source organism: Crocinitomicaceae bacterium (assembly GCA_044346375.1). Lineage (GTDB taxonomy): Bacteria > Bacteroidota > Bacteroidia > Flavobacteriales_D > Crocinitomicaceae > UBA952. Next base: position 6,291 of record JBIIZI010000070.1, on the reverse strand, counting down.
CTTCTTTAGGTAACATGTCTTGAGTTACTGATTTCCTTTGGCGTGGTCAGCTAAAAATTGCTGTAATCCGATATCAGTAAGTGGGTGCTTTACAAGTGCTTTGATCGCAGATAAAGGGCCGGTCATGACATCTGCACCGATTGTGGCGCAGTTGATGATGTGCATAGGGTGGCGCACTGAAGCTGCTAAAATTTCGGTATCAAAAGCGTAGTTGTCATAGATGACACGGATTTGATCGATGAGTTGCAAACCGTCTGTAGAGACGTCGTCTAGACGACCTAAAAACGGAGAAATGTATGTTGCGCCTGCTTTAGCAGCTACTAAAGCCTGGCCAGCTGAAAAAATTAGGGTGCAGTTGGTGCGGATGCCTTTATTTGAGAAGTATTTGATGGCTTTGAGGCCTTCTGCTAGCATCGGGATTTTAACGACGATATTTTTGTGCAAAGCCGCGAGTTCTTCACCTTCGCGCACCATTCCTTCAAAGTCTGTTGCAATGACCTCAGCACTTACTGGGCCGTCAACAATGTTGCAAATGTTTACGTAGTGTTGTAAGATATTGGCCTTTCCTGTAATGCCTTCTTTAGCCATTAAAGAAGGGTTGGTAGTGACGCCATCTAAAATACCCATGTCGTGGGCTTCGGCGATATCGTTCAGGTTAGCGGTGTCGATAAAAAATTTCATGGGTTTATTTTTTGCGGTTTTTGAGCATTTCTTGTTGTTGGCGCTGCATTTCTTCTAAGCGCTCTTGGAATTTTGATTTTTTCTTCACTTTCGGATTGGCAGCGTTATTGGCCTTTCTTTCAGCCATTTTAACCTTGAGTTTCTCTTCGTTGACGAAGAAATACTTGATCAGAAGCATCATGACGATAGAAAGCAAGGTAGAGATGAAATAATAATAGCTCAAACCTGCAGAGTAGTTGTTGAAGAAGAAGATCATCATGAAAGGGAAGATATACATGATGATGCGCATGTCGGGCATACCAGGTTGTTGTGGCGTTTGCATGTTGCCACTGTTCATGTAGGTGTAGGCGAGGGTGGTGCCAGCCATTAATAGGGTGAACAATGAAATGTGGTCGCCATAAACCGGGATGTGGAAACCGAAATCGAGGATGGAATCGAAAGAACTGAGATCTTCTGCCCAAAGGAAGCCTTTTTGACGCAATTCAAAGGCTGCCGGAAAGAAGCGGAAAACAGCAAGTAAGATCGGCATCTGGATAAGCATAGGCACACAACCCGCCAACGGACTTGCGCCAGATTCGCGGTAGAGCGCCATCATTTCCATTTGTTTTTTCATGGCGTCCTCTTGCTTCGGATATTTGGCATTGAGTTCGTCAATTTCTGGCTTGAGGATGCGCATTTTCACAGAAGATACGAACATCTTCCATTGCACCGGCATGAGGATGGTTTTGAGGATGAGGGTAAGTACGAGGATGGCCCAACCGATGGCCATGCCGTTGTCTAGGAGTAAGTTGAAGATGGGTTGTACGGCATAGATGTTGATCCAGCGGAACAAGCCCCAGCCGAAATTCAGGATGTCGTCATAGCCGCTGTCGTAGCTTTTGAGTACTTCGTAGTCGTTAGGGCCAAAGAACCAATTAAATGAAGCCGCATTGTTTTGAAAGTCGAGGGCCATGGTTGCGTGGTAACCTTTGAGGTGTGTCCAGGCTTGTGGGTGGCCGTCCTTGAAGTTTTCGATGTAGAATTTGGTTCCTTTTTTCGGGAAGGCATTGGTAGGGTGAAGGATCGCAGAGAAATAACTTTGCTTGAACGCCACCCATTCGATGTTTTCTTCAGCAACACCTGATTCACTAGAAGTTTCAGAAAGGTAATCTAGGCCACTTTCGCTTTGGTTGAAGCAAATGGTAGAAACACGGCGCTGTTCAGTGAACAAACGCTCTGTTTTTTTGAAATCGGTAGCCCAATTTAGAACGGTGTTGTCTAGGATGAAACCTTCGTTGTCAAGGACTTCAATGTTGTAAGAAAGGTCATGACCTTTTTTGAGTGCATACGTTTGGCGAATGGTACCTTCGGTAAATTTGGCCTCATAAACTGCTTTAGCTTTGGTGCTTTTTACCAAATCAAAAAGGTAGTCTTTGGTATAAATTTTACCTTTGGCAGTACTGAGCACCAATTGGTTGTGTGCGTCGCCATCTTCAAATAAACAAAGCGCGTCGTCTTTTTCATCAGCGAAATCTTTGTAACTTTTGTAAGATTTCAGGTAAACCGCTGCAAGCATACCACCTTTTGAATTGAGCTCTATGCGCAGTTCGTCGTTTTCTATGGTAGTTAGTTCTCCTTTTTTGACAACCTGAGAGGAGTTGTTGGCTGCTGTTGAAGCTGAAGCTGAAGTGCTTGTGGCTTTCGCTGCTTTATTTTGCTTTTTCTCTGCTTTTTGAGCAGCGGCAGCAGCTTCTTTCTTTTGTGCAGCTTTGATTTCTGCTTCAGAAGGCTGGTTCATTACGGAAAAAACCGTGATGATGAGGCCAATCAGGACAAGGCCAATGGTGGAATTGCGATCCATAGGGTTTAGTGTTTTTTGTTTTTAAGCGCTGCCTTTACAAAAGCAACAAAGAGTGGGTGAGGGGCGTCTACCGTACTTTTGTATTCCGGATGGAATTGCACGCCCACAAACCAAGGGTGGGTAGGGATTTCAACCACCTCAACCAAGCCTGTTTCAGGGTTTTTACCAGTTGCAATCATGCCGTTGGCTTCGAAATCAGCAAGGTAGGCATTGTTGAATTCGTAGCGGTGGCGGTGGCGCTCAGAGATGTTGTTGTTTTGGTAGGCTTTGGCCGTATTGGAATTGGGCTTGAGTTCACATTTGTAAGCACCTAAGCGCATTGTGCCGCCCATGTTGGAGATGCGTTTTTGTTCTTCCATCATGGAAATGACAGCAGAGTTGGTGTTCTCAGACATTTCTGTAGAATGCGCATCGGATAAACCAAGTACGTTTCTGGCAAATTCGATGACCGCAATTTGCATACCGAGGCAGATGCCTAAGAATGGAATGTTGTTTTCGCGGGCAAAGCGCACGGCTTCGATTTTGCCATCGATACCTCTTGAACCAAAACCAGGTGCAACTAAAATGCCGTCTAGGCCAGCGAGTTCTGTAGAGATGGTGTCGGGGTCGAGGGTTTCGGAATGGATCCAGTTGAGTTCTACTTTTGTTTCGTTGGAAACGCCAGCATGGATAAACGCTTCAGAAATAGATTTGTAGGCGTCTTTGAGCTCAACATATTTACCGATCAAACCGATTTGAACGGTGTGTTTTGGGTTTTTGAGTCGGTCTAGAAAAGACTTCCAGTTGTCTAGTTTAGGACTTTGTTTTTTTGATAAGCCTAGTTTGTCTAAGACAACGGTGTCTAGTTCTTCGGCTTGCATCAGTAAAGGAACGTCGTAGATAGAAGCAGCATCGCGCGCTTCGATAACGGCATTGACAGAAACATTACAGAATTTGGCAATTTTCTTTCTTAGACCAAGGTCGAGTTCGTGCTCGGTGCGGCAGCAAAGTACATCTGGCTGAACGCCGAGTTCGAGCAATTGCTTGACGGAGTGCTGTGTGGGCTTTGTTTTGAGTTCGCCGGCAGCAGAAAGATAGGGGACAAGCGTAAGGTGAACTACTATGCAGTCGTTTTCGAATTCCCAGAGCATTTGGCGCACTGCCTCAACGTAAGGCAGCGATTCGATGTCACCGACGGTACCGCCGATTTCGGTAATAACGATGTCGAACTGACCATTTTTAGCCACAGCCTGAATACGTTCTTTGATTTCGTCGGTGATGTGCGGTATAACTTGAACAGTTTTACCTAAGTAATCGCCGCGGCGTTCTTTTTCAATGACTGATTGGTAGATTCTACCGGTGGTGACGTTGTTGGCTTGTGACGTAGGTACATTTAAAAAACGCTCGTAGTGGCCGAGGTCGAGGTCGGTTTCGGCGCCGTCGTCAGTGACGTAGCATTCGCCGTGCTCGTAAGGGTTGAGGGTTCCTGGATCGATATTGATATATGGATCGAGTTTTTGGATGGTGGTGGTGTAACCACGGGCCTGTAAAAGTTTTGCTAACGACGCAGATATGATGCCTTTCCCTAAAGAAGAAGTCACACCCCCGGTTACAAAAACATACTTTGTTGAATTGGACATATAACGTTTGTAACTACGGGAGTCAAAGGTAATACATTATTTCCTTTCTTGCCACTTAAAATAGGTCTTTTGTTGCGTTGGTCGGTCGGTTTCTATCTCAGTTAATGGTTCGCAAGGAACAAGACTTGCATGACAATCTGAAGGCAATTGTTGGTACAGGGCGGTTCCGTCGGTTTTCCAGGAGATCATGTCGTCGGAAACGGCTTTGATGATTTTTGCCGGATTTCCAACCACCAAGCTGCGCGCAGGAATGTCCATTTTAGCCGGAACAAAAGCAAGCGCACCAATTATGGATTCTTTACCGACCACAACATCATCCATAATAACGGCGTTCATGCCAATAAGGCAATTTTCTTCTAGAATGCCACCGTGTATAATAGCGCCATGGCCAACATGTGCGCCAGCTTTTAAATGCACGGTAGTTCCGGGGAACATGTGAATAACGCAATTTTCTTGCACATTGCAGCCGTCTTCAATGATGATTTGTCCCCAGTCGCCACGCAAAACAGCCCCGGGGCCAATGTAAACGTTTTCACCGATGAGCACATTGCCAGTGACATTGGCTTGTGGATGCACAAAACTCGACGGTTTGATAACAGGGATAAACCCATTGAAGGAATAGATGGCCATTGTTTGAATTTGTGTGCTAAAGATAGAAAATCCGTTGGGAACAGAAGCGATTAGTTGCAAGCTCTTGTTGTAATTGAATATATTCTATTTAACATAATATTAATTATATGACAATTACAACAAAACCACATTCAAAGTGTTGTTTATCTTTGCACCGTGTTTAGCACCGATCAACAAACCCTCCACGACCTCGAGTTTGAAGCCATCAAATTATGGCTCGAGAAATTCTGCATTGGCACCACAGCTTTAAAACAAGTTCAAACTTTACAGCCGCGCACGCAGTTTCAAATGTTGCGCCAAGAACTCAAGCGCTTGGACGAATTGCGTCAGGTGCGCGTCCACTGTGAAAAATTTCCACAACTCGAATTCGAAGAACTCTTGCAGGAAATCAAATTATTAGGGATTCAAAAAGCAGTCATTTCTTTGGAAGGGTTTCGGCGCATTTATCAAGCCTCAGAATTGGTCAATGCTTTGGTGCTGTTTTTTGAAAATTCACTCTTCAAATATCCTTTGTTAAAAGAACTCACCAACGACGTTTATTACACAAAGGAAATCACCAATGAAATAGATCAAGTTTTTGACCGCAATGGCCAAATCAAAGACGACGCCTCGCCTGAATTAGCTGAAATTCGCGCTAGAATAAGGGTGCTGCGCAATCAGATCAATAAGAACTTTGACAAAGAATTGCGCCGCTACAACAAAGACAAGGTGTTGGCTGAAACGCTCGAAACGTTTGTCAATGAACGCCGCGTGCTTACCGTGCTCTCCACCTTTAAACGCAAGGTGCCGGGTAACATACATGGTTCGAGCAAAACTGGTAGCCTTACTTTTATAGAACCAATTGTGAACGTGCCGCTCAACAACGAGCTCGAGTTTTTATTTGACGACGAACGCAAGGAAATTCATCGCATTTTGCAAGCCCTCACTGGGCTTATGGTGCAATACAAACCGCTCATAGAGGCCTATCAACTCCTGCTGACGCGCATCGATTTTCTCAACGCCAAATGCAAGTTGGCCTTGGAAATGGAAGCCGTTTTGCCTGCAATAGGCCAACATACGGGCTTGCACCTCAAACAAGCGTATCATCCGTTACTTCGGCGCGCCAATCAGCAAGCGGGCAAACCTACTTTTGCGCAAGAGCTTAAATTACAGCAAAAGTCAAGAATGCTCGTCATTTCAGGGCCTAACGCCGGTGGAAAAAGCATTACGCTCAAAACCATTGGGTTATTACAGCTGATGTTGCAGGCGGGTTTGTTGGTGCCTGTTGCGCCAGATAGCCAAATGTGCTTTTTCAAGCAAATTTATTCAGATATTGGAGATAATCAATCCATTGAAAATGAGTTAAGTACATACTCTTACCGCTTGCAACGCATGAAGTTCTTTTTGGGCAGGTCAAACGCCCAAACTTTATTGCTTCTAGACGAGTTTGGAACGGGTTCAGACCCCGAACTTGGCGCAGCTTTAGCAGAAGTATTCTTCGAGCAAATGTATGCGCTGCATGTGTTTGGTGTCATTACAACC